>PLSY01000224.1:4229-4630 GCA_003164275.1 Acidimicrobiaceae bacterium | reverse complement strand
GCGTCGATGTCCAGCACGCCGGCGAGCATCTGCGGCTGGTTGCCCACGATGCCCACGGCACGGCCGTCGATGCGGCCGAAACCGCAGATGAGGTTCATGGCCCAGTGGTGGTTGACCTCGAAGAACTCGCCCTCATCGACCACCGCCTCGATGACCTTTTTCATGTCGTAGGGCTGGTTGGGCGAGGCGGGCATCAGGTCGGTCAGCTCGGGTGTCAAGCGCTCAGGGTCGTCCCCCGACACGAGCAGGGGCGCCTCCTCCAGGTTGTTGGAGGGGAGGAAGCTCAAGAGGTAGCGGACGTCGTCGAGGCACGACTTCTCGTCCGGGGACACGAAAGCGGCGACTCCGGACTTCGTGGCATGGCTCATGGCCCCTCCCAACTCCTCCAGGGTCACGTCCTC
>PLSY01000224.1:0-4118 GCA_003164275.1 Acidimicrobiaceae bacterium | reverse complement strand
TCTCGGCGAACACCTCGCCGAGGGCACCTCCGAAGACGGTGAAGTCCTGACTGAAGACGCAGACCCGGCGACCCTCGATGGTGCCGAAGCCGGTGATGACCCCGTCGGTGTAGGGCCGGTTCTCCTCCAGGCCCATGCCGTGGGCGCGATGGCGGGCCAGCATGTCGAGCTCTTGGAAGGAGCCGTCGTCGAGCAAGTAATCGATCCGCTCTCGGGCTGTCATCTTGCCCTTGGCGTGGTGTTTCTCCACCGCCCGGGGTGACCCCGCATTGCGGGCCAGCTCGCGACGCTCGGCCAGTTCTTCAAGTCGTTGGGTCATCGGGTGATCCATGGACAGTGAGGCTAATCGACGCGAAGAAGGGGCCCCGATCGTGACCCCGAGTTGGCGGACTCGGGGAAGTTCAACGAGGCGAGTTCACCCAGTGGGGGCCGCACCAGACGTAGGTGACGGGACTCTGGGAGGCCGTCCCCAGGTAGGGGGCGACAGACTTGCCGACGTACCGCTTCTCCAGCTCCCGATCGGGTGGTCCAAAAAAAGAGTGCCGGCCGGGGCCGGGGCCCTCGGTCGGCTCCCAACCCTCGATGCGGTGCACGCCGGTGACCAGGTCGCCGACCACCAAAACGGCCCACTTCGGCGACCGCACCGAGGCCGGGTCGGTCCAACGCTGGCCGATGCGCCACCCGTGTCGTGCCGTCTCGTAGTCGGCGTCGACCCCTACGGGCCCGACGCGGCAGATGACGACCTGATGGGCCCGCTTGAACTTGACCCGCTTGGCGAGCAACGAGCTGACTTCGACCGCCGGCCGGCGCTGGCTACCCAGTTCCTTGGCCCCGAGGCCCAGCGCATCACTCACCGAAGCCTCGACCATCAGGGCCTCGTCCCGGCTCAGCCCGTACCGCAGCACGTCAATCCTGACCGGGCGCCCCTCCGCTTCGATCGTGCGGATGCGGTCGAGCATCGGGTACTTGCTGTCCGCCTTCGACTCTTTGGCACCTACCCTTGCTTCTCGTACATGCCGGAAGCACCGGTCGCCTCTGCCCCGACCGACGAAAAAGGGCCGTCCGGTTCTCGGATCGACCAACAGGTAGACGTAGGTCGACAGCTTGGTCGACACCCCGGGGGCGAACGAGCCGTCCGCGTCGTCGATCCGCCGGGCGCTCGGCACACGACTCCCTGCCGCCACGTTCTTGTCGGCCTTCGGGGCCTTCTTCGCCGGTATCTGGGGCAGGTCCTCTTTGACCTTCGGGGTTCCACGGGTCGGGGCAACCACCCGATCTGACGCCGCACCCTCGGCAGGTCCATCGCCCGATCCGGCCTTCATGTCCGCCAAAGGGAGGTCCGGGACCGGGCTCAGCTGCACAGCTGCACCCGTCGGGCCCGACCGCTCCAGGAACGAGGGGTCACCCCGGTGGAGGGCCTTCCCAGCTGTCGCTCACCGCGCCATGGCGTAGCCGTGTCCATCGAGGTCGCCGGTCACTCCTGGACGAGTTCGATAAGGGTCCCAAAGGCACTCTTCGGATGGACGAAGGCGACGGTCGTCCCCCGGGAACCGGGACGGGGCGCCTCATCGATGGTCCGGCCGCCGTGGTCCTTGACCGACTGGAGGGCGGCTGCGCAGTCATCAACCCGGTAGCCGACGTGATGGATGCCTTCGCCCTTGTTGGCCAGGTATTTGGCCACCGGCGAGTCGTCCCGGGTGGGTGTGAGCAGCTGGATATAGCTGTCTGCCACTTTCAACAGGGCCTCTTCCACGCCGTCGGATACCACGAGCTCGCGGTGGGTGACGGTCGCCCCGAAGGTCTCGGCGTAGTAGTCGATGGCCGCGTCGAGGTCGTTCACGGCGATGGCGACGTGGTCGATCTCGGTCAACTGGGGGGTCGTCATGCTTCATGCCTCCTAAAGAGTGTGATGCGGTCCTCCCCCACTTTCTCGCGCAACTCCTGGTCGTCGATTCCGAGTCCCTCTTCGGGGGCGAGGCACAGCACCCCGATCTTGCCCTCATGGAGGTTGCGGTGGACCTGATAAGCGGCCTCGCCCACGTTGTCGAGGGTGTACACGGCCGACAGCGGCGGGAGGATCTTGCCCTCACAGACCAGTTGATTGGCGTCCCACGCCTCGCGGTAGTTGGCGAAGTGCGAGCCCTTGATGGTCTTGAGCTTCATCCACAGGTGCCTGTTGTCGTACTCGATCATGTACCCAGACGTCGCGGCACACGTCACGATGGTCCCGCCCCGCTTGGCAGCGAAGACCGACGCGCCCATCGTCTGGCGTCCGGGGTGCTCGAAGACGATGTCCACGTCCTCTCCGACCAGGGCACGGACGTCCTTGCCCAACCGTCGCCACTCGGACTCGTCCTGAGTGTGCTCGTCCTTCCAGAACCGGTAGTTCGCCGCCTTGCGATCGATGACAGCCTCGACGCCGAGCTCGTGGAGGAGGTCGACCTTGGACTGCGAGGAGACCACGCCGACCGGGGTTCCACCCCCGTTCAACACGTACTGGACGGCGTAGGCGCCGAGGCCGCCCGACGCTCCCCACACGAGGACCTTGTCGCCCTGTTGCATGTGAGCGCCGTTCTTCGACACCAGCATCCGGTAGGAGGTGCTGTTGCACAGGGCATTGGCCGCCGACTCCTCCCATGTCAGGTGCTTGGGTTTCGGCATCAGCTGGTTGGCCTTCACGACGGCCAGGTCAGCCAGCCCGCCGAAGTTGGTCTCGAAACCCCAGATGCGCTGGTTGTCGGCGAGGATCGAGTCATCGTGGGCACTCGGACTCTGGTCGTCCACATAGTTGCAGTGCACGGTGACCTTGTCGCCGGGCTTCCAGTTCCTGACGGCTGACCCGGTTCGCAGAACGACACCGGAGGCATCAGAGCCAACCACGTGGTAGTCGAGGGCGTGGCGCTTGCCCCAACTGCTCTCCTTCCCCAGCCTGTCGAGGAAGCCGAAGGTGGGAAGGGGCTCGAAGATGGAGGTCCATACCGTGTTGAAGTTGATGGCACTGGCCATGACGGCGATGTAGGCCTCATCGGGTGCCAGTTCGGGCACGGCCACATCGGCCACATGGAGGGACTTTCTCGGATCCTTCTCCTCGGACTCCATGCCGTCGAACATCGCTACTTCGTCCCGTCGCACGAAGGCGCCCCGGTAGGTCTCGGGAAGGGGGATGGCGGCAAGCGCGTCGCCGCCGACGCCCGACTGGATGGCTGTGAGGAACTCCTGCATGGCAGCCGAGGATAGCCCGAGCGCCAATGGCGAACCCTGGGCTATCCGTAGTGCGCGGCGCAGCGCGGCGACCGTCGCTCCTCCAGCTGAGAACCGTCGTCCGCCCAAAGGCGGCGACCAGGGTGTTCATCAGGGGGCTAAGGCCGTATCATGGTCGACGTCCTTGTGGCGAACCCGATGGGGGACGCCGCCCAAATGGCCGAAAGGCCGCGGAGGTCGTTATGCCCGGAACCGTCGTCGTCGCAGGTGCTCGGACCCCAATTGGCAAGCTCTCGGGAGCTCTCGGCGGATTCGCCGCCACCCAACTCGGCGGATTCGCCATTGCCGCCGCACTCGAGCGGGCCGGCATCACCCCCGATCAGGTGGACTACGTCTTCATGGGCCAGGTCATCCTGGCCGGCACCGGCCAGATCACCGCCCGCCAGGCGGCCGTCAAGGGCGGCATCCCGATGGACGTGCCCGCCTCCACCATCAACAAGGTGTGCCTCTCCGGGCTCAACGCCATCTACCTGGCCGACCTGCTGATCAACGCCGGCGAGGCCGACATCGTGGTCGCCGGTGGGATGGAGTCGATGACCCAGGCGCCCTACCTGCTCCCCGGCGCCCGGGGCGGCTACCGGATCGGCGACCAGAAGGTCGTCGACTCGATGATGTACGACGGGCTCTTCTGCGCCTTCGACCAGTGCGCCATGGGCCTCGGCACCGAGCGNNAAGTTCGCCGAGGAGATCGTCCCGGTGCACGTCCCCCAGCGCAAGGGCGACCCCATCGTGGTCGACACCGACGAGGGCGTCCGGCCCGAGACGACCGCCGAGTCGCTGGCCAAGCTGAAGCCCGCCTTCGACAAGGAGGGCACCATCACCGCCGGCAACGCCTCGCAGATCTCCGACGGCGCCGC
>PLSY01000069.1 GCA_003164275.1 Acidimicrobiaceae bacterium | reverse complement strand
GCGCCCCGGCCCGACCCCTACACCATCACGTCGGTACCTCTTGGTGCTGACGTTGTTGCGTTCGCCACGAGTCATCGGACAACGCAGGACAGTTCGCTACACGTCACTTCAAACTGGACGAAACGATGGAGGCCTACGACCTCTCCGCGAGAGCTGGAGAGACTGGTGCCCTGAAGGTGGTGCTGACTGGACAGTCGAGCAGCTCCTGACCGGGTGTTTCACCACTGTCAAGCGACGAGCCCTGGTTTCAGGGGAGCATGAGGTCGGTCCGATAGCGAGGGGCCAGCTCTGCAGCTTTCGCCATCATCTCACCGACTGCGCCGCTGCCCAGCTCGGGAGGCGGCGCAGTCCGACTTTCGACTTCGACACCGACTTCCATGAAGAACTCCTCCTGGCCAGAAGGGGAGCACATGCATAGGAGGCGCACAGCCTTCCCGGATGCGTTATGAAACCCATGGGGCGTTGGCCGGCACATTCACGGTTTCCCCGGCCTTTGCCACCAGGTGCTCCCCACGAAACGTGATGTCCAGCTCCCCGTCGATGACGGTGAACATCTCCTCGAAGTCGTGGCGATGAGGCGGCGGTCCACCGCCGTCCGGGACGTGCATGTCGATCAACGTGTAGCGGCCGGCTGTGTCCTCGCCTGCCAACAAGATCGTGTAGGTCTCACCGGCCAGTGAGATGTGGGGCAGAGAGCCGTCTTCATCGGGTCGGGCCACGACGAGCTGGCGATCCGGGTCATCAGCCGGGATCGGCTGGCTGGAAGGATCACTCATGCGAATCTCGCTCCCTCTCTGCTGTCGACGCTGATCCGGTGGGTGTTCACCGAATCGATCTCTAACCCGACCGCACTCTCGATGCTATGGCAGTGATGCATGGGGTCCGACAGGAGCTGGGGCGCCCGAAATCTTGGTGATGGGGATGCCAAAATGGCCTATGGCCCCCTCGCCCAGCACTCAGCTGACGTCGATCGCGCCAATATTCGCGGTCACTGACCTGCGCCAGGCGATGGATCACTATGAATCGCTGGGGTTCGAGGTAAAGGAATACGACAGTGGCGGATACGGATTAGCCAAGCGGAACGACGTGGTAATCCATCTCACTGCGCAGATCGATTTCGATCCCTTGTTTCACGCCAGTGCGGCATATCTGTACGTGGAGGATGCCGTGGCTCTCGCCCATGAGTGGCGCCAGCCGAACATCAACGGCCGCACACTGATGCCCGTCGAAACCTCATACGGTCTGCTCGAGGGCGTCCATATCGACACGGACCACAACGTCATCCGCTTCGGGTCGCCTAACTCCCGAGTGCCGAGCGGTCCTTCGGAGACAGTCTCTCGAGTGACTCCTCTGGATTGGCCGCGAGGCGGGCGGCCTTTCGAACTAGGGCGCCCCGCCGAGCAACGACTCTGATGGAGGGCCGGCCGAGACGCCGTGAACTCGTCGGCGGACGGGTGTGAGCCGAGCGGTCAGGCCAACCGATCGGTCGGTCGGCTCGAGTGACAGCCCCGGAATGGAGCGGGTAGCTCGGATGTCGCCTGTGACTGCTCGGCCCGCACGCGCCACGACGGCTGGGGCAGTTGCCCCAGCCGTCGTGGACGTCGTGGACGTCGTGGTGAGGGTCAGGTCGGGGGCTTGTAGACGCCCGTCGGCTTGCCTGTTGTCTGGCTGAGTACCTGCTTGGTCTTGATGTTGACCGCTCCGAGGCACTGATACGGCGTGGTCTGCTGGTACTTGGTGCCGACCGTCTTGATGAGCGTTCCGCAGCCTGTCGGGATGGTCTCGGCGGCCGGGAACGTCTCGGTCCCTATCCCACCGGCGATCGGGTCCTTGTAGGTCCAGCCACCCGTTACCGTCTTTTGTAGGGTGGCTCCGGTTACCTTGGACGGGTTGCCTCCAACCTTCTGCAAGGTGGCTTTCAGCATCTGCTCGAACACAATGGCCGACCAGTACCCGACCGACACGCCAGAGGTCAGATTGCCAGGCTGACCCGTCGACACGAGGTCCTTGGACTCCTGCTTGGTGGCGGCAGTGTTGTTCTCATTGGCTGGGAACTCGTTCTCGATGTAGACGCCATTCAGGGCTGCTGCCTCGTTGGGCTGGCTGGCCAGCTGACCTGGGAAGTAGGTGACTCCGTTGACGACCGGTCCCTTGAAGTTGTCCGACTTGAGTGCGGCCGCGAGCCCCACCGAGTCAGGGGCGTCCAGCACCTGGTAGATGGCGTTGGCACCTGAGCTGACGAGGGCCTGGGCATAGGGGGCATAAGTCGTCACCCCTGAGATCGGCACTGGTGCCTTCTGGTACACGACATCGATTCCCGCCACCGTGGCGACTCCGGCGAGCGACGCGTTGGAGATGATGCCGCCGGGGATGTTCTCGGCGATCAGGGCCAGCTTGAGCTTGTGAGGAGTCTTGGCGTTGCCCGTGGCCTGAAGCAGTTGGAGCATTCCCGACAGGCCTTGCACCTGCGGGTTCCCCTGGTTGCCGTTGATCCCGAAGCCCCACTTCGGCTGGGTCTCGAATGCAGCGTTGATCGACCAGCCGACGAATGGCGTCTTGTTTGTGGCGAGGAACGCGCCCGTCGCACTCGTGGCGACGGAGCTCAGTAGGGGCACGACAGCCATCACGTGCTTGTTGTCCACGAGCTGCTGCACATTGGTGAGGCTGGTGGCAGGGCTGAACCCGTCGTCTAGGAATCCGGTGTACTGAATCTTCCGGCCATCGAGGCCACCGGCTTGATTGAACCGATAGAGGCCGGCATTGAATCCTGCGCTGATGTCTGGATTCTCAGCCAGGCTTCCCTCGCCGCCCACCACGATGGGCGTGCTGCTCGAAGCGGCGGAGGCTGGAGCGATCGGGATGACAGCGGCGCTGGCGAGTAGCGCGACGACGCTGACACACAGAGGTACTAAGAGGCGGCGCAAGATGTTCCCCCAACTGAGTCATGGGACAGATGTCCCGAAATCCAGCTACTGCGGTTGCAGCAGCTGGCCTGAACCTCAATTGCTCAAGCCCCCCCAAAATCAGGCCAGTCGCAATTCAGCGGGCAATCGAGATTGCCTGAGGTGGAGATTAAGACTTGCAGTCCAAAAGGTCAATATAAAAGACCACTATTTCTCTATTATCTTCGAATCTGGCCTCTTGATCAGGGAGTTTAAGGAGAAACTGACGATTCATCAGTTCGATAGACAACCGGAATAGACCCTCCATTTGACTTAAAGGCTGTTCGCCACGTGCAACTTACGATTGCAAAATATGCGTAGCCACTAAACGACACGGCCGCAAGAGCTTCGAGCGCGCCGCGTTCGAGCTAGGTCAGAGCACCAGCTCGGCCAGGAGGTCCAGGGAGCGCAGCCAGTCGTCGAGGTTCTTCCTCCACGGGGCCGACACGATGTGTTGGATCCCCGCTTCGGTGAAGGCAGCCAGCTCGTGGCGGATCAGGCCAGGGTCCATTCCCTGCGGATCCCATCCGGTGCGCAGCGAGATCGGGAAGGCCGCCTCCGGGTGATCCTGGCGAACGCGCGCCACGACCGGTGCGGCCTTTTCAGGAGTCAGCCCGACGGCCTGGAATCCATCACCTCGATCGGCGGTGCGCCGATAGGCCGCCTCACTCCCACCGCCGATCCAGATCGGAATCTGGCGGTGCGGCTTCGGCAGGATGCGCAGGTCATCGAACGAGGTGAACTCACCGTGGAAGCTCACCGGGTCCTCGGACCACACCGCCCGAAAGAGATCGACCGCTTCGTCGAGGCGCCGGCCGCGGTTGTGGAACCCGTAACCAAGTGCGGTGTACTCCTTCTCCGACCAGCCGACGCCGACGGCGATGGTCACACGACCAGCAGACAGGGCGTCGAGGCTGGCCAGCGCGTTGGCGAGCTCGAGCGGGTTGTGCGTGGGCACCACAAGGACGCTCGTGCCGAGGCCGATGCGTTCAGTGGACGCGGCCGCCCAGGTGAGGGTGATCAGGGGGTCGAACAGGTAGGGCGACGGGTAGGACTGGGATGCAGGATGGACGATGTGGTCGCTGACCCACACATCCTCGAAGCCGAGGGCCTCTGCGTGACGAGCCGCCTGGGTGATGGCCGCAGCACCCGCCACTCGTCCATATTGGGGGAGGTGGACTCCGACTCTCATCTGGTGGCGACCTCTCTTCGTCGGCGATCACCGTCGCCGACAGATCTCCAAACCTAACGGCAGGTGGTGAGAGGGCCCGACAGACAGCGCCGGTGATGGCGGATCCCTACGATGGGCACCTTCCTACCGCAAGGGAGTGTGGATGCCCATCGCAGGTCTCGACCACGTGGCTCTCCCGACGGCTGATGGTGAACGGTTCATGGCGTTCTACAAACGCCTGGGGTTCACCACGGTCGACGAGGACGAGTGGATGGCAGGGAGGTACCCGATCTATTCGCTCGCCTGCGGGAACAACAAGATCAACGTCCATCCTGACGGCTTCACCGCCAACCTCCGCGGACCGACGGCTGTGCCGGGCTGTGGGGACCTCTGCTTCGTGTGGGAGGGAGGCTACGACGCCTTGACGCAGATGTTGGAAGACGCCGAGGTGCCCCTACTGCACGGTCCGGTCGACAGGCAGGGAGGCCGTGCCGGAGGCTCAGGGACAGGCGTCAGTGTCTACGTGCGAGATCCCGACCAGAACCTGGTGGAGTTCATCTGTTACGACGAGCCCCCTGTCGGGCGGGTGCGCTGAACCCGTCGGCAGATGGGCCGTCAAAGGCACGCCCGGTGGATCAGGTGAGGTGAGTCGGCGAGGCCCGGCGGTGGCCCTGGGCGGTCTTGGCCTCCCGGATCTGGGTGGCGGTCAGGGGCGGGTGTGTCAGCGGCTTGCCGTTCGGGGCAAGAGACGAAAGCAAAAGGTCGAGGTGGCGGAGCCAGCCATCGGAGGAGATCGAAGCGATGGTCTCGATGACACCTCGCAAGGACCACAGCAGCACGACTACGTCCTCGTAGACCAGCTCGGGACGCAAAGCTCCAGCCAGTTGGGCTCGGGTCAGCAGTACCGTCGTGACCTCCTCGATCTGATCGCGGACCTCGGCGTGCGAGTCGTTCCAGAGACGGGCGAGACATCCCGAGTGCTCGAACTGCAGCCATCCGACCGCCCGAATGTAGGCGGCGAGACCCTCTTCAGCCGACTCCTCTTCGACCGCCGCCTGCCCAGCGGCGAGTACCTTGCTCAGTACCTCTCCGACCACCGCTTCGATGAGAAGCTCCTTGGTGGGAAATCGGCGGTAGACGGTCCCGATCCCGACACCCGCCCGTTGGGCGATGGCATCGACACCGACGTCGAATCCCTCCTCGTCGAAGGCGACCCTGGCGGCTGTCAGGATCTTGTCCCGGTTGCGGGCGGCGTCTCGACGTAGCGGTGGAGGGGCGACCGCCGAGTTGCCCGCCGGCGCAGCGGTTGCGGATGGGTCGCCTCCGTTGCCCT
Organism: Acidimicrobiaceae bacterium; assembly: GCA_003164275.1. Next base: position 28,861 of record PLSY01000069.1, on the reverse strand, counting down.
CCGAAGTCTGGGGTGAGCGGAGTGCCGTCGAGGCTGGCGTCATCCTTCGGTCAGCGTTCCGCCGGGGGCGATGGCCAGCTCGGCATTCATCAGGTGGCTTCCATGATCGTCGTGGGCGGCCTTGGAGGTGGCGGTCGGGATGAACGCAGCGGCGATGACGGCGGCGATCGTCACGACGCCCAAGAAGGCGAATCCCCGTGAGTAGCCGGCGATGGACGGGAAGCCGTCGCGGAGCAGGGTGGCGGTGACGATGGTCGACATGACGGCCGACCCTACAGCCCCGCCGATGGTTCGGATGTTCGCGTTCATGCCGCTTGCCACCCCGGTCTGGGCCGGGGGCACGGCCTGGACGATGAGGTTGGACATGGCCGAGAAGGCGAGGCCGAGGCCGATGCCGATCAAGGTGGAGGAGATGTAGATCTGCCATGACGCCGAGTGGGCGAAGGCAATCATGAAGTAGGAGGCGCAAGCGAAGCCCGCTCCGATGATGACGGCGGCCTTCGACCCTATGCCGGCGGCGATCTTTCCGGACAGCAGTCCGAAGACGAACATGGTGACAGTGAGGGGCAGCAGGTAGAGGCCCGATTGGATGATGCTCGCCCCGAACCCATAGCCGGTCGACTTGGGCGTCTGGACGAACTCGGGCAAGAAGGCCATGTAGGCGTACATGCCGAACCCGAAGAGCAGGGCCACCAGGTTGTTGGTCCAGACGGCCGGCACCCGCATCATCTTCATGTCGATGAGGGGCTGACGAGACCGGACCTCGACGACGACCCAGGCCACGCCCAGGATGACAGCGAGGACGATCAGCCCGAGGACCTTGAACGATCCCCAGCCCCAATCAGGCGCCTCGCTCACGCCGACCAGGAGGGCGACCAGCCACCCTGACAACAAGACGGCGGCCAGCCAGCTGATCTTTCCAGGCGTCCGTTGGGGCGACTCGGGGACAAAGAAGTGGGCCAGGACAGCAGCCAGCACGGTGGTGATGAAGGGGATCCAGAACAGCCAGTGGTAGTTGAGTTGCTTGACGATCGGGCCGGCGAGGACGACGGCGGCACCCGCTCCAACGGCCAGCATGGCGGCGATGATGCCAACACCGCCGGCCACCTTGGCTGTCGGGAATTCATCGCGGATGATCCCGAAGGACAAGGGGATGACCGCCCCACCGACTCCTTGGATGGCGCGGGCCAGGATCAGGATGCCGATCGAATGGGACACCGCCGCCAGTGCCGACCCGGCGGCCAGGGCCAACAGGGTTGCCACCAGCACGCGCTCTTTGCCGATCATGTCGCCGACCCGGCCGAGGATGGGCGTGAATATGGACGCTGACAACAGATAGATGGTGAGTACCCAGGTGACCGTGCCCTGTGAGGTGTGGAGGTCGTGTTGGATGGTTGACAGCACCGGGATCACTAGCGACTGCAAGAGGGCGTAGGAGACGGTGCCGATCAAGAGGACCACGAAGGTCACCTTGTAGTTCGATCGCTCGAGTGATTTGGTCATGGGCCGTCCTGTCCGTGGTGCGTCTTGGGCGAGGTACCGATAGGCCGGCCGGCGGGAAACGATGGGGCCAACCAGGAGCGGAGGGGTGGGTCCGGATAATTTAGCACAAGCGGAACCACGGCTCCTCTTGTGCTACAGGTGATCAGCCCGCCCTTCTGTGGCGCGCCCTTCCGCCGTCGGCCGAGGGCAACGGCCTCCAGCCCAGCTCATAGCGCCGACCGCCCAGCCCAAACTCGACGACTCAGTAGACGGCCTTGCCCGTCGCCGACACGGTCGAGATCATGGCCAGGCACATCTCGTCGGATGATCCGTCGCCCCAGGTCACGTAGCGCGGTGGGAGCTTCCGCAATTGCGGGAGCTCCTGGCGCAGGGTCGGGTCGTAGGCGCAAGTGATCCCGATGGTGTCGCCCGGCTTGGTCAGCACTGGGGTCTTCAAGGTGTACGAGCGTTGGTAGTCGAAGTTGTAGTTGGTCACGTCCAAGAGGGTCTTTGCCTCGGGCGTCCCGGGGTTGAGCACGATCTTCATGCCTCGGCCCAATAGGTGCATGTGCACGCCGAGGCGGACGATGTCCCGGCCGCTCTCCACCGGCCTCGTGCACGACGTGGTGTCTCCACTCGGTGGGTCGCTCGGATTGCGCCCACAGGTGCTCTCGAGGATGTCGTCGAATATGGCCGCGCCCGGACCGAACCGCCGAGCCAGGTCGGCGAGAGACGCCGATCGGCTGCAGAGGGGGCCGGTGACACCCGTCGGGGACGGGATGTCGGGAGGGGCTGGCATGAGGTCGAGGCTGATCGGCTTCAGCGCCGTAGAAGAGGGGACGGTATTGAGCTCGAGCTTTGACCGAACTGGCTTGTCCCCGCGAAGCAGGTTGTAGTGGATCTGCATGACGACCATGCTTCCGGCCGGAAGCTTGACGCCGGTTCCGACCGGTTCGACGTCCTCCCCGTGTCCGGGGGCCCACGCAGCCAACCACGGGGTATTGGAGATCTGATTGATGGCCACCGTGCCGGGGAGGGCGCTCTCTCCAAAGCACGTCCATCCCTTGCCCCCCTGGTCGGCCGCCACCGCGGCCTTGGCCAGGTCCGGGGGGATGAGGAACACGATGGCGTGGTGGACCTCGATGCTGTTCGGATAGAAGTGGCTCGAGACGATGAACGAGTTCTGGGTGACGTGGGGATTGACCAGTGTGCAGTGGTAGTCGTCAGTGGCACCGGCGGGGGCTACCGGGGTGTAGGAATTCTTGGCCTGCATGGTCAAGGTGGTGATCTGTGGGGCGGAGGCACCGGCCGTCGTGGTGGACACGCCGGTGGCGAGTGCTGTCGCCACCAAGAGACCGACCAACGTCAGTCGGACTGTGCGGGAGGTCATCGGAGTACCGTAACGGTGAGCGGAGGGCTACGCCGCCCGGTGTGACAGTTGGCCAGCTCGACGGGAAGCCTCAGACCTTGGATTCGTCGGTCTCCAGCCACGCGTGGTTGCAGTCCCAGCAGTGCCCCTGCCACTCGGGGGTCCTTGATGGGATGGCGCCGAGGACTCGCATCCGTATCTCCACGCTCCCGCACTCCGGGCAGACGTCAGTCGGTGAGGACCGTGTCATATTCGCCACCGCTCCAGACGAGCCTGGTACTCAGCGCTGTCCCGGGCCCGCCACATGACTTGCAGAAGCCACTCGTCCGCTGTGACGACGGATGCGAACACGCCTTCGTCGATGAGCACATGTCGTATCTCAGTCTCTACCTCGGTAATAGTCACCGTCTGTCCCGGGGTCAGTGGGCAGGCCCCCTGGTTGGAGCCCGCCTCTCGTACTGAGAGGAACGCTACAACTGTCTGAGCCACTGTCACTATCTTTTCCGGAGCCAGGCCACTTGGCACCTCTGGCGGTATCCCGAGACCCCGTCAGGTCAGACCCGCCATTTCCTGCGGTCAGGGTCCGCCCATTCCCGGCTCAGCGGAACCAGTGACGCCTCATGGACCTGGTGCTCGACGAGCGAACCACAGAGTCAAGGGACTCCACCGCACCGCTCGGTGACCGTCGATAAGACCACGTTGTCGTCGTCACAGGTGACGAGGACCTCGCCGATACCGAACGCCCGTGCCAGCTCCAAACTGTCCCGCAGTATGGCGGTGGCATAGTCCTTCCGGCGCTCGCCAAGGGACTACGGCGTAGCCCATGCCCTCCCTCGTGGCAGGAAGGTGTTGAGCTCGTGACGGATGGAACAACGGCCCACCAGCTTCCCGACCACGTCGGCGGGCAGCAGTGTGGAGGGGAGTGGCACCCCTCACGACTGCAACGTGAGCCACGAGTAGGAATGGAATGCCACGGTGGTCGACTTCTTGGCCACCTGACGAGAAGCTGCAGAGCCGTCGAGTCGGAGGTTTCGATGGGCATCGATAGGGTTGCGGCGTGGTGCACTCGAGCTACAGCGACCTTTTCGTCGTCATCGCCACCGCAGCCGCCACCCTGATGGGCCTGCTGTTCGTGGCCATGTCGGTGGCGAAGGGTCGGTCCGAGCAGCATTCGCCGGTCATCCGTGAGTTCAGGGCCGCGGCATCACTCCTGGCCTTCAGCAACTCCTTTTCCGTCTCCCTGTTCGGTCTGGTCCCGGGCAACAACATCGGTTATCCGGCGCTCATCATCGGCCTGATCGGGATCTTCTTCACCGCCGCCGGCGTGCGCACCACTATCGCCCTGCCGGTCGCCGAACAGCGGCGAAGAGCGCAGTTCTTCCTCATCGTGGGGCTCCTGGGCGTCTTTGTGTTCCAGTCCATCTTCGGGTTCAGGCTGATAAGCAACCCGAGCCGTCCTGGTGCCCTCGCCGTCTTGGGGGATGTCCTCATTGCCTCCCTGCTGCTCGGGATCGGCCGGGCGTGGGAATTGGTGGGCAACTGGGACACGGGCATCGTGGCATCGATCGGCCTTCTCCTCGGCACCGGGACGCACCGACCGACGGCCAAGGATCCGGCCACGATCAGGACGACGAGGCCCTCTAGTCCTGGCAGCCAACGCCAACGCCGGCCCCATGGGCACGGGCCCCGGCCCGCGGTCGCGCCGGACGCCTGGCTTGTCAGGGACGCCTGGCTTGTCAGGATCGTGCGGGCGCGACGGACGGCCGTCCCGACCCGGTCGACGGAGAAGTGGGATGACGGGATACCGGAGTTTGCTGGCCGACCCGCTTAAGCTTTGCCCGGCTCACAACGGGCGGGCGAGAGCCTCGATGGTGGTAAGAGTGGCAACGGAGGCCGAGCGCTCACTCGTGGTCTGGAGGCACCCCGCACAATGGAGATCTCAAGGATGTGGAAACCGACAGAGCGGCCCCCAGCCGGTCGGATCCAGCGGCGGAGTCGAGCGAGCCGTTGACGTCGGCGATCGATGATGCGCCAGTCGGGCTCGACGCGCCCGTCGTAGCCTGTTCCGAGGGCGGTCCGGCGTCACCGCCTGTCGGCGTGGAACGTCCCCAGCACGCCAGGAGGAGGAGGAGACGGCGACAGATCAAATGGTCGCTGATCGTCCTGTTGGTCGTGGTGGTGGCCGTCGCCGGCCTCGTCGTGGCCCGGCGCGTCAACCGGCCCCTGGCCCAACCAGTGCTGCCCGCCGTAAGCCGATCGTCGATCGTGGTGCAAGGAACGGCACCCGCACTGGCTTGGCCCGCCGGCGGCCAGGCGGCAGTCTCAATCCCAACGCTCGGGTACGGCAGCCAGTCGGGGATCGAGACCCCGGTCCCCGTCGCCTCACTGACCAAGATGGCGACGGCCGTGGTGATCCTGCGAGACCACCCGGTGGCCCGTGACACCAGCGGGCCGAGCATCACCATCACGGCCGACGATGCCGCTCAGTTCGGGATCGACCTGCAGAACGACGAGACCAACATCCCCCTTCAGGCCGGCGAGACCCTCACCGAGCAGCAGTTGCTCGAGGCGCTGCTCAACCAGTCGGCCAACGACGTGGCCTACAGCCTGGCGTCGTGGGACGCAGGCAGCGAGTCCGCCTTCGTCACGAAGATGAACTCCCTGGCCGCGTCCCTTGGCGCCGTCAACACGCACTTCGTCGATGCCAGTGGCTTCCAGACGCAGTCGGTGTCGACGGCCTCGGACATGCTCCGTATCGCGGCCGCCGGGATGTCCATCCCGACCTTCGCCGATATCGCCGGCATGCCGACTGTCAGCCTCCCGCTGGTCGGCACGGCGAAGAACATCGTCACCGAGGTGGGTACCGACGGGGTGGTCGGCGTGAAGTCCGGCTACACGGCGCAAGCTGGCGGCTGCATGGTGTTAGCCGGCTACCGAACCATCGGCGGGCGCTCCGTTTTGGTACTGGCTTCGGTCCTCGGCCAGATCGAGCCACCCCCGGCGGCCCCCGCACCACCCCCCGCCCCTGGGGCGGCACCGACGACGACCACGAGCACCGCTCCCTACAGTGCCTTGGAGGCGCAGTATCCGCTCCGCTATGCCGGGCCCATCGTCGAGGGCCTACTCGACGCCACCAAGGCGACGATCGTGCCCGTTGCCGTGGCGAAGTCGGGAGAAGCGGTTGGCACGGCCACCGCTGTTTGGGCCGGAGTCCGTCACAGCTTGCCGGCCGTCGCCTCCCGGTCGGCATGGCTGCTCGGGGTGCCGCGGCAGCGAGTGATCAGCTACACGACGCCTGCGCCCGACCTGGGCACGACGTCGAAGCAGGTTGGCTCGGCCCACTTCACCTTGGGCACACAGAGAGAGGTCGTCGACTTACGAACCACGCATACCCTGTCCAGGCCCTCGTGGTGGTGGAAGGCCCTACACAACTAGACCTCCATGATCTGTCGACGTTGGCGTCGGGCCACGTGCCCACCTCGACCGGCAGAGCGGACCACGACACGCCAGTCCACCCACTGACGGCCCGCTACTGATCAGGCGTCAGTGTGCGGGTGAGCGGAGCAGCTGCGGCCCGCATGCTGGTGACAGCTGCATCTACCCGGGCTCCCATCTCGGTGGCCCTGGTCGGTGACTTGGCCATGATCACCATGGCACCGGCCAACTCTCCCACCAAGTGCTGGGCCTGTTCGAGGAAGTGACGCGAAACCGTGGCATCGATGAGCAGCGGTGCGGCGACCAGCACCAAGGTCATATAGGTGCGCATCTCGTCAGTCGCCACCTCCTTGTCGCCTGTACCGCCTTGTCGCCTGTACCGCCCAGCACCGCTCTGACCGCGTCGGCGGCCTGAGCCCCTGGGCCAGCACGATGGCGGACTGCGCGCCCGTGACCCTCGAGCGGTCTCGCTCCTGCCTCAAGCTCCTACCTGATCAACCACCAAGATGGTGACCGACAGCACGAGGAGCCCGCCGACCATCGAGGTGGTGAGCGCTCGCTCCTCCCACCAGCGCCGGAACCTCGGGTCGGTGACGTCGAGGACGATGAGGACGGTGATGGCGGCCAGGACGATCAGGGCAGAGAGACCACCGACCCAGCGCTTGAGCATGGACGAAGCCTACGGCGCAGTGGTCGTCCACCCACAGTGGGGCGGCAGCGGTCTTCACCGCCTGTGAGGCTCGGGGATCACCCTCATTGGAGCGCTCGCTGACTATCTTGGGCGGACATGGGAAAGAACAAGCGGAAGCAGATTCCAGAGCTGCGTGTCGTCAGCTCAGGCGAAGTGCCGAAGGTCACCAAGACTCCGATGACGGGAGCACGTTCGCTGCACGACGAGATGGCCGCCCTGTTCGAGGAGTGGGACCGACGAGCCGCCAAATGGCAGCAGGCCGGCTAGCACTGACACGCCAACTGACCATCTCCGACTGACGGCGTCAGTCGGGGGCCATCGGGAGTGGAACAGCCCGAGCTCGGACTCCGATCGCTGGTCGGCGTCCCGGCCTGAGGCAGGGATGGGACGGCGCCGGGGGCAGACGGACTCCGTGCCTCCCTCATGGCGGGGCGATAGCCTGGTGCAGCCCGAGAGGAGGCCTCCATGGCTGAGTTCCCGACCATCACCCACGTCGCCCTCACGGTCAGCGACCTTTCTCGGAGCGTGCCCTGGTATCGACGGCTCTTCGGCGTCGATCCGGTGGTCGATGAGGACACCGGACCGTTCCGTCATGTGGTCTGGCAGATCGGCGGCCACACCCTCGTCGGCCTCCACGAGTTCAAAGACCCGGTCGATGACCTCCCATTCGACGAACGTCGACCGGGACTCGACCATCTGGCCTTCGCCTGCGCCAGCCGTTCCGAGCTGGAGGTCTGGGCCGAGCGTCTGGGTGAGCTCGGTGTGCCGAACGGCGGCATCGTCGACGCCCCCTATGGGTCGGGCCTCTCGTTTCGAGACCCCGACAACATCGCCCTCGAGTTCTTCGCGCCGCCGGGCTGAGGGGGACCACCAGCCGGCCGAGAGGTCGGCGGCGGGCAGCGTCAGCCGGCATCTTCGCTGGCTGCCCGGTTGAGCTCCTCGAGTATCCGGCTCGCGCCCTGGGCCGGTGTCATCGTCCGCTGGCGGAGCCGGGCCTCGATGGTCGGGGCCAGCGCCTGCACGCCAGGGTTGTCTCGGAGACGGGCCAGCAGTCGTTGCTCGACCATGGCCCACATCCACTCGGTCATCTGCCTGTCGCGCTTCTCTGTGAACTCGCCCGATGCCGTGAGGACCTCGCGATGGCGGACCACCTCATCCCAGAGCCGCTCGATCCCGGTGCCGTCGAGGGCACTGCAGGTGAGCACGGGAGGCTCCCATGTCGGACTGGCCGCCCCGAACATGTGGAGGGCGTCGGCCAGCTCCCGGGCCACGTTGCCCGCCTCGACGGCCCGGTCGCCGTCGGCCTTGTTCACCATGATGATCTCGGCGAGCTCCAGCACGCCGCGTTTGATGCCCTGGAGGGCGTCGCCCGTCCCGGGGACCATGAGCATCACGAAGCAGTCGACCATGCTCGCCACGGCCGACTCGGACTGACCCACGCCGACCGTCTCGACGATGACCACGTCGAAGCCTGCGGCCTCGACGATCAGGAGCGCTTCGCGGGTCGACCGGGTGACCCCGCCGAGCGAGCCTGACGAGGGGGAGGGCCTGATGAAGGCGTCCGGATCGGCGGCCAGCGTGTGCATGCGCGTCTTGTCGCCCAGGATGCTGCCCCCCCTGCGGGTGGAGGACGGGTCGACGGCGAGGACGGCCACCTTGTGCCCGGACGAGGTGAGGTGGGTGCCCAGCTTGTCGATGAGTGTCGACTTGCCCGCACCCGGCACGCCGGTCATGCCGATCCGTTGGGATCCCCCGGTGTGGGGCAGCAGCCGGGCCAAGAGGTCCTGGGCCAGCTCTGCGTGGTCAGCCCGGGTCGATTCGACGAGCGTGATGGCCCTGGCCAGTTGGGTCCGGTCTCCGGCCAGCACCCCGGCCACGCACTCGTCCAGCTCGATCGGTGGGCGGGTGACGGCCGTCAACGATCGTCTTCAGACAGCTGCGCGTCGAGCTTGGCCAGGAGGTCGACGGCAGCGTCGGCGATGACCGTCCCGGGCGGGAAGATGGCCGTCGCCCCGGCGGCGAGGAGCTCGTCGAAGTCCTGTGGGGGGATCACCCCTCCCACCACGATCATGATGTCGTCCCGGTGGAGCGCGGCGAGCTCGTTTCGCAGCTCGGGCACCAAGGTCAGGTGCCCGGCGGCGAGGGAGGACACGCCGACCACGTGCACGTCCGCCTCGACGGCCTGGCGGGCCACCTCTTCCGGGGTCTGGAAGAGCGGGCCGACGTCGACGTCGAAGCCCAGGTCGGCAAAGGCGGTGGCGATCACCTTCTGGCCCCGGTCGTGGCCGTCCTGTCCCATCTTGGCAACCAGCATCCGGGGCCGACGGCCGTGGCGGTCGGCGAACCGGTCGGCCACCCGACGGGCCTCGGCGGCAGCCGGTGACTCACCCACCTCTGATCGGTACACACCTGAGATAGTACGGATCGAAGCGGTGTGGCGGCCGTAGACGGCCTCGAGGGCGTCGCTGATCTCGCCCACCGTCGCTTGGGCCCGGGCTGCGTCCACCGCCAGCTTCAACAGGTTGTCCCCGAGTCCCGAGCCCCGGGTGCCCTCGTCGGCGGCCCGGGCGGCGGCCGTCAGCCGACCGAGCGCCTCTCGACAGGCCCGATCGTCCCGCTCGGCCCGAAGTTGTCGGAGCTTTGCGATCTGCTGGGCCCGCACGCTCGAGTTGTCGATCTTCAACACGTCGATCTTGTCGTCGGCGGCAAGGCGGAACTTGTTCACCCCGACGACGGCCTGGCGACCCGAGTCGATGCGGGCCTGGGTCCTCGCCGCCACCTCTTCGATGCGTAGCTTCGGGATCCCGGCCTCGATAGCCGAGGTCATGCCTCCGGCCGCCTCCACCTCTTCGATGTGGGCCCATGCCTTGCGGGCGAGCTCGTAGGTGAGCCGCTCGACGTAGTAGCTCCCGCCCCAGGGGTCGATGGTCCGACACGTGCCGGACTCGTACTGGAGGAACAGCTGGGTGTTGCGGGCGATGCGGGCACTGAAGTCGGTCGGGAGCCCGAGGGCCTCGTCCAGGGCATTGGTGTGGAGGGACTGGGTGTGGCCCTGAGTTGCCGCCATGGCCTCCACGCAGGTCCGCATCACGTTGTTGAAGGCATCCTGGGCGGTGAGCGACCAGCCCGAGGTCTGGCAGTGGGTGCGCAGTGACAGCGACTTGTCGTTAGCCGGGGAGAACTGTCTGACCAGCTTGGCCCAGAGCAGTCGGGCGGCACGCATCTTCGCCACCTCGGTGAAGAAGTTCATGCCGATGGCCCAGAAGAACGACAGGCGGGGGGCGAAGGCGTCGATGGCGAGGCCCGCGTCCAAGCCCGCCCTGATGTACTCGACGCCGTCAGCCAGGGTGTAGCCGAGCTCGAGGTCGGCCGAAGCCCCCGCCTCTTGCATGTGGTAGCCGGAGATCGAGATGGAGTTGAACTTCGGCATCTCGGTCGACGTGAAGGCGAAGATGTCCGAGATGATCCGCATGGAGGGCTTCGGCGGGTAGATGTAGGTGTTGCGGACCATGAACTCTTTGAGCACATCGTTTTGGATGGTGCCGGCCAGCTTGTCGGGCGTCACCCCCTGCTCTTCGGCCGCCAGGATGTAGAGGGCGAGGACCGGGAGCACGGCGCCGTTCATGGTCATCGACACCGACATCTGGTCGAGGGGGATGCCGTCGAAGAGCTGGCGCATGTCCAAGATGGAGTCGATGGCCACACCGGCCATCCCGACGTCGCCGGCCACCCGGGGATGGTCGCTGTCGTAGCCGCGATGGGTGGCGAGGTCGAAGGCCACCGACAGACCCTTTTGGCCACTTGCCAGGTTGCGGCGGTAGAAGGCGTTTGACTCGCTGGCCGTCGAGAACCCGGCGTACTGGCGGATGGTCCAGGGCTGGTTGACGTACATGGTCGGATAAGGCCCCCGCAGGAACGGGACGACGCCCGGGTACCCGTCGAGGAAGTCGAGGCCGGAGAGGTCCCCGCTCGTCAGGAGGGGCGGGAGGGTGATTCCCTCTGGGGTCTCCCAGTCGAGATCGGCCGTTGTCTCGCCGGTGGACTTCTCGACGGCGTGGCGCCAGTCGCCTCCGGTGGCCGCCGGGCGGGGAGCGTCGGAAAGGGGGAGCTCGGCGAAGCTCGGGACGGGCGAGTCAGCCATCACTCGACTCCGAGCGTGTCGAGCACGCCCTGGAGGGAGGCGAGCACATCGCTGCCCACCCCGATGAACTCGTCGACGCCGGCTTCGCCCAACGGAGCCAACTCGGCGCTCTGGCGTCCGGCGACGAAGACCCGATCGAGGCCCGAAGTCGCCAGCTGGCGGGCCACGGCCTCACCCACCTCCACGTAGCGGCCGTCCGACGAGCACAGGCAGGCCACCCGCACGCCGGCAGCGACCTTGGTGGCGAGGGCGGCCTCCAAGTCACCGCTCCCCTCCAGGCTGTCCGTACTCAGTCCGGCCGTCTCGAAGAAGCTCTTGGCGTAGGTTGACCGCGCCGTGTAGTCAGACGGAGTGCCGAGGTTGACAAGGAGCACCGTCGGGCGGGTGCCGATCTTGCGCTCAAAGGCATCGACCCGCTCCCTCAGCTCCTCGAATGGGGCGGCGTAGCGCCGCCGAGGCAGCCCTGAGGGGGCCGGGCGGGTGCCACTCGGGGCGGGGATCGTCTCGGCGGCATTTGGGAAGTCGCTGACCCCGGTGACGGTATCTTTGCGGCGGCTGAGATTGGCCAGGCGACGCTGCCAGGTCCGTTCGATGGTCCGTTCGATCAGGCCGTCCTCCAGGGCCGCCAGCATGCCCCCGGCGGCCTCGATCTCCTGGAGGAGGGTCCAGCTCCGTTCGGCCACCGACTGGGTCAGGGACTCGACGTACCACGAGCCCCCGGCCGGGTCGATGACCCGGGCGGAGTGGGACTCCTCGATGAGGATGACCTGGGTGTTGCGGGCCATCCGCAGGCCCAGCTCGCTGACCGTCCCCGGCTCGACCACCAGGTCATAGGGCTCGACGGTCACGGCATCGGCCCCCCCGACCCCGGCGGCGAAGCAGGCGATCGTCCCCCGCAGCAGGTTGACCCACGGGTCGTAGCGGCTGAGCATGGCCCGAGAGGTGAGCACGTGTTGACGTTGGGGAGGGGCGGCAGTCGAGCCGCACGCCTCGGCCACCCGTGACCAGAGTCGGCGGGCCGCCCGCAGCTTGGCGATGGTGAGGAACTGGTCGGAGGTGGCGGCGAAGCGGAACTCGATCTGTCCCAGGGCCTCGTCAATCGACAGCCCGGCATCGGTGAGCTCCCGCAGATAGGCCACACCTGTGGCCATGGCGCAACCGAGCTCCTCGGTGTCGGAGCAGCCGGCCTCGTGGTAGCGGGTCACGTCCACGACCACGGCCCGGGCGTTCGGGTAGTCGGCGACGCATCGGCGACCCATGGCCACCATGACGGCAAGTCCGGCGACGACGTCCGAGTCACCGGCCGAGGCCCGCTCCCCGATCGGGTCGATGCCGAGTGCGCCGGCCGCTTCGTCTCCCAGCCCACCGCGGTCCCAGAGATCGAGCAGCGCCGCTGGGGCCTCGGCCCCGAGCGAGGCGTCGAGCGAGACGGTGATCAGGTCGAGGTAGACGCCGTCGAGCATCGCCGCCAAGCGGTCAGCATCGATTCCCGTGGCGCCCCCAGTGCTGCGCAGGAGGATCGAGTCCGACCCGCTGCCCAGCTGCGAGAGGACCTTGCGGCTCGTCGTCTGAGGGTCGTCGAGTGAGACGTCGACGGCCTGGCGCACGTCCCAGCCGTCCTGAGAACTGACCAGCAGCGTGCTGCCCCGGGTGAACGGGGCGATCCCCGGCACGCCCTCGGCCCCGGCGTCGGGAACGTCCTCTGCCGTGTAGAGCGGCTGGATCGAGATGTCGTCGTAGAGGGCGGTGACAAGCGAGCGGTCGAACCGCTTGGCCAGTTCCTCTCTGGTGAGGTCCTTTGCCCCCTTGGCCAGGACGCGGTCGACGCCGCTCATCCACTGGTCACGGGTGGGGGCCGGGAACTCTCCCCCGAGCACGAGGGGTGCCTCGGTGGTCATGAGCGCTCGCCGCGCTGTGAACCGGCGCCGGCGCCTCGAAGCTCCACGAAGTAATTGATCAACGGTTGGCCACCTCATGCTTTGAGGCAGCGACCCGGTCATCACTCGCCTGAGACAAGTTCTCGACCGAACCCCTGCCACAATTCCCGACGGGTATGGACTCCTCACGCAGTAGTTCGGACTCCCCGGGGCCGATGCATCATCGACACGGGCACCCTCGACTCCGAGCCAGCATCTGTGCGCGATCGTCGACCCGAACTACGGCTTTACTGCGTCGCGCACCCTACCAGACGTGCTGTTTCTCCAGAATCGGACGGTGAGCTGGCCGGCTGCCGGACGGGGCCCCCTCCCGGTGGCACCGCCCGTTCGAAAAGCGACACCCATGCCTGGGTCAGCCGTTGGCCGTGTTGGCGCCGTGGCAGCGCTTGTACTTGGCTCCCGATCCGCACGGGCACGGGTCGTTCCGGCCGGGCTGGCCGCTCCTCGGATTGGCGAAGTGATCACGGCCGGCGAGGTCCACCAACACGGCCTCGAGCCCTCCGCTGATATCGGAGAAGCCGTGCTTGGCCTGCTCCATCTCAGGCCCGGTCGGCTCCACGGAGGCGAGGACGAGCTCCATCGGCATCCTCGCCGCCCCGGCGACGAGTGCTTCCAGGTGCTCGTTCACCTGGCGGTCGGGACAGGGGTTGGCGGCAAGCCAGTCGGCGGGCACGCCGACCACGTCCTCCAGTCGCTGTCCGCTCGCAGCCAGGGTGGGCGAGCCACCCGAGACCGCCTTCGCCGCCTCTTTGGCGGCTGAGGCCAGCTGGCGGATGTGGGGCTCAGCGGCCTGCCTCCAGCGCTGCAAGGCCCTTTGCTCGTCGTCCACCCGTCCATTCCTTCCCAGTCGTTCGTGACCGCAGGCTGCCATGCGAGCCTACCGGGGGGCCTCCGGCCGGCGTCTGAGCCGTGGTCATCCATGCCGAGCCGGGCACCGAAGACCTGTGAGGATTCGCTGAGGGGGAGCTACCGGGACGTCACCCGCGGCCCACTGCCGGCTATCGATCCAGGTGCCCGAGCCGGGCCTGACTCGAATCGTGGGGCGTCCGGTGAGAAACTAGAGGGGACAGCAGAAAAGGGGGACCGGACTATGGCGACTGGTACGCATCAGGAGCAGAAGATGGTGCGCCTCCGGAGTGGTCGAGAGGTCCCCTCCTGGTATGAGGCGCTGGCTGACTGGGTGGTCGGGATCGGGGCGGCCATGGTCCTGGCCGGTGGCCTGGTCAGCGGCCAGATCGGTTGGGCCGTGTTCGGTCTCATCCTCATCGTCAGCGCATTCTTGACCCTCCAGTTCGCCGGGCCCGACCAACCCGACAACCGCTCGCACTGACCGAGGCAACAACGGCTCGGCCCGAACCGCCTCCCAGGCTGGCCGGGTTATGGTCGGCCTGTGACGATCTCCGCTGAGGCCGGCCGGGTGCTCGGATGCCTGGTGGAAAAGCAGCTCACGACCCCTCAGCAGTACCCGCTGACCTTGAATGCCCTGTCCGCGGCCTGCAACCAGGCCACCAATCGAGAGCCGGTCATGACCCTCGAGGAGCACGCGGTCCAGGGCGCCCTCGACGAGCTGAAGGCCAACCGCCTCGTTCGCTTCGTGCTCCCGTCACACGGCAAGTCGGTGACGCGGTACCGCCACGTGTTGGACGAGGCGCACGGCCTGGACACCGCCCGGGTGGCCCTTCTCGCCGTGCTGCTGTTGAGGGGCCCGCAGACGGTCGGCGAGCTGCGGGCCCGCACGGCCAGGATGGCGGAGTACGACTCGACGGCCGCCCTCGAGGCAGAGCTCGAGGTACTGGTCAACCAGCCCGAGCCCCTGGCTCAGCACCTTCCTCGCCGCCCGGGACAGAAAGAGGACCGGTGGCGCCAGCTGTTGGCGGAGGTGCACGACGACTCGTCAACAGCCGTTGGTCCTCCGACCGACCGGTGGGGGGAACCTGGCGGTGGGTCCAGAGGCGGAAATGCCGGGACTGGTCTGGTCGGCATCGATCAGGAGCGAGGGGAGCCAGTCGGCGCCACGGGCACTCCGGCCGACGCCGGCGACCGCATCGACGAGCTGTACTCCGTCGTCGATGGGCTGCGGGCAGAGGTGGCAGAGCTGCGCCAGTCGCTGCAATCCCTCCGGTCCAGCCTCGGCGAGTAATCAGTCGACGGCCGACCGTCGCTGACGGCGGCCCTCGACCAACCAGCGGTGATTGAATGGTTTCCGGCGTTCTGATTCGACCCCAGGAGGAGCGAAGTGAAGAGCAACGCGGCGGTTCTGTACCACCAGCCTGGCAAGTGGGAGCTCACCGAGGTCGACATCGATCCACCCCGCCAGGATGAGCTCCTCATTCGGATGATGGCCGCGGGATTGTGCCACTCCGATGACCATGTGGCCACCGGCGCCCTGCCCTTTGCCGGCCTGCCGATCGCCGGGGGGCATGAGGGCGCGGGCATCGTCGAAGAGGTGGGTCCTGACACCCAGGGGTGGAGTGTCGGCGACCATGTCGTTCTCTCGTTCCTCCCCGCCTGCGGACTGTGTCGATGGTGCGCCTCGGGCATGCAGAACCTCTGTGACAGCGGGGCCGGGATCCTGGGCGGGACCAGGGCCGACGGCAGCTTCCGGATGTCCTCGGACAGCGTGCCGGTGAGGCAGATGGCCGGAATCTCGACCTTCAGCCAGTGGTCGACGGTGTCGGTCCTGTCCGCCGTGAAATGTCCCCCCGACATCCCCTTGGACCTTGCCTGTCTGACCAGTTGCGGGGTGGGAACCGGGTGGGGGTCGGCCGTGAACTCGGCGGAGGTCCGCCCGGGCGACGTGGTGATCGTGATGGGAGTCGGAGGCATCGGAATGAACGCCGTCCAGGGGGCGGCGCACGCCGGGGCCACGGTCATCATCGCCGTGGACCCGGCCGACCTGAAGCGGAACAAGGCGGTGGGCTTCGGAGCAACCCATGCCGTCGCCACCATGGAGGAGGCCACAGAGATCGCCCGGGGGCTCACCAATGGCCAGGGCGCCGACTCCTGCATCGTCTGTGTCGGGGTGACGACGGGTGAACACATCGCCCAGGGGGTCGAGTCGATACGGAAGGCCGGCACCTGTGTGGTCACCGGCCTGCCCGACTCTAACGACGACACCAGTATTCCCATCTCGTCGAGGCACGTGACCCTCTACCAAAAGCGCATTCAGGGATCCCTGTTCGGAGCCTCGAGCCCCACCAAGGACATCCCGTTGATGCTCAGCCTCTTCCAGCAGGGTCGGCTCCAGCTGGACGAGCTGATCACCCATCGGTACTCCCTCGACCAGGTCAATGACGGCTACGCGGACATGCACGCCGGCAGCAACATCCGAGGAGTGATCGTCCACCAGCACTAGATCTGTGGTGACCAGCGACGGCTCGACCCCAGAGGCGGGGCGCTGTCGACGCGGCTCACGAACAGACGAGAGCGTTTGGCCCAACCCATGGCGGGTAGTCCGACGGCATGGAAATCGGATACACGATGATGTGCGAGCAGTCCGGTCCAAAGGACCTGGTCCGGGACGTACGGCTGGCCGAGGAGGCGGGATTCGACTTCTCGGTCATCTCTGACCACTACTTCCCATGGCTCGACGAGCAGGGCCACGCCCCCTATGCGTGGTCCGTGCTCGGGGCGGCGGCCCAGGCGACGTCACGGATCCCGCTCATGACCTTCGTGACGTGTCCGATCCGCCGTTACCACCCGGTGGTGGTGGCTCAAAAGGCGGCTACCGTCCAGCTGCTGTCCGACGGCCGGTTCACCTTGGGCCTCGGGGCCGGTGAGAGCCTCAACGAGCACGTGGTCGGGGGTGGGTGGCCGAGCGTGGCCGTTCGTCACGAAATGCTGCGGGAGGCGGTGGAGATCATCCGTGGTCTCTTCGACGGCGGCTACGTCAGCTATCAGGGTCGCCACTTCGAGTTCGACTCGGCCAAGCTGTGGGACCTGCCCGACGTGACGCCCCCCATCGGCATCGCCGTGTCGGGTCCGGAGTCGACGGCGCTGGCCGGCGAGCTGGCCGACGTCATGGTGGCGGTGGAGCCCGACGGGGAGCTCTCCAAGTCCTTCGACGCCGCCGGCGGCTCGGGCAAGCCCAAGTACGGGCAGTTGGCGGTCAGCTACGACGCCGACGAGGATCTGGCCAAGAAGCGCGCCTGGGAGCAGTTCCGCTGGTTCGCCGGTGGCTGGAAGGTCAACTCCGAGCTTCCGGGCACGGCGGCCTTTGCCGCCGCCTCACAGTTCGCCCGGGAGGAGGACGTGGCCGAGCAGATCTCGTGTGGCCCCGACGTGGAGCGTCACCTCGACGGCCTGCGACGATTCAAGGAGGCGGGCTTCACCCACGTGGCCCTCGTGCAGATCGGCGGTGACCAGCAGCCCGGATTTATCGACTGGGCGGCGGCCGAGCTGCTGTCTCGGGCCCGGGAGATCTGACCGCCGACCGGTTCCCGCCAACACGCTGCATGCCAACTCAGCCCGCCAGCTGGCCCCTGCCGATACGACCCGGGGGTACGAAGCAGGAGAAGCAGTCAGGACGACGGCGTTTCCTGACTGAGCGTCACCACAAGACTGGCCCACCCGCGATGGGCGAGTCCCGTCTCCCTGGTCGGCTCGCCCTCCAGCTCGACGCCACCGAACCGGTCGAGCAGCGTGGTGAGGGTGATCGAGGCCTCCTGTCGGGCGAGGGCCGCACCTGCGCAGTAGTGGATGCCATGGCCGAAGGCCAGATGAGGGGGCCGCCCTCCCGGTCGGCACTCGGCCGGCTCGGGATAGACGGTCGGGTCCCGGTTGGCCGAGCCGAGCCCGATCATGACGAACTGGCCGGCCGGGATGGTGGCTCCGGACAGCTCGACCTCCCGTGTCGTCGTTCGAGCCGGGAACTGCACCGGGCTCTCCAGGCGGAGGATCTCCTCGACCAGCGCCGGCACGAGGTCGCGGTCCGAGCGGAGCTGCCCGAACAGGTGCGGCGTCGAGGCGAGCTGGTGGAACAGGTTCCCGAGCAGTCGGGTGGTCGTGACGTTCCCGGCAGAGAGGACCACGCCCCCGAGCGAGGCGATCTCCTGGTCGGAAAGTTTGGACCCGTCGTCCTCTGCCTCGATCATGGCCGACAGGAGATCGTCCCTCGGCTCAGCCCGTCGCGCGGCGACAAGGGAGAGGAGGTAGCGCTTGAACTCGACCCGGCCACGGTCGGCGGCCTCGAGCTCCGGCGTTCGCTGCGCCCCGCGGTCACCGTGATAGGCAACGAACGTCCTGTCGAGCGACCACTGCTTGAGCCTCCCGTAGGCGTCGGGCGGGACGCCGAGGAGCTGGGCGATGACCTGGGTGGGAAACGGGTCGCAGTAGCCGCTGATGAGGTCGACAGGTCCCGGGCCCAACTCGTCGAAGAGGCGGCCAGACAGGGAGGACAGCCGTTCGGCGACGAGGGCCACCCGCCTCGGCGTGAACGCCTGGCCGACCAGTCGGCGGATGCGGGTGTGCCGCGGGGGGTCGTCGAAGATGAGAGGGGAGTCGTCGAACACCGGGTTGCCGTGCGACCCGAGCTCCGACGAGAACGCCTCGGGGTCACCCAGAGCGGCGCGCACGTCCTCGTGGTCGAGGAGTGCCCACCGGCCCGGGCCGACCTGGACGGGTCCGCTTCCCCGGAGCCGGTCGTAGGTCGGGAAGGGGTCCCGTCGGGCCGTGGAGCCGAAGAGCTCGTGGGGGGTCACGGATCCACAACTACCACACCCGACGGCAGCAGAACCCGGGTCGGCCTCTCACGGATGGCTCTCAGCCGGTTGACAAGATCCGCGGGACTCCCGACCGCTACGGTGACGTCTATGCCTTCGAGCCGAGGGGGAGAACGACCGTGACCCTCGCCCTGAACGCCCGGAGCCCCGGGCGATGAGCGTGAGGCTGGCCGACGGGGAGGCGTGGAACGTCCTCGGGATCTCGCACACGGGCATCCTGTCCAGCCTCCGGCGAGACGGCGCGCCGGTCAGCCTTCCCGTGTGGTTCGTCACCGACGAGCACTCGGTGCTGGTGGCTGGGCCCAAGGGGTCCCACAAGTTCGCCCGAATGCGACGTGACCCGAGGGTTTCGTTCCTCGTCGAGTCGGGAGAGGCGTGGCGTGACCTACGCGCCGTGCATCTCATCGGTCGAGCCGAGATGGTCGAGGAACCCGACTGGGAGGCGCTGGACCGGAGGTTCGACGACAAGTATGAGGGATTCCGGACGCCACGAGCGGAGATGCCGGCGTCAGCCCGAGAGCGCTACGACGGGGGAAGGTCCCTGGTCCGGATCGTTCCGACCGAGCCCTTTCTCACCTGGGACAACCATCGATTGGAGCCGAGATGACAGTCAATGGGCTGCGCGAGGTCCGCCATGCCGGGGTGTTGACCGTGACGTTCGACCGACCGGAGGCCCGCAACGCCCTCACGCTCGCCATGCGTCTGCGGCTGGAGGAGCTCTGCGCCGAGGCCGACGGGGACGACAGCGTCGATGTGGTGGTCATCACCGGGGTCGACCCGGCCTTCTGTGCCGGAGCGGATGTCAAAGAGATCGCCGCCCTGGGCAGTTCGATGACGAGCACGGATCCCGGTGCGGCCATCCGTCGTGTGGCCAAGCCCGTAGTCGGTGCCGTCAACGGTCCGTCCATCACCGGTGGTCTGGAGATCGCCCTCAGTTGCGACTTCCTCATCGCCTCAGATCGGGCTTCGTTTGCCGACACGCATGCCCGGCTGGGCGTGCTGCCGCGATGGGGGATGTCCGCCCTGCTTCCGAGGGCGGTGGGAGTGAGGTATGCGAAGGAGCTCTCCGCTACCGGATCGGTCATCGATGCGGAAGAGGCTCTACGGATCGGACTGGTCAACCACGTCGTCCCCCATGCCGACCTCCGGCGTCGGGTCGATGAGCTCGTCCGCAGCATCCAGCAGTCGAACGGACCGGCGGTGACGGCCACCTTTGCTCTCTACGAAGATGGCCAGAGCCTGACCCAAGACGAGGCCGTCTTGCTGGAGGCGGAGCGGGGAGCGGAATGGGTGGTCGATCTGAGCCAATTCGGGACGGTCGGGCGCTGACGTGTCACTGGGACCGGAATCGGGCTGGTGGCTGGCATCGGTCCTGCTCATGCCGGATGCACCTGCGACCAGTACGGCATTCGTACAATCTGGCCAGAGGCTTCATCCCGTGACGTCTGGGCCTCGGGGAATCGGCGAGGGTAGCGACCAATGAACTGGGAGTACAGATTCGAGCAGTGGGAGCCCGGCTCACGGGCCGGAGACCGATCCCTGACGGGCATCCTCGGGTTCGAGGAGCTCTTCAGAGAGCTCGGCACTGACGGTTGGGAGTACGTGGGTAGCGTGCAGATACCCGTCACCTCGGCTCGTGCCGCGGAACGGCTCATCTTCAAGCGGCCCGTGGCCCGGTCGGTCCCGGTGTGGCCGTTCGGGGCGAGCGTGGACGACGGGCACCAAATAGCCGGATAGGGGCTTGGCGAGGGCCCCGGCTGGACTACTCGCTCCCCGGATTCGCCTCGGGGTTGCCCGGGGGCGTTTCGGTGGCAAGCTCGGTGCTCTGCTCCGACGGGCCGGAACCGGAAGACGAGCCGGATTCACCCCCCGGCGCCTCGGTGGTCCGTGATCGGCGGTCGAGCAGGGTCTTTCGGTCCACTCTGATGCGGCGTTCGCTCACATAGTCGTATCGGTTGGTTGGGATGCTCCCTTGAGCGTGCCCACGGGACGGTGAGATGACGGTGACAGCCGGGGAACGACCACTTCGGGGCGTGAGCGACGGGTCACGCGCAGCCCTGGCGATAACCCCCGCCCCTGTAGGCTGATTTGACCATTCATACCTCCGGCACGCCCGCGTAGCTGCCGCACCTCGTTGTCGGGTTCCGGCACTTCTGAGCAAACAGGTGCACATGACCGACCTCCACTACGACCTCATCGTCATAGGCGCCGGCAGCGGCAGCATGGTGCTCGCAGACCTCCCCGAGGCGTGGCGCGTGGCCATCGTCGAGGCCGATCGGTTCGGCGGGACCTGTCTCAACCGTGGCTGCATCCCGTCCAAGATGCTGGTGCACGCGGCCGACGTCGCAGCCACGGTGAGGGATGCCGGCCGGTTCGGGATCGGAGCCGAGCTACTCGGTGTCGACTGGCCGGCCGTTCGCCAACGCATCTTCGGTCGCTTGGACCCGAAAGACGAACAGGCTGTGTCCTATCAGCGTCGACGGGGGGTGGATGTCTACAGAGGAGAAGCTCGCTTCGTCTCCTCCACTGCTGTTGAGGTAGGTCCCGACCGGCTCAGTGGTGAGCGATTCGTTCTGGCAACGGGGTCCCGGCCTGACGTCCCCGTTCTCCCGGGTATCGAGTCCACGCCGTATCTCACCTCCGACACCGTCATGCGCATCGAGAGGCTCCCCGTCTCGATGGTGGTGTTGGGAGGCGGGGCGGTGGCTGCCGAGATGAGCCACATCTTTGGCTCGCTCGGCGTCGAGGTCACGATCATCGGGAAGGACCCATATCTGCTCGACGACCTGGACGAGGACGTCCGGGAGTCCTTCACAAGCCGCAGGCGGCAACGAATCCGGGTGTGGACGTCGGCCGACCCGACAGGGGTGGAACGGACGGCCGAGGGTGTCGAGGTCCATTTCAACGGGAGTGAGGGTTGTCAACGCGTGGAGGCCGAGGTGCTCCTGGTCGCCACCGGCCGCCGCCCGAACAGCGATCGGCTCGACGTGGCGGCGGCAGGGATCGATGTCGACGTGCACGGCCATGTCCTGGTCGACAAGCACTACCGCACGCGGGCGAAAGGGGTATGGGCCTTCGGCGACCTGGTCAACCACTTCGGCCTGAAGCATATGGCCAACGCCGAGGGCCGGATTGTCCACCACAACCTCGTCCATCCCGAGGACCTCATCGAGCTGGCCGTCCCGGTCGTGCCCTCCGCTGTCTTTTCCGGCCCCGAGGTGGCCTCCGTCGGCCTGACCGAGCAGTCGCTCCGCTCGTCGGGTGACCGGTACGGAGTGGCTACGGTCCACTACCGGGATGTCGCCTACGGCTGGGCCCTGGAGGACACCGAGAGCTTCGTGAAGGTGATCGCCGACCCGGTTACCCGCCTCATCCTCGGCGCTCACATCATCGGGGCGCAGGCCTCCCTGCTCATCCAGCCGCTGGTCCAGGCCATGTGCCTCGGGTCAACCGTCGACGCCGTGGCCGGCCAGGTGGTGTACCCGCACCCTGCCCTGTCCGAGGCCGTCCATCAGGCCCTCTTGAAGCTCCAGGAGAGTTTCGACGCCTCGACAACCGAGCGAGCGCCAACCAGTCGGTTGCGCTGACTCCCGAGGTCTCGACCCGGCCGGCCTTCGGGTAGGGGGAGCTGTTGGTGATATTCGCCCGCATCCCCTGTGGCCCGAGGTCGTCGGCCAGGGTGTTTAATCTCTTCGGGTGGGCGATGCGCCCGAGATCCGTGGAAAGGTTGGCCAATGGAACTCGAGACGGAGCCGGATGCACTGGCGAAGACGGTCGGGCACCTTGTCGTGGGCCTCCTCGCCATGGGGATCACCAAGAAGCTGTTGAAGCAGGGATTTCTGGCCGTCGTCACGGCCGGGCTGCTGGCCGTGGTTGTTCATGCCAAGTTCGATCGGCCACTCGCCCGCCGACTGAGTCAACTGGGACTCTGACCACCACTGGTCTGAACGGGCGCTTGTCAGGATCGGAGGCCGGCCACCGGCACCGGCCACACGGTCCACGACCAAGGGCCCAGGCCCGAATGGTGTCTGTGCTGACGGTTGGCCAGGACGAAGCGTCCGCCGGGCCGGTCAAGGAAGTGGGCTTCGGGTGGATCTCGTGTCTTGGTCCGGACGCGGAAAAGGTGCCGAGCATCAGATGAGGAGTGCGTCGCCGTGACGTCCGAACCGAGCGCCATCGAAACACTGCTGGCCTATGAGTCGATACGACAGCTGGCCGCCCGTTACGCCTTGGCCGTCGACGCGAGGGACCTCGACACGCTGGTCGGCCTGTTCGTCGAGGGGGTCCAGGTCGGTGCGACGGGTCGAGGACGGTCCGCCCTCCGGGACTCCTTCGTCGTTTCGTTGGCCGCGATCGGCATGACGGTTCTGAATATCGGCACCCACGTCATCGACCTGGTCGACGCCGACCATGCCACCGGCACGGTCTACTGCAAAGGGGAGATCCAAGACGGGTCCAGATGGATACACCAAGCCATCGCCTACGAAGACCGCTACCAGAGGGTCGACGGTGCCTGGTATTTCGTCCGACGACACCACCGGCTCTTCTACGGTGCGGAGGTGGGCAAGAACCCGCTGGGACTTCCGCCGGCCGATTGGCCGGCCCATCATGACGGGCGCGGAACCGTTCCAGAGGCGTGGGGCACCTGGCAGCGGTTCTGGGATGAGGTGGAACGAGGAGGATCCGTGTAGGAGGGGAACTGCCCTCCACGGAAGCTTGGGCGATCGGCACATTCGGATCCGCCGAAAAAAGTGACTGCTGAGCACGCCTCCAGCCCCTCGTGATGAGCCGGGCACCGACGATCGGTTTGACCGCGTCCTCAGCGGGCCGACGCCTCTCCACGCGAGTTGCCCGAAGGAGGGCCATGGCTGAACACATGGACAGCATTTCGCCTGACGACGCCGACGACGCCTCAGCCCGTCGCCTGATGGGCCGTGCAGCCGAACACCCGACTGGTCGATGACGAGCTTCGGTTGGCCCGGGCCGAGGTGCAGTCGAAGGCGGAGAAGGGACTGGCGGGGCAGGGATGTTCTGGGCTGCCGGAGTGGTCGCCCTCTTTGGGATCGGAGCGATCGCCACCCGGCCGGAGGTGGTTTGAGGGAGAAGCGGCGGACGGCGGAAGCGGCATGGCTTTGGGGCCCTGGTGGTCCTGTGGGACGATACGGGAAGGCCGACCCGAGGGCAGCACGTGAAGGCACTCCGCCGCGTTGACGTCGATGATCAGCTCTACCCCAGACCGCCCGGGCTGCGTTTCGCCTGGATCGTTCTCGCCGCCTTGGTGGCGCTCGAGGCGATCAATGAGGTGGTTGGGTTCGGGGGGTCGGGAGCGATCTACCAGGTCTGGATCCACGAACTCGTCATCGCCGCCTCGGCCCTCCTCGTCCTGCTCAGAGGGCTCTACGAACCAGCCAACCGGCGACCCTGGCTGATGATCGGCCTGGCCATGGCCCTTTGGTGTGCCGGAGGCATCGCCTGGAGCGCAGTCTACGGCGGGCACGCGTCTGTGCCCAACCCGACGTTCGCCGACATCCTGTGGCTTCTGTGGTACCCGCTCATGGTCGCCGGGATCGTCATGCTCATCCGAGTCCGCTTCACCAAGTTCGAGCTCCATCGTTGGTTGGATGGGCTGGCAGTGACGTTGCTCGTCCTGGTCATCGGCTTCGCCTTGATCATCGAGCCGACGACGGAAGAGACGACGCAGGGGTGGCTGGCGAAGATCGTCGACTTCAGCTATCCCGTCTTGGACGTGTTGCTGATCGGCACCGTCCTCGGCGTCTACGCCCTCCTCGGTTGGCGTCCTGATCGCATGTGGTTGTTCATCGGGCTGGGAATCGCCGCCACGACCGGGGCCGACGCCGCCTTTGCCGTGCAACAGGCCCACGGAGTGAGTACTCATGAGAACTACGCATTTGTCTGGACGCTGGGCGCGCTCTGCATGGCCTATGCCGCCTGGACCCAGGTGCCTGAGTCCGGTGGCGCGGACCGCGAAGTCACCGGCATGCGGGCCATTGCCCTCCCGCTCGTGGCCCAGGCCCTGGCAGCCGGGATCCAGATCTACGCCATCTTCCATCCGGTCGGGAAGAGTGAGCGGATCGTGACCCTGGCCGTGTTGGCCGTCTCGTCAGTGCAGATCATTCTCACCCGTCCTCGCCCGAGGGGGATCGGACAGCCGACAGGCGAGGAGGCAGACGGCTTGGCCGTCGAGTCCCTGGTCGAGGTCAGCGTCGAACGCGGCTAACCGCGCGCCGTCGAAGCCGCCGCGGCGTTTGGCCGTCGTAGGAGGCGCCGTTGGCGGCCGTCGAGCAAGACCGTCCAGCGGTGTGCGAGCAGCGGACAGTCCGGTTGACTGGGCCAACGTCGCGGGAGGGCGGGTGGCTGGAAGTGCGCCACGCCAAGGCGTTGGGAGCTCGGTCGCCCGGTGTCGGTTGGCCGGGGAAGGAGTGCATTGGCGTCACGGTACGGCATCTCCACTCAGATCTGCCCGGCCTGGAGTCGAAGTTGGTCGGCCGAGCCGGCACCGTCGACGGCGATCACCTGGCCTGAGATGAACCGGCCCATAGGGCTGCACAAGTAGAGGACCAGATAGCCGATGTCGGTCCCCTCCCCTTCAAGGCCCAGGGGGTTCCGAGGGCGTTCGTCCCCGCCGGTGACGGCGGCGGCAAAGCGCCGGACCCCTTCCGTGCCGGCGATGGTGCCGGGAGCGATGGCGTTCACGCTGATGCCATAGGGCCCCCACTCGACCGCACAGGTCCGGGTGAGTGAGTCGACCCCGGACTTGGCCGCGGCCACATGTGCTTGGTAGGCGATACCCTTCTGGGCGAACGGGGCACTGATATTCACGATGTTGCCGCCGTTGTCCCGGAGCCAGGCCTCGAACGCACAGCGCGTGACGTTGTAGGTCCCGAGGAGGTCGATGTCCACAATGGCTTTGAAGCCGTTCGGGGTGATCTTCGACAAAGGTGCTGGGAAGTTGCCCGCGGCGTTGTTGACCACGATGTCCAGGCGACCGCCCCCGGCCACGACCTGGTCCACGACGGCCTGGACCGCTGGAACGTCACGAACGTCACACACGCCGAAATCGACATCGATGCCCTCAGCCCGCAACTCTTCGACCGCCGGCTCGAGGACATCCCGCTTTCGGCTGGCCATGGTGACTCGGGCGCCGTGGCGGCCAAGCACTCGGCAGATCTCCTTCCCGATCCCGGTAGCGCCCCCGGTGACGAGTGCGACCTGGCCGTCTAGGAGGCCCGGCGTGAAATAGCTGGTTTGCATGTCGCGATCATGTCATCGGCGAAGCAGCGACGCCCGCAGTGGCAAAGCCGTGAGCCGTGAGTCGAAAAGCCGGATCGAGTGGGCGCCGGGCCAGGACTATTTGTGGTGGCCACGAGGTACCATGGCCCAACGCCTACGGAGGAACGTTGATCCATCTTCGCCAACTCAAAAGGCACGCCGGAGGGCTCCTCGCCGGGCTTGGAGACAGTGCGGACGACGTGGCGGAGTCGCTGCAGGAGGCCGGCGTGCTTGGGATCCCTGCGAACAATCGCAGCTGCGCGGTGGCCCTTTACCTGAGTGCTGTCATGGGTTCGGATCCTCATGTCCGATCAGTGGCCGTCGGACAATGCTCGCTCGTCATCAACTTGGTCCGACCCGGAGACCTCAGACCGGCCGGTCGGCTGCAGGTGCAACTGCCAAAGGCGGTGCGACGGTTCGTTGCCGCCTTCGATGCCCACCAGTATCCGACGGTTGTTCGGACATCCTCGATCGCACCGAGGGAAACGGCCTCGCTCGGTTAGGACAGCTCGGATGTAGCCCAACACCTTGCATGAGCTGCCCCTAGCTCCTGGAGATCCAGCTCACGCCGATGATCTCGGAGCCGCCGTGGGTGCCAATCACCGCCCCGAGGGTTCCGATCCTCAGGGCGCTTCTCGGGAACTGGGGCGCGATGAGGTCGAGAAATTCATCGATGTCGGGTGCCATGCCGTGCATCACGGCGATGTGATCGATGGTGCCAGCTGTTGTCATGCGTTCATAGAGCAGATCCATGGCCTTTCTCCTGGTGCGGGCCTTTCCGGATTCCCGCACGACTCCACCGGTGATGTCGACGAGTGGCTTGATGGCCAGCATCGATCCGATCATGGCCCTGGCTCCGCCGATGCGCCCGCCCTTCTTCAGATTCTCAAGAGTGTTGAGAGCGGCGAACACGTGGGTCCGCTGGATCAGGTCCTCGACTCTGGCCAGCACCGATCGCAGGTCCCCGCCGCCCGAGGCCTCCTCCGCCGCCTCCAGGAGCACCGTGCCTAGCCCGCTCGATACCGACTTGGAGTCGATGACGTGGATGGGCAGCCGGCTTCGGACGGCTGCTGCCGCAGTCTCTGCCGACTGGAGGGTGTTAGAAAGCGCACCGGAGATGGTCGGACAGACGACGGCATCGGCACCCGCGTCGGCAGCACGTCGAAATGCCAGCTCGAATGCACCTGGGGCCGGGCAGGCGGTCTGAGGGAGAGCATCGGCGTGGGCCATGCGCTTGTAGAAGTCCTCGACGCTCAGATCCTGCCGATCGGTGAACTCCTCGTCGCCAAAGCGAATGCTGAGGGGCACGACGGTGACGTGCGAGTCGTCAATTTCGTCCTGCGAGAGATCGCATGAGCTGTCACTGACGATGTGGACACCTGGCATTGAATCGATCTCCCTAGGGTAACCTTTTGGACGAGCCTGCTCAGCCGAGCATCGCCGAAGCTTGGTTGCAACTGGACTGGACAGCCTGCAGGGCGGCAATTGCCGTCTGATAGTTGTTGTTCCCCGCATCGGTGAGTGAGGTGAGCACCCCGGTGAGGCAAGCTTGCATCACTCCGAGCTGAGCGGTCTGGGAGTTGGACTCGGACTGGGAGTTGGAGAGCGCACTCTTCAGTTCGACGATCTGGGCCTTCGCATCGGCCAAGGTCCCCTGGGACTCCTTCAGCTGGTTTTGCTCGCGTGCCAGCAGTTGTCGGTAGGAGGCCGACTGTTTGTTGGCCTGGATCAGCTGGTTCTCGGCCGCCGACAGCTGAATGGTCGTGTTCTGCATGTTCTTGTGGGCGCGATAGTCGTTCAATGCGAGCACGACGAAGAGGGCGAGGATCACCACCGCACAGGCAATAATCAACACCAGCCACTTCTTGGACTCTCCAGGCGATGCCACTGGTGGAGTAGGGCTCTTGGCCACCGGATTGAAGATGGGGACAAGTGACTGATCGGACCGCCTCGGCCGGGGTGCCAGGTTGGTGGAGGAATCCATGGGGTGGCCTTCCGGGATGGGGATGATGGGGAGTGAACGTGCTCTGCGCTGCTCGCCACGATCTTTGCATTCGAAGACCACCATCTTGGCGGTCTCTTCGCCTGAAGGCTGTCATCCTCAGCGAAGCATCGACGTTCGAGCGCAGAGGACGGTCCATCCGTCAGGACGCGGAGAGCCCAGCGGTGCCTGGCGGATGCCGCGCCAGCTGATCCCCGTGGTTGGGCCGATCCGGGCTGACTCGTCGATCAATGTCGGGGCGGAGGCGGAGGTGACACTTCAACGGTTCCTTCGAATCATCCATCGCACGACCTCCAAACGGGCTCGGTGGGGACGACCCGACTTCGCGACTGCGACTCCTCATTGAAAGTTGGCACAGCATCCGAACCTGGTACGTCACCCGAACAGGATGATTGAGCCTCGGTTGCCCGTGCTCGAACCCCAGTCCCCCGCACGGCGCAGCACGGCCGGCTAGGAGACGACAGGTGCGCGTTGGTCACTCACGAGGCAGCTGACGATCATCGACTCCTCTTCCATCACCCTTGGTGGGTGATGCATTCTCCGGCTCGGACGTCCAGGATGACGGAATGGCCGATCAACGATGTCGCCAGGAAATAAGCCCCTCATAGGGCGAAGTCATTTCATGCGTCATCTCTACGTCCAACACCCTCCCGCCTGGCTGCCCATCGGCAATGGCCAAATTGTATGGCACGGTGTTTCATTCCCGACGATTGAACCGATCGAGGTGTTCGAACTATGACCCTGCACAAGCGAGAGACGGTACGAGATCAGCTGCTCGACTCGGTCTATGCCGG
>PLSY01000006.1 GCA_003164275.1 Acidimicrobiaceae bacterium | reverse complement strand
GGTCAGGGCACCTGAATGGTTACCCTTCAGCTCAGGCGGGTACCGCTTCGATGCGGGGTGCTCTTGTTCCATGACTCCAACCTTTCCAAGGTTTGGAGCCTCCAGGAAACCCAGGCCGGTTCAGGTTGCGTAGTCAGAGAACCATGAACTACCTAGTGGGTTGATTAGACGGCCTCGGAAGTGGAGCCACTCGGGTCGTCTTCACTCCGGAAAGCCTCGTAGGTCTCTTGCATGATTGCACTCTCGAACAGCTTGGAAAGCTCGGGGTTGGTGAGCATCAGGTTGTAAAGGCGCTGGTTCCGCTCCTCTTGGCTCAGGATCGCACCCTTCCACTTGTTGGTGAACTCCAACGAGTAGTGCTCCATGGAGTTCTGTCTAGCGAACGTCTCAAGTTCGGGGTCCTGAAGGAGAGTCAGCTTCAACTTCTCCCCTTCCAGCCGGTCCCGGTCATCGAGGTCGGTGCCGAAGCGCTCGTTGATGGCCTCAATGATGGCGGCGAGGGTCTCCTTCTCGTCCTCCCAAGCGCCACCGTGCCCCTCCCCGGTGAACACCTTCCCGGCCTCGACCTGGCCCGGGGTCAGGCCGATGTCAGTAGCGCCCTGCGACTCAATGCGCAGGTGGGTGAGCACCACGTCCTTGCCAATGTCGAGACCCCCACTCGCTTGGGAAGGCAGGCAGGCAGCTAGCGCCTTCCCGTAGACGTAAAGCCGCTCAAGGTCCTCGTCTGTGAATGGCATTACCTGGCTTAGGAAGGAGTAAGCCCGGATGAACTGGTCGAGAGCATCTCGGAACTCCGCCTTCTCATCGTCGCTCAAACCAGCAAAGCGGACCAGCACGGGGTCAATGTTCGAGTAGATGGCCTTGAGGAGTCGTTTGGCCGGATCGACTGCGAAGTAGGCGTCAGAGGCGGCCTTGATCTCTTCTTCCTTCAGAATGCCGAGGGCCAACATTCGCCCCCGGAGGTCGTAGAGGACATTCACGTCTGTCTGCTCGATGATGATGCCCTCGTAGTACTTCTGGAAGGCCTTCTGTATGGCTTCGGCTTCATTGCAAAAATCAAGGACAAACGTGGCGGTCTTGCCCGGAGCTGAACGATTGAGGCGAGAGAGCGTCTGGACAGCGTTCAGACCCTTGAGCTTCTTATCCACGAACATCGTGTGGAGGTACGGCTCGTCGAAGCCGGTTTGGTACTTCTCGGCCACGATGAGGACCTGGAAGTCGCCTGGCTTGTACGGTTCCTCACCCTTGAAGCGCTTGGCCGTCTGGGACTCGGGGAAGTCGTTCAGCGAGGTCTCCGTTTCCCCGTCGATCTCACCGGAGAATGCCACTAAGGCACGAATGTCGTGGTACTTGTGCTCCTTGATGTGGTGATCGACGGCCCGCTTGTACCTGACCGCCGCCGCACGGGAGTCAGTCACCACCATGGCCTTCGCCCGGCCACCTAGCTCCTTGGCCGTGTGCCCCCGGAAGTGTTCGACGATGATGGCTGCCTTCTCTTGGATCATCGACGGATGAAGCTTCACGAACTTCTTGAGGGCTGCTGCGCCCTTGTGGGCCCCCACCTCTTCAGCGGCTACCTCCTCGGACCCGGCAGCGACCTTGAAGTACACCTTGTAGGTCGTGTAGTTCTGCAAAACATCGAGGATGAAACCCTCCTCGATGGCCTGACGCATCGTGTAGAGGTGAAATGGGCGCTTCACCCCAGAGGCATCGGGGGTGCCGAAGATCTCGACGGTACGGTCCTTCGGCGTAGCCGTGAAGGCGAAGAAGCTCAGGTTCTCCTGTTTCCCCCTGTGGGCCACGATGCCGGCCAACATGTCCTCGCCGCTAAAGTCGCCGTCCTCCCCCTCCCCGCCCAAGCCGGCCGTGCCCCCACCAACCGAACCAGCCCCGAGGGCCTGCTTTAGTGCCGCCGCAGCATCCCCGGTCTGGGAGGAGTGGGCCTCGTCGACGATGACGGCGTAGCTTTTCGTTGCGAGGTCGGCGTCGGCAATGAGTTCGATGACGAAGGGGAACGTCTCCAGGGTGACGGTGATGATTTTGGCCTGCCCCTTTAGGGCTTCTGCCAGCTCCTTGGACTTTGATCCCTTCTTACCCTGGACCATGACGATGGTCCCACTGACACTCTCGAACTGAGAGACCGTGGCGGAGAGCTGTTCGTCGAGGACCCGCCGGTCGGTAACGACGACAACTTTGTCGAAGATCTTCATGTCAGCAGGATCGTGGAGAACCGAGAGCCGATGCGCCAGCCAAGCGATGGAGTTCGACTTACCCGACCCAGTGGAATGCTGAAGGAGGTACGACTGGCCCGGCCCGTTGGAAAGAGCGTCAGCCTCCGCCCGCTTCACAGCGTCCCACTGATGGAAGCGGGGGAAGATGATGCGGCGCTTCTTGGTCTTGCCAGTACCTTCGTGAAACTCCTCGGCAAACCGCAGCAGGATGTCGAGCCAGTTGTCGTACTGCCACACCGACTCCCAGAGATAGGAGGTGGCGTAGTCGTCTGGGGTGGGTGGGTTGCCCTTACCGCACGACAGCTCGCCTGGATCGCTGCCTCGGTTGAACGGCATGAACTCGGTCGATTCACCAGCCAAGCGAGTGGTCATGTACACCAGGCTTGGGTCAACGGCGAAGTGAACAACCGCCCGCCGATTCAGCATGGCATTGCTGGGCTCGTCTCGGTCCTTCTTGTACTGGGCAATGGCATTTGCCACGTCCTGACCATTCACTGGGCTCTTCAACTCCACCGTCGCCACCGGGATGCCGTTTACAAAGAGGCCAAGGTCGAGTTCCCCGGCGTGGGCGACGGAGTAACGCACTTGACGGGTTACCGTCAGGCGGTTCTGGCCGTACAGCTTCAGGATGGTCTCGTTCAGGCCAGAGGCGGGCTTAGAAAAGGCCAGTGTCAGCTTGACGCCCTGGTCCTCAATCCCCCGGCGAAGCACGTCAACGGTGCCTCGGAGGTCCAACTCCGACACCAGGCGAGACAGGAACTTCATGCGAGCCACCTCCGGGTCCCCGCCACGGTATTTCACGAGTGTCGCCCAGCCCTTCGGTTGGGTCGCCTCGATGAAGGCGAACAGCTCAGTGGTGTCCAGGCCAGTAACCGTGTCTAAGTTCGCCTTGTCGCCCTGGGTGTAGCCCCCACCGTTGACAAGAGACCCGACGATGTCGGTCTCGAACTGCTCTTCCGTTACATGCTTCGGCATCAGTCGGCGCTCCTGGTGAAATCGAGTTGGCCCGCAATGGCAGCGGTGATGAGGGCCTGGCGGTACTCCTTCGACAATTCGATGAACAGGTTGGCCTCTCTGATGAGTTCGTCGATCTCGTTGACACTGTGATCGAGGTAGTTGGCGATTGCTGCCTGCTCGGCTGGCGGCGGAACCGGGATCTCGAAATTGTGGAGCATTGAACTAGTCAATTGGTTGATGGTTGATGTAGCGAACAAGCCGACCTGCTGACTGAATATCGAGGTTCGCAGGACCCACTTGAGAAATGGGTTCATGGGAGAGCGCAGGACGGTCATGAAAGTTCCCCAAGTCGAACCAGCCAGCGATTCGGGAATCACTGCGCTTTTGCCGATCAGCGCAGCACTTCCGTTCCGGGAGCAGATCAAGATGTCTCCTCCCCTAAGACGGAGGTGAGTTGGTATTGCACATGACACGTAGACGTTGTCGTCCAACACGATTCTCGACTCTTGGACGTTCCCGGCTCTGAGGACGAGCGTCCCCTCGTCGGCTTCTGACACAATGTCGTCCGGTGAGAACGTCAAGCCGATGGTCGCCCTGCCGTACCGCTTGAGCCTGCCCGCCTGCCAGTGGGATGGGATTCTTCCGAGCCACTCGATTCCCGAATCCTTCATCGGCGTACTCGGATTGAGCCCTCTAACAACCGTCTGATCGATCAGCGTGGTGCGGCGCTCATCGAGTCTGTCAATGAGCCGCTCTTGCTCAGCAATCAGCTCGTCGAGTTGAACTATGTTCGTGTCAAGAAACTCAACGATACGGCGCTGGTCAGCGGGCGTTGGCACACATATTCCAATGTCGCCGACATCTGAGGGGTTTACTGCCGGGTAGCTGACTCCGACCGAGCGAGCGACTATTTCCTCGACGACAGGGGTACTGCGGAGCCAGTAGAAGAGAAAGCGAGGATTGACGCTCGCATCGGAAGTAATAGTAGTAAATCCAGTAGAAACTACGATGTCGGCAGCATCTGGAGAGATGTACGCTATGGCTTTTAGGTAGGTCCGAACGGTCGACAGAATCGTGTCACCCGCATTCACAAGGCGACGTGCCCTACTCGGAGCATTTTCAAACACAAGATGGTCTGACGATGCGATCTTGCCGTTTTCGGTGACCGCACCCACGTCCACGTATTCAAACTCAAAATCTGGAGCCGTATTCTCCGGCAGAGAAGCCCCATTGAGAACGGCGACGTTCTTGATTCTTCGCCACTCCCAACCGGGTGGTGAGCACTCCTGCACCGACCTGACGGCGGCCGTCTGGTGGGCGAGGCCAGTACCCATTACTCCGTGACCTCCGACAAGAGAATCAGGAGTCGCTGCTGGCTGGCCCTAATGTCAGCGTCGATCTCCGCGAGCGGCCTCGGAGGCACATACCTGTAGAACTGGCGGGTAAACGGGATTTCGTAGCCGACCTTGGTCTTCGCATCGTCTACCCAGGCATCCGGAACGAATGGCAGCACTTCCCGGGCAATAAACGCGTCCACTCTCTCCGTGAGTGGTACGTCCTCCGTATCCCTCAGCGAAGGATCGGGCTCGCCCTCGACCGGCTCAGAGTCGGGGTCGCGAACGAGGAGGGCGGCCACAACTGCCCTCTTCACGGGGGCAGCCACCTTCCCAGCCTTCTTCATCACCGGGGTGAGCGCTTCCTCCAAGTCAGCCCTTGTTGGAAATGTCGTTCCCCTCTGTGTCAACCTGATG
>PLSY01000280.1:1314-10303 GCA_003164275.1 Acidimicrobiaceae bacterium | reverse complement strand
GCTCCTGCTGTCGTCCTCGAACTTCACGAACTCCGTCTGGAGTCCATCTTCGGTGCGGACCAAGAAGGCGTAATGCTGGTAGGCCCGTCTGATTTCGGTATCGAGCTGCTTCAAGCTCCGGTGGGCCTCAATGATCATCTCGCCCCGGATCTCGAGCTCCGGATCCACCTCGCTGGCTGCCAGTTGCCAGGCATACGCGCCTTTGGCCCGCTTGGCCATGGCGTCGCGCCTCTGGGTGCTTACGCAGGCGATAACGCAGCTGGCCGCGAAGTCCACGCCGATCCGATCCGTCCCAAGGCCCAGTACTGACTCGATGTCGGCTCGGGTCGCGCTGTCGCGGCCATTGAGGAGCGTCCACCGGCGGGGGTCAAGAATGACCAATCGGTTCGAGCGGCGCTGGTCGACGTCACGAAACAACTCTGCCAGCGGCAGGTCGGGGCGGAGAGCTCCGGGTTGCTCGACGAAGAGCACCGCATCGAATCCGCTGCCCTTGCTTGCTAGGCGCTGAACCCGCTCCCATACCAATTCGTAGTACAGCTCCGGGGTCGCCCGGTTGAGCGCATTGCGCTGGAACATGCGTTTGTTGAGCTGGGTGGCGAGCAGGTACCGGTGAGGAACGCTCCCTCCGCCACCCTGGATGATGTCGAGCGTCCCGAGACCGCGCTCGTCCTCATCGTCAGTCAGCGCATTGAACACCTCCTCCGCATCAGCGAAGGCAAAGCGCTCGTCGGGGACGAACAGGGCCGCCAGCAACTCGGCCTTGGTCGCCCCCCGCTTGCCCTGAGCCCGCACTGCCACCGAGTACACCCACAGAGCAGTAGCCAGGCGTACGGCCGGCTGGGGCTGGACATCCACCCAAGGGCGTCCGTTGGTGATACGGACATCAGCAAGTACAGCTTGGCCGTCGGACCGGTCAGCGGACGTGACGTCCTTCTCGGCGACCTGGCGCATGCCGACCACCTGGCGATCCAGGCCGTGGAGCACCCCGGACGAAAGGACCTTGTCGGCTGCCTCGTGGAGAGGGATGTCCCCCACCCCGATTAGCTCTGGCGCCCACCGCCCGGCATCGTGTTCAGTTGCCCACCAGTAGGCGCTTGCGGAGAATACGGCCACCGTCGAGCGCACGCGCTGAAACCCGGCGTGCTGGGTCCAGTCGTGCTCCACTAGATCCAGCAGGTCCGGGTGGAACGGGTAGGACCGGGCGAGGCGCTCCTCGAATCCACTGAGCTGCCGGGCCCCTGGCAGCCGGTCGAACACGTGCTCACGCCAGGCACTGGTCGCGGCCTCATTCCAGCGGTGGGTCAAGGCGTCAATCGGGAGATCCTTCTGCGGGCGGGAGAAGATCCGGCGCCGGATGATTGCCCCGAAGTCCTGGGGCTCGTTGACACTCACCGTCGTTCCGTTGCGCTCCAAGCGTTGCGCCAAGTAGCTGCGGAACTCCTGCGCTGCTCCCTCATACCCTTGCTCGTCGAGGTCGGAGCGAATCATGACGGTGACCAGCACCACCCCACTGACCTCCGCCACCACGCCGGTTAGGGCATTGAGGAACGCCTGTTCGTCCGGGATCGTCTCGCGGTGAGCCGGCCCCGCCAGAGCCATTGCGTAGTCCATGACCTCGTCGAGCAGTATCAGGACTGGGCGGCCCGCAGCGACCAGAGCGTCCTTCAAGGCGGCCTTGTCGGCGCCGGCGCCAACATGTGCGTCGTAGAGGGACCGGTCTCCGTCGAAGAGTGCCCACAGGAACCGCTGGTGGAGGTTGACTGCGGGGCCGAACTCGGGCCGGGCGACGCCTGGGCTGAAGTTGTCGGCGCAGAGCACCACTGTGCGCACCTCGCCGAGTTCGACGGTCGATCCGGACCGCTTAGAGGCGACGGTCAGGATCCCCTGTCCGATGTCGGTGGCGAAAAACTCCTCGCGGTGGGCCGCAAGGTGCCACAGCCCGACGAGTGCGTGGCTCTTTCCTCCGCCCATGCCCTGATCGAGATGGAAGAGTCGGTCGCCACCCAAGAGCTGCTCGGCACCCCCCGCCCTCCCGAGGTGTCGCGTGATCTCCGCCATGAACTCGACCAGCTTGGTGGTGGGCTCTGTGATGTCGCACCAGTAAGCGGCGTCCCGGTAGGGGACGTCGGTCGTCTGGTACACCGCCTCGTACAGGGACATCTGGAGTCCGTAGGCACTACCGTGGCGCTGCACGACCTCGTCTCGCAAGCGCAGCTCATCCGCCCAGTGGGTCACGGTCATCACGAAGTTCCAGTCTCGTCGAACGACAGCTCGTCCTGATGGACCATCGCTGGAGTGCCGTGTCGTACTTCGGTCTCGATTGCTCGACGGTTTCGCTGACAGGCGGTGAGCGCGACCGCGAATCGGTCCGAGTCAGGGAGCTGGCTCACTAGCTCTCCCACTGTGGCCCAAAGGTGTGCATCGTCCGGGGGGCTACCGCTTGCGATGACCGCCTGCGCAGCGCCCTCGGTGCCATCGGACGCCCACCCCGCCCCGAGAGCCCGTACTACCTCGATAACCGATGAGCGGTCGTCGACGCTGGCGGGTGGCTTGAGGGTGAGAGAGAAGCCATTCTTGGTCTCCTCGAGGATCTTGGGCCTCACATCGTCCATCCGGAGTTGGCTGGACTGGGCATGGAAGACCGACTCGCCCTTGTTCACCGCGGCAGTGCCGAACGCCCGGAGCCAGAAGATCGCGAAGCGGGTCTGCGGATCGAAGGTGTCGAGAGGCAACTCATCGACCTTGAAGGCATGTGCTTCGATGACCGAACGCCGGCCGATCGCCAGGAAGTGATCGAGATCAGGCTCGGTTCCGTCGGGCCGTTGGATCACCCGGTAGCGCCCGACGCACTGCATAGCAGGGCCATAGGACGCCATGAGCTGGTCAGACAAGGCCAACCCCCAGTCGTCCCATTGCCCGACGCGCTTGCGGATGAGTTCAGCGATCTCCCGTTCCACCTGAGCAGCCGTGGAGGCACGCCGACCCTCGGGGGCGACCCTGCATCCGATGGTGACGGTCACCTTGATCGATGCAACGCCCGTGGCACCCGACTCCGTTCGCGCAGGCCATGCAGACGTGACAACGAAGCCCGCATCCCGCAGTCCTCCAAGAAGTCGCCGCCAGGCGTCGGGATCTGAATGCCCGAAAACGACCGTGAGGGTGCCCCTTGTCTTGAGCACACGGCGCATCTCCGCGAAGGCAGCGGAGAGCTGGCGCTCGTACCAGTTGGTTGTCCGCGGGTCATCACGTGTGGCTCCCCGCTTGACGATGATCTCCTGGCTCTTGTCCTGGAGCCCTAGCTCGTCGCCAGCATTCGCGAATAGGTCCGGGATCACGTCGAACAGGCAACGCCGTAGCCACACATAGAAGAGATCCGAAACATCGGCGTAATCGATCATCGAGTAGTAGGGAGGATCTACGACGACCGCATCGATCGTCGCATCTCGGTATGGCAAGTTCGTGGCCGAAGCTCGACGGAACCGACCAGGCGCTGCGAGCTTGGTAAGGCCGGCAACGTGCGTGCAGAGTGGAGTCAGCGTCGTCGAGGTCAGCGATCTCCAGGTGCCTGGCCCGTCCCCGGGGCCCGTCTCGAACCAATCAAAATTGAAGGCGACCATGCTCTCGTCCTTGAACAGATCCGTAGTCTGGTTCCGGTTCTGAGCAGTCCCATTGGTCGATCCATGTGCTTGCAGGGTCACTCCGCGCGTTGCTCGGCGCAGACGGCGGACCAGGTTGGAGGCTGCGTATCCCGCTAGAGCCTGCGCGTATTCCGGGGAAGCTCCGGCCTCGAGCACATCCTGATAGCAGCCGCGAATCGCCCTCACCATCTCCGTGAACTGCAAGATCTGACGGTCGTTCATCAAGCTCGCCCATGTTGTTCGGCCATACCCAGTGCCGCGCACGCTGTCCTTGTTGCCTGGGGCAATGAGTTCGGATGGGGCCGCGGGGAGGTTGCCGAACGGGGTCAATGACGAAACGTCAACCCCAATGGCTGTATCCACCTCAAGTGCGGTAAGGGGTCGGAATATCTTGCGCTCTACGCGGCGCGTCTTCCCGTTCGACGTCGGAACCTGAACAGTCGACAGGTCGGCGGCGATCAGCGGGGCATCTTCATACTGGTCAGCAAATCCCTTTGTCTTCACCGCGTCGAGCGGGTGAATGTGATCGCAGAACGGACAGTGGGCTGACTTCCCCTTCCGGCCCTCAGTCGCACGCATTGTGGGTTGGCCCGTCGGCGTACCTACCTCGACATTGGCAGACCACTGCCCCAATTCGGGGTCCGTCGCGATCCGAAGCCACTGACCCTCGTCTGCCGTTGCCGCATACGGGTGACGCAGCACCAGGGAGCCCACGAGTGGGAACCGCCTCTGGCACGCGTCACACGGGATCGTGATGGCCCAGAGGTAGCCCCACGGGTATGAGCCATCTGCGTTCCTCGGATAGCAGTTCGATACTGCCGCCTCCGTCCGCCGACCCACCTCAGCGAAGTAACGACGCAGATCCTGGACGAGCTTGGGCTCGCCACCCACCCCGTCAAACAGGACTGGAGCTCCATTCTCTTGCGGGCCGTCAGAGTCAGCGGCGAAAGGCACTTCAGGCTCGTTGGACCAGTCCCGCAGCGCCCAATCCGCTAGCAGCCGCGAGGCGAGTACCGCTACTGGGGACAAGTCTGTCCCCACGGAGCGAAGTCCAAGTCTGGCCGCCTCAAGTGGGATGATCCCGCGGCCAGAGAAGCAATCCAGCACCACGGGACGCTGTCCATCCACATCTGGGATCCTGGCAGCGAGTTCGTCGAGGGCATCTGCCGAACCTGAGATGACTGCCGTAGACACCAGTTCCCGGAGGTGCACGTCTCCGGCGTCGGCGCTCTCGGTAAGGAGCGAGCAGAGTACTGCTGCGCGAGCTTGAGCAATGGGCCGTGATGCGAACCAGGTGAAGATCGCCTTCTCGTTCCGGCCGGATCCCGCCGGAGTACCGCACGCTTGGTCAACAGCTCCAACCGGGAACCAGCGATCGATCAGCGAGGCTGAGCCGTCGACGATCTCCCCTTCGTTGTCGTTTTCGGTCACGGTGCATCTCCTGCGAAGCGACGGAGCTGGCTCACGGGGATCTGGAACCTCTCGATAAGTCTTGGTCCCCCGGATAGAGTCCCGGCCGGGTCGGCAATGACCACCGAGATGGTGGGCTCCGCCTTGCAGTTGGTGACGACATAGAGCCAGTACTCCTCACCGCGCTGCATGGCCTGCGCCCACTCGTTCGACTCCAGGGTCACCGCGCCCAGTTCTTCGAGCTGCCCCTTGACCTCCACCAGGCGCTGCTCGCGGGTCGTCCGGTGCAGCGCGAAGAGGTCGTACCCCAGCCCAGCGGTCTGCCGGTCATCGACATCGAAGCCCTCACTGACCAACTGGGCCGTCACGAGCTCGATTGCCGGGAGCTCGCTGTCGGGGTCGTAGCCAATCTCTGCGATGTTTGCACCGGGGCGCACTTCGAGCCAGCCAATCAGCTGGGGCGGCGATGCTGTGACCACCTCGGCCCGGGCCAGGTCCTCAAGGCGCTTTCGGCGGTCCTCGTCGAACCGCTCGCGCGCCGGCACCCGCTGCTCCTCTGGGAGATCACGGAGTTGGCGCTGCCACCGGGCCCGGAGCGAGTCGAGGTCCTCACGGGCATGGTGGACCCAGCTCACCTGTTCCTCTGTCGACTTCGCCTGCTGCACGGCCACGTATGCCTCTGCTGCTTCTTCAGCGTCCATGCGGGAGCCGGGAGCCGGGCGGTTGGCTGCCCCTTCGGCGCGGCGCAGGTTGGTCACGGCCGTCCAGTCCACTGGGAAGGCATTGTTGCCCGAAAAGCGGATGAGGAATGGGTTGGGGCGGGCCGTTTTGGCCACTCCGTCGTAGATCTGCAGTTCGGTGGCGAAGACGAAGAGCGAGTAGGGGGTGGTCGACGCCTGGTCGGTGACCACAGCTCCCCGGTAGAGCTCAGAATCGAACCGCTCTGAGCAGTACATCAACAGCTGGCGGAACGCCTCTTCAGTAGGCCCGATGGTCACGATGGGCCCCAGTTGTGCCCCTGCGGAACGGGCGGCAGCAGTGGCCTCCCCGTCCACCGACACGAGCTTGGTGGTCTCACCTCCGAGCGCAGCCGGGAGTGCCCGGTGTGCGCTCACGGTGAGGATCCGAGCGGCGGGTCCTGGTCCAACCTCCCACTCAGACGCGGCTGCCATGTTGCGGAGGAAACCCTCGACCATCACTGGGTTGACTGCCTCCAACCGATCGACAGCGAACCGGGCCTGGGCCTCTGTGAGGTCGGTGGGCGTGCGGAGCGCGTCCTCCTCAGCCGCCAGCTCCCGTGCCTGCTGCACCAGGGTCTCGGTCGACGGAACACGGGGGGTCGCATCGACTCCTCTGTAAGCATCTGTCAGGGCGGCAGCGAAGTCGAACCCGGCCCGCGCAGCGGTGGCATCCATAAGATCGAAGACCCTGCCGTCCAATGCCAGGGCCGCGGCGTCGAGGTTCTGGAGCAGGACCTCCTGCACGCGACCTTCTCTGGTGTCCGGTGCGACGAGGTGGTAGATGAACACCGGGTTCTCTTGGCCGATCCGGTGGAGCCGGCCGGCACGTTGTTCAAGGCGCACCAGGCTCCATGGGACGTCCCAATCCACCATGACGTGAGCCGACTGGAGGTCGATGCCCTCTCCTCCAGCATCGGTCGATACGAGGACCTGGTATTCCCCGTCAAGGAAGCCTCGCTGCAGCTCGTCTCGGCGATCCTGGGGTGTTCCTCCGCTCAGCAGTTCTACGCTGAACCCGGCGTTGGCGAAGAGACCTTTCAGCCAGGTGGCGGTGTCGGTGAACTCGGTGAACACGAGGAGCTGACCCTCGCCAGGGCGCAGGTCGTGGCGGGCACAGACGTCCAGCACGGCATCCCACTTAGCCGGATCAGCACCGGCCTCGAGCCAGCGGGCGAGTTCAGCGATGACGTTGTCGACGGCTTTGAGCTCGCCGCGGCGATCCTTGCTACGTTCCGCCACGATCGATCGCTCCGCCTGTTCCCATGACTCGTCATCGTCGACCGCGGCGTCGATCAGGCGGGCGTCATCGAAACCCGATGGTGCCGGCGGGGCCACTTGCCCCGCCTGGCCAGCCGACAGGGCATCGCGCCTGCGCCGCAGCGTCTCTAACGCGGCGTTGATGCTGGAGGCAGCCCGCTTGCCGTAGATGCTCCTCGCCAAGGTCGCCCGGTCGTCATACCACTCGTTTACGTAACTCAGTACCGCCTCGTAGCAACTGACTTCGTCAGCATCTAGCCGCACAGGCACCGTCTCTGCATACCGGGGCTTGAAGAGGGATTGGCCATCATGGTCCTGGAGGTCCTCCTTCATTCGACGGATGAAGTGGAGGGGGGAAGGCCGCAGTCGGCTCTCGGGTTCGTTGTTCCCTGGCCCGGCTGTCACGGGATACAGGCCGGGGTCCAGGACGTTCAGCAGGCACTGGAAGTACCACTCCTTGCCGCGGTGGGGAGTAGCGGTCAGGAGGAGCAGGTGATGTGTAACCTCGGCGACCTGCTTGGCCGCCCCGAGGAACTGCGAAGTCGGAGTAAGGCGGTGTGCCTCGTCAAAGACGGCGAGCGACCACGAGACGCCCGGTCCAGCTACCTTGCGCAGGACGTCAGGGCTGTGGGCAAGCAGGTCGACCGAGAGGACCCAGACGTCAACATCGTCCCGCAAGGGGCGAGGACTGCGCGCCGTCGCCGAGTCCAGGCGCTCGGCATCGATCCCGAAGTAGCGCCACAAGTCGGCCAGCCACTTGCTGACCAGGTGGGCGGGCGGAACGATCAGGACCTTGCCCGGGATTGCGCGCCGGCGCCGCCCTTCGACGATGTACATTCCCGACATGATCGTCTTGCCGGTTCCTGGCTCATCCGCCAGGAGGAAGCGCAATCGAGGTTGAGGGAGCATGTGGACGAAGACGGCTTCGTCCTGATGTGCGAAGGGCCGGACCGGCTTGGTGGCGGTGGCCGCCGAGCGGATGCGGGGAGTTGCCCACTCCATCCACTTGCCCCATAGGCCGGCCAGTGCACCCATCGAGTCGCCATGCCCGTCGTTGCTGGGCTGCCGCGCAAGGTCGAGCTCGTCGTTAGTGAGGGTGACCCTGTTGAGACCACCAGGACCTTGGAGGATCACTTCAACGCGGTCTCGGCGCTCGTGGAGGACGGTTACGACCTCCACCACCTCGCCACCCCAGATGAGGCGATCCCCGTTCTCTACCAACGGGCGGTCGCCAAGCGCTGCATCCTGCCTGGTGTCACACCCGCCATCAGGGCCCATGTCGAACTTCCGCCCACGCCGCAACATTTGGCGTCAGATGGGGGCGAATGAGTTTCGGATGGGCCTCCGAGTACACCATTGGCTGCCGACATGTCAGTACTCCCTCTGATGGCGTCCCAAGGGTACTGGACGAAAGTTGACGAAGCCGTGGTAGATGTCTCGGTCAGCGAGCGACAGCTGCTGCTCCTCCATCATGCTCACGCGAACTCGCACACTGCATGAGCGCGCTCAGCGTACGACGCTAAGGACGGGCGATACTCCAACGGCGTCACACCGCTTGGCGGGTCGGAAGGACGGCGTCATCGTCGTCCTGCAACACGACGACTTCGGAAGCTGCCCGCCTTGGGATGCTGAGGGAAGCGTATAGGTCGAGGGTGGCCGGCTCGAGGTCCTCGGCGGGATCGCCATCAATGGCAAGGAGGGCATGAAGTTCGCCCCAGATCTGCATGCGGGCAGATTCGTCGCCGGCAGCTCGGAGGAGAACCCGCCACAGGCCTTGGTCGTAGCGATTCGCCAGTTGGCCCTGGCGGGCTGCCCAGGCCGCCAGTCGAGCATCACCGTCGTCCAGAGCAAGCTCGCCAAGGGTCAACGACGCGTCGGTGATGGCGTCCCCGACGACGTAGGTCAGGCCACCGGCCGATGTCCATGGGTCGGGATCGACTCCGA
>PLSY01000280.1:0-1304 GCA_003164275.1 Acidimicrobiaceae bacterium | reverse complement strand
AGCGAGCGCCGGGTGAGGAGGACCAGGTTGCGGACGTACCCGTCGCTCAGCGCCTTGTCCGGTGAGATCTCGGTGAGCCACTCGCCCCGAGTGGCGGTTCCGCC
The DNA here is from genome assembly GCA_003164275.1 of Acidimicrobiaceae bacterium. The sequence continues at coordinate 1,200 of PLSY01000280.1, read as the reverse complement.
GTGAGCAGCCAGGTAGACGAGGAGCTCGACGACTCTGCGGGCCTTGGTTCCCGAAGTCGGTGAGACGGCCGCCACAAGTTCTTGAGGTTCGCCTTCACCGACAGCGATCGTCGGCTCTCCCAGGAACCCGATCACCACCTCCCCTCCGGGCCTCTCTTCGCTTGGTCGATGCACCTGGTTTGCTTCGCTGCCGTGGTGGGCCGTGGCGACCGGGTCCTCCTCGGCCAGCTCGAACAGGGTCTGCACCTCTTCGAGCGAGTCGTCGCTGACCTGCGTGGGTTGAACCGGGTCCAACCCGTGGCCCTCCAGCTGCGGGTGGTCCGGATCAAGGATGAGCTCCGTGCCCTCCGGTGCGACAGGACCCGCCGTGAGCAGATGGACGTTCCCCCTACCGCGGACGGCGTCAAGGAGCTGATCGGGGGTGGTCTGGGAGTCGACCAGAACGATGGCCTGCTGATCGGGGCGCGCCCATGCCGTCGCCTCGTTGAGATCGTCGACGACGACACCCCCGTCGAGGCGATCGANNGTGCGGTCGTGCCGGCCAGCTCGGTAGCCATGGCGGCCAGGATCCCCTCCACCTGGTCTGCGGGGACGGTGATGTGGATCGACCGGTAGTGGTCCACGTTGACCAGCACCGACCCAAGGGAGCCCTTGCCAACGGTGGCAAGGACCAGGGGAACGGTCGCGGAGGTGGCGGCCTCATCGACGANNAGGGAAGGTGCCAGACGCCCGGTCGATCGGGCCGACGTACGAACGGGGCCTGTGGTTCGGAACTGTCACCGGTCACCAGTACATCGAGCCCATGGTCCACGAGCTCGACGCCCACCACGTCCGGTGGTGCCACACCGGCAACGTCGGCGGAGTGGCCGAGCAGCTCGGTCAAGTGGCAGACCCAGAACACGTGGCCGGCCCGGGCGTAGTGACGCAGCTGCAGCTCGAGATCGGCGAGTGGGCTCTTCGCTTCCGGCCGGGGGATGCGGCCGCCGAATGACCGCCGCCCGATCTGTCGGCGCCGCCGGCGGTCCAACGCTGTCACGAGACCGATGGCGGTGAGGCCGAAGAGGCCCGCGCCCACGGCCATCGGCCCGATGTCACTTCCGGGCGCATGCGGAGCAGGTGGATGCGTCTTGGCGAAGGCGTTCGACCGGTGAGTGTGGGTCGGAGCTGCGTCTCCGGAATGGTGGAGGATGAGCGGCGGCC
>PLSY01000365.1 GCA_003164275.1 Acidimicrobiaceae bacterium | reverse complement strand
GAGGGGCTGGAGGGGCTGGAGGGGCGGCGGGAGCCGCTTGGCGCACAGGAGGGGCAGCCGGCGGCGCTGGCGCGACGGGCTGGGTCGCCGGGGCCGGGGTCGCCGGGGCCCGTGCCGGAGGCGGGCTGGTCGGCAGCTCCGAGGTGGGACGGCTGGTGATCAGCCGGGCTCCCGAACGCTTGATGGGGGGAGGGGAAACAGGAGCTGCGGGACCGTCTCCACCCGGACGGCGCTCGATGTCTGGTGCGGCCACGGGCGAATCAAGTGTCGGTGCATCGCCCGACGTGGGAGGGGCGGCGACGGCCGCGGCCTTCTTGGTGGCGGCCGCCTTCTTGGCCGGAGGGGCCGGCTCTTCGGGCTGCACCGGTCGACGCAGGCCTTCCCGGTCGGCCTTTCGGCGGGCGCGATCCGCCTGTGCGTCCTCGATGGAGGATGAATGGCTCTTGACCCCCATCCCGAGGGACAGGCACAAGTCAAGCGCCTCTTTATTGGTCAGACCGAGCTCGTGTGCGAGCTCGTAGACGCGGATCTTCNNCAACGGCTGTTACTGCCCTTCATTCACGTCGTAGATGCCGATACGCACATACGACCCTCTATCCTCGCACATCACAGGACCGAACCCTCCGAGCCCTGTCCCGCCTTGGTTTCGGAGCCTCCTCCGAGGGTGGACTGGATCAGCTCCACCGATGCAACATCCACCCGGCACCGGAATGCCCGGTCGAATGCCTTGCGCTTCACCGCCTGGTCCAGGCAGTGAGTTGACGCTCGACACAACCATGCACCCCTGCCGGGCTGATCCCGACCGACAACCAGCTTGCCTGACTCGATACAGGCCACCCGGACCAGCTCGTCCGGCGAGCCGGTCCGACGGCACCCGATGCAGGTACGCACCGGCGCTATGGCGTAGCCCCTTCGGACGGCTCTCCGACCGACACTCCGGCCGTAACGTCCTCATCGGCGTTCTCGCCAGTCGCTTCGACCGGCTGAGTCGCCAATGCTTCGTCATCAACCGACGCACCGGCGACGGTGTCATCAACGCTACCGGTCGAGGCGTCCGTCCCGTCCGCACCCTCGGCACCCTCGGCACCCTCGGCACCCTGGGACCACTCCGCCGCCGACACGGCCGTCCCGCCCTCGGCCGGCTGCCAGACCATCTCGCCGGCGTCGTTCTGCACCCACTCGCCTTCGGCCCACTCTTCGCCGGCATAGCCCGACTCCTCGTCGGCCAACTGGGTCTCGCTCTTGATGTCGATGCGCCAACCGGTGAGGCGGGCGGCCAGACGGGCGTTCTGGCCCTCCTTGCCGATGGCGAGGGACAGCTGGTAGTCGCTCACGATGACTGTGGCCGTGCCGGTGTCGTCATCGAGGCGGACCTCTCGGACCCGGGCCGGGGCGAGGGCCGACTGGATGAGCTCGACCGGATCGTCAGAGAACGGGACGACGTCGACCCGCTCTCCCCGCAGCTCGTTGGTCACCATCCGCACTCTGGACCCTCGGGCCCCGACACACGCCCCGACAGGGTCCACGTTCGGATCGTTCGACCAGACGGCGATCTTGGTGCGATGGCCGGGCTCGCGGGCCATGGCCTTGATCTCGACGGCTCCCGAGGAGATCTCAGGGACCTCCAGCTCGAAGAGCCGCTTGACGAGCCCAGGGTGGCTGCGACTGACCACGATCTGCGGGCCCTTGGTCGTCTTTCGGACCTCGACGATGTAGGCCTTCAAGCGGGCACCGTGCTCGTAGCGCTCGTAGGAGACCTGCTCGGCCTGCGGAAGCAGGGCCTCGACCTTGCCAAGGTCGAGCAGGGTGTAACGGTTGTCGGTCTGCTGGACGATGCCGGTGACGATGTCACCCTCACGTCCGGCGTACTCTTCGTATTTGAGGTCGCGCTCCACCTCACGGATGCGCTGGAGTATGACCTGCTTGGCCGTCTGGGCGGCAATCCGGCCGAAGTCGTCCGGCGTGTCGTCCCACTCTCGGATGACGTTGCTGTCTTCATCGAGCTCTTGGCCATACACACGGATCTCCCCCGACTCGGGGTCGATGGTCACGACCGCCTCTTCGGCCGCGTCGGGCCGACGCTTGTAGGCGGCCACCAGGGCATTGGCGAGGGCGTCGAGAAGCGTCTCCACCGAGATGCCCTTGTCGCGGGCAATTTGTCCCAGCGCGTCGAGGAACTCAAAGTTCGGCTTGCTCATGGTGTTACGACCTGCTTCCTCTTCTCCGTCTTGGACGGCACTGTCTTCTTCGAGGAGGAGGCTTTTGCGCTCCCTCCACCGGTTCGAGATTGGGGGCCCCAGACGAACACCGTCCGGGCCCGGTCAATGTCCGAGTACGCCAGCCGCAGCCGGCCCTCGGGGGCGCTTTCGACGGCCAGCTCCAAGCCCTCGTTGTCGGCGCTCAGCAGCTCGCCCTTCAGCCGCCTATCGCCGGGGACCTGGGGACGAGTCTTGACGGTCACCACCTCACCCACGGCTTTCACGAAGTGGGCCGGGGTGCGCAGGGTGCGCTCGACTCCCGGGCTCGACACTTCGAGGGTGTAGCGCCCGGGTATCGGGTCGAGCTCGTCGAGCACCGAGGACACGGCCCGGTTGGCATCCGTCAGCGCCTCCAGGTCGACGCCGTCGGAGCGGTCGACCGTGACCAACAGGACCCCTGAACGCAGCTCGACGTCGATCAGCTCGAGGTTGGCGGCGGTGACCACAGGTTCAAGGGCGGCAAAGAGATCGTCGATCATGTCCTCTGCCTCCCTCCTGTGGTCGAATGCGCTGGTCTCTGGTCAATCCTGCTGTCTGAAGCTCCCTGCCCCTCCGTCGGGCGTGTTCCGGACCAAAACAAAAGCGTGGGCTGTCCGCCCACGCTCCATCAGCGTCACTCCACTCCAACCGAACGGCAGATCTAAAAGTATAGCAGCGAGCGGCCCGCACAGGAAACGCTCTGACGTGGGCTTTCTACACCATTCAGCCTGTGGACAACTCTGGCGACCAGGGCGACCAGTGCCCGCCTCCTGGCCGGCTCAGGCGTTTCTGAGATCCTCGACCAGCCGCTCGACGGCCAGCTCCCGCTCCTCGCCCGTCGCCCGGGACCGCCACTCGACCACCCCCCGGGCCAGGCCCTTCGCACCGATGACCAGACGGGCGGGTATGCCGAGCAAGTCGGCATCGGCGAACTTCACCCCCGGCGAGACGTCCCGGTCGTCATAGAGGACCTCGATGCCGGCCTCGGTCAGTCGGGCATAGGCGTCCTCGGCGGCCGCAGCCACCTCGGCAGACCTGCCCGCCCCGAGGGCGGCCAGATGCACCTGATACGGCGCAGCCTCAAGTGGCCAGGTCAGCCCCCGGTCATCGTGGTATTCCTCCGCCACCACGGCGAGCAGGCGACTGACACCCATCCCATAGCAGCCCATGGAGAAGATGGCCTCCTCCCCGCCCTCGGCCACGAAGTTCGAACCGGGCATCACCTGGCTGTAGCGGTAGCCGAGCTGGAACGTATGGGCAGCCTCGACCGACCGGACCAGTTCGATGGACGCCTCACAGCGAGGACAGGCGTCCCCGGCGACCACTTGGGCGAGGGATCCCCACTCGTCCACCTGGAAGTCGCGATCGAGCACGACGCCGCTCAGATGGTGGTCCACCTTGTTGGCCCCAACCAACCAGGCTCCCTCCCGGGTGGCTCCGAGGTCGCCGACCACCCGGAATCCCTGGTCCTGTTGGCCGATCGGACCGATGAAACCCTTCACCAGGCTCGGATAGGCGGCGAAGTCGGCCTCGTCGAACAACCGCCAGCTGCTCGGGAGCCGTGCCTCCCGGTCACCGGCCAACAACAACAGCGTCGGCCGCCCCTCGCCGTCGAACACGGCCATGGTCTTCAAGAAGTCTGTGGCCGTGACCGTGTCGTCGTCGAAGTGCGCGACCACGTCGACGATCGAGCTCCGATCGGGCGTGTGATGCTCGACCACGGGCGTCTCTTTTGAGGCCACCCCACTCGTCGCCACCCGGTACGTACTGCGGGTGGCCGCCTCCACGTTGGCCGCGTACCCGCAACTCGGACAGGAGACGAAGTGGTCCTCACCGGCTGCGGAGGGCACCATGAACTCGTGGTTGACCTCACCGCCGATGGCACCTGACTCGGCCTCGACCGGGGTGGCGTTGAGGCCGAGGCGGGCGAAGATCCGGAGGTAGGCGTCGAAGACCAGCCGGTACGACGCCTGCATGGCCTCTTGGTCCACATCGAAGGAGTAGGCATCGGCCATGATCAGCTCGCGCGTGCGCAGGAGCCCAAAGCGCGGGCGGGCCTCATCTCGGAACTTGACCTGGATCTGGTAGATGGTCAGGGGGAGCTGGCGATAGGAGTCGACCTCAGCCCCAACAGTCACCGTCGCCACCTCCTCGTGGGTGGGTCCGAGCACGAAGGTCCCCCCACGGGCGTCGACGGTCATGGCCGGGAGGGCGTCGTTCCCGAACAAGGTGGCCCTCCCCGACTGCTCCCACAGCTCGATGGGATGGAGGGCGGGCAGCAGCACCTCCTGGCAGCCGGCGGCGTCGAGCTCCTCCCTGATCACCCGCTCGATGTGATGGAGGACCCGCAGCCCGAGCGGGAGGAACGTGTAGACACCCGAGGCCAGACGGCGGATGTACCCGGCCCGTACGAGCAGCTGGTGACTGGCCACTTCGGCATCGGACGGCGCCTCTCGCAGAGTACGGACCAAGAGCCGAGACATTCGCATGGTCGGCGATCCTACTGGCCGCCACTTCTCCCCCGGGCGACGCCCAGGGGACCGCCGTCACTCGTTCTCGGCGCTGTGCCCGTACTTCTTGCGGATGAGATCGACTTTGGTCTCCGAGGCGTTGGCGTCCACGCCCTGTTCCCCGATGAGCGCCATCCGGTCGGCCTCGGCCTCGGCCTCGGCTCCTGCGTCGGCCGCGGCCAGTCTGGCCTCGACCCCCTCGGCGACGAGCTTTTCGGCCTCGGCCACCAGTGCCTCGACCATCTCGTCCTCAGGGACGACCCGGACGATCTTGCCCTTGATGAACAGGTGACCGCGCTTGCGCCCGGCAGCGATGCCAATATCGGCCTCCCGTGCCTCGCCGGGGCCGTTGACCACGCAACCCATCACCGCCACTTGGATGGGCAGATTGCGGCTCTCGAGCGCCGCCTGGGCGGCGCTCGCCACGGCGATCACATCGATCTCGGCCCGACCACAGCTCGGGCAGGCGATGAGGTCGAGCCCCTTGCGCTCACGGAGCCCCAAGATCTCGAGCAGCTGACGGCCGGCGCGGGCCTCCTCCACCGGGTCAGCGGTCAGGGAGTAACGGATGGTGTCACCGATGCCCTCGGCCAACAAGGTGGCAATGCCGGCCGTGCCCTTCAAGAGTCCGGCCGGAGGCGGGCCCGCCTCGGTCACCCCGAGGTGCAGGGGATGGTCGAAGGTGGCAGAGGCCAGTCGATAGGACTCGATCATCAACGGGACCGACGAGGCCTTGACCGAGATCTTGACCTCATCGAACCCCACCTCGGAGAAGAACTCGAGCTCCATGCGCGCCGACTCGACCAGCGCCTCGGGGGTCGCTCCCCCGAAGCGCTTGTAGAGGTCGGGGTGCAGGGACCCGGCGTTGACACCGATGCGGATGGGCACGCCACGGTCCTTGGCCTCAGACGCCACCTGCTTGATCTCAGCTTCCTTGCGCAGGTTGCCGGGGTTGAGGCGCAGGCCCTGGACTCCGGCCTCGAGGGCGGCGAGGGCCATCTCATGGTGGAAGTGGATATCGGCGATGATCGGCACCGGCGAGCGAGGCACGATTCGGGCCAGTCCCTCCGCCGCCGCCTCCTCATTACAGGTGCATCGGACGATGTCCGCCCCAGCGGCGGCCAGCGCGTAGATCTGCGTCAGGGTGGCCTCGGCATCGGCCGTCTTGGTCGTGGTCATCGACTGCACGGTGACTGGTGCGCCACCACCGACGGCCACGCCACCCACGTGGATCTGGCGGGTGGGCCGTCGTTCAGTGGTCGTCCAGGCCGTAGCTCCCATGGTCCCCATGCTACCGGGGTCCATCTCCGATGGTCCGACGTCCCCTCAGGGTGGCACTCAGCTGAACGGGTTGGCCATGGGGTGGAGGATGTCGGTCAGCAGTGAGGTGGCGAACAGCACCGCGAGGAACATGAGCATGAGCCAGGTGAAGGGCATGAGTTTGGCCACATCGGCGTGGTACATGACCTTGCGCTTCCCGGTGCGGATCTTCTCGTAGATGGCGATGGCCACATGTCCGCCGTCGAGCGGCAGCATGGGGAAGAGATTGAAGATACCGACGAAGATGTTGATGGAGATGAGGATGATCAACAGATCGCCGATGCCCGCCTGGGCGGCTTGCCCGGCCGTGCGCACGGCACCGTAGATCGACTCCACCCGCGTCCCGTTCGCCGCTGCCTGGTTGGCCGCCTTGGCGCTCGCCACCTGGTCGAATCGAGCGGCAACGTGGCTGGGCGAGAACAGGTCGGCTACTCCGACGACCGAGGCCCAGGTGAAGTGGACGAGGTCGGCGCCGGTCGAGCCCAGGGCGTGGAGGGGCGTCGCCCGCTGCACCGGCGACCCGAGGCTTATTCCGAGCACCCCGAAAGGAGCAGTTCCGGCCGGGGCAACCATTCCCTTTTCACCCTCAATCCGGCCGTTGGCCGGGGTGAGGGTGAGCGTGTGCTCCGAGCCGTCGCGGTCGACCACCACAGAGACCGGTGTGTCGGGATGGCTCTGGATAGCTTTCGTCAGCTGGTCGACGTTGCCGGCCACCAGCTTCCCGTCCACCGAGACCACGATGTCCCCCACTTTGAGGCCACCGGCGGCCGCCGGGCTCTGCCCGCCACCGACGTCATTCATCCGCTGGATCTGGATCTGGCCTGAGTTGGGGAGCCCGACGAAGGCGAGCAGTGACCACAACAGGACAAAGGCCATGATGAAGTGCATGGCCGAGCCGGCGACGGCGACCAGCAAGCGGGCATGGAAGGGCTGTTGGCGGTAGGTGCGAGGCTCGTCAGCCGGGTCCACCTCTTCCAGGTTGGTCATGCCCGGGATCTTCACGTAGCCCCCGAGAGGGAAGGCCTTCACCCCGTACTCGGTCTCACCCCATCGGAACGACCACAGCCTGGGTCCGAAGCCGAGGAAGTACTCGGTGACCTTCAT
>PLSY01000134.1 GCA_003164275.1 Acidimicrobiaceae bacterium | reverse complement strand
ACGGGCGCAGCGGCCGGTCGATGAGTCGACAGGTGAGGATGGCCTGGTCTGATGACTTGCCCTCCCGGCGGAAGAACGAGCCGGGGATCTTGCCGGCGGCGTAGGTCCGCTCTTCGATGTCCACCGTCAAGGGGAAGAAGTCGGCCCCTTCACGGACAGACCGGGAGGCGGTGGCGGTGGCCAAAAGGACGGTGTCGCCGATGCGGGCCAGGACGGCTCCATCGGCCAACTGCGCCAGTTTGCCGGTCTCGTAGGTGAGTGTGCGATCGGTGCCACTGATGGGCGCCGACACAGTTATGGCGTCTGACATGACGCTCCTTGTTTTTTCGGGGACTCCTCGAGCCAGTTCCCAGTTGTCGACCACCCAAGACCAGAACCTGGCGGGGTGATCGGCAACTGGTGACTGACCTCGATGGGAGCCCAATCTGTGGTTGTACTCAGCCCGCCACGGCGTGGCCGACTGTTCATGCTGCAGTTCGAAACCATGCCGAACTGCCGTCCGCCGACGCTATGCCGGTGGAGAAATTGCGACCGCCCGGCCGAAGCCGGGCGGAACGACTAGATGCGCCTAACGGCGGAGGCCGAGGCGGCTGATGATTTCTCGGTAGCGCTCGACGTCGTTGTTACGGACATAGTCCAAAAGACGGCGACGGCGACCGATGAGCTTCAGGAGGCCACGACGTGTGTGGTGGTCCCCTTTGTGCACCTTCAGGTGCTCGGTCAGATGGATAATGCGCTCGCTCAGAATGGCGATCTGCACTTCGGGGGAACCGGTGTCCGTCTCATGGAGACGGTACTCGGAGATGGTGGCCTGCTTGTCTGGCATGTGGGGAATCGACCTCTGATGTCTTCGGAATGGCCAACGGACACAACACGTCAGCCCAGTAATGGTAGCAGCAACCCGGCACGAGGAGGGTGCCTGCCCACGACCTGCAGCTTAACGGGCCCCGACGCAACGAGCGACCGGCCCGACGCGAGGTCGGATCCGGTCGCTCGAAGTCAGCCAGGCCAGGGTGCTCCCTGGCCGACTGTCGGTGTCGGTGTCGGTGTCGGTCAGGTGCTACTTGTTGGGCTGGGGGGTGACCCGCAGGTAGGGCTTCAGGGCCTTGAATCCCTTCGGGAAGCGCTCTTTGGCCTCCTCGTCAGACACGGCGGGGACGATGACCACGTCATCGCCGTCCTTCCAGTTGACCGGAGTGGCCACTTTGTAGTCAGCGGTCAGCTGGAGCGAGTCGAGCACCCGGAGGATCTCTTGGACGTTCCTGCCGGTCGAGGCGGGATAGGTGAGGGTCAGCTTCACCTTCTTGTCGGGCCCGATGATGAAGACCGAGCGTACGGTCAGCGTGTCGTTGGCGTTGGGGTGGATCATGTCGTANNGCCGTGCCCTGGGTCTCTTCGATGTCGCCGGCCCACTTGCCGTGCGACGTCACGTCGTCGACCGAGAGCCCGATGAGTTTGGTGTCTCGCTTGTCGAACTCGGCCTTGGCTGCCGAGAAGGCACCCAGCTCCGTTGTGCAGATCGGGGTGAAGTCCTTTGGGTGGGAGAACAACACGCCCCAGCTGTCCCCGAGATACTCGTGGAAGTTGATCGTGCCTTCGGTGGTCTCCGCTGTGAAGTCGGGGGCGACGTCGCCCAGACGAATTGCCATGGATTTCTCCTTCTATGTGCCGTGAATCGCTGACGCGAACTGGATCTCAGATCACCATGTGATCTTGTCGCCCTCATAGGATAGTCGAGTGGGCCCCGATTGTCGACTGACTTGGTCGAGTTTTGGTTCTGGCGGCCCTGGCGAAGGCCCCTTGCTTCCACCATGCTGTGCCCATGGCATCAACTGTCCAGGTGAGTCACGTCGGTTCCGTGACCATCGTCGCTCTTGCGAGACAGGATCGTCGTAACGCCGTGGACCCCGCTACGGCCGACGCCTTGCTCGAAGCGTTCACCGCCTTCGACGTCGACCCTCAGTCGTCGGTGGCTGTTCTCACCGGGCGGGGCGGGACGTTCTGTGCCGGCGCAGATCTCAAGTCCCTGGCCCAGGGGGACCGCTTTCACGTGGCCGAGGACGGTCCCGGACCCATGGGTCCGACGCGACTGGAACTGACCAAGCCGGTCATCGCCGCGGTCGAGGGGTTCGCCGTGGCCGGTGGACTGGAACTGGCCCTCTGGTGCGACTTGCGAGTAGCCGCCGACGACGCCGTCTTCGGCGTGTTCTGTCGGCGGTTCGGGGTACCCCTCATCGACGGCGGGACAGTTCGTCTCCCCAGGCTCATCGGCCAGGGACGGGCACTCGACCTGATCCTGAGCGGCCGGGAGGTCACAGCCGACGAAGCGTTGACCATGGGACTGATCAACCGTCGCGTCCCTGCGGGCACGGCGTTGGACGCGGCCGTTGCCTGGGCCGAGGAACTCGCTTTGCTGCCCCAGGCATGCCTGAGGAACGATCGCGCCTCCGCTATGGCCCAGTGGGGCCTGAGCACGGCTGACGCCATTCGGACGGAAACCCGTCTCGGACTCGCCAGCTTGGCCTCCCCGGAGGCAGCCACCGGACAGCGGTCGTTCGCCCACGGGGCTGGACGAGGGGGCGCGGCTCTTGGCGCCGAGATCGGTGGAACCGACAGAGCAGACACCGAGAGGACCGACCGTGGCTGACATTGCCGCCTTCGACTTTGATGGGACGCTCACCGAGGGGGGCAGCGTGTACGGCTTCCTCACCGCCCTGTCCGGTTCGCACAAGGTCGTCAGGGCCACAGCCGCCCTCTCCCCTCGGTTGGCCTATGCCGCCCTGGCCGGGGGCAAGGCAGCCGACGAGACCAAGCAGCTCCTGTTCGAGAAGGTCATGTGCGGCACCTCGGTCGAGCACCTGAACCGGACGGCGAGCTCGTATGGCACAGACCACGTGGCAAAGCACCTACGACCCGACGTCCGGGCCCGGCTCGGTTGGCATCGGGAACGGGGCGACCGTGTGGTGATCGTCTCGGCGTCCCCCGAGGCCTATGTGAAGGTGGCGGGCGAACTCCTCGGCGTCGACGCGGTGATCGCCACCCGGCTGGAGGTGATGGACAACGCCACGGTGACCGGGCGCTACGACGGGCACAACTGCAGGGGCGAGGAGAAGCTCCGTCGCCTTCGCGAGTGGATCGACGATTCGGGTGTCTGGCCCGACCAGCTCTGGTCCTACGGCAACAGCCGTGGGGACCTGCGGATGCTTCGGGCGTCGGACATCGGGGTCAATGTCGGCCGGCTCGGTCGACTGGGGAAGCTTCGCTCGTTTCCCGGTCTCAGCGAGACGGCGCTCCCCCCGGCCTGAGGGCTTGCAACGACCCCTACAGGTACTCCTTCTTCCTCATCCACACCAGAACGAACCAGCCCCAGATGGGGGGAAGGTAGGCGGTGAAGAGCCGCTGCACGAACGTTGCGGCCACGGCGTCGTTCTGGCTGATGCCTGCGGCCTGCAGACACAGGATCATCCCCGCTTCGACCACGCCCATCCCCCCGGGCACGGGCGACATGCCGCCGAGCATCGACGCCAAGGTGAGAACGACCAGCAAGGTGGCGAGACCCAGATGGTCTCCGAACGCATGCAGGGCGGCACCGAGGGCTAGGGCCACGAAGATCTGGGCGGCCACGTTGCCGCCGAAGATCTCGATGAGGTTCTTCGGGTGGGTGGCCAGGATCTTCAGATGCGCCAGTACCTCCGAGGCCCGCGGCCGCAGCTTGTCGGCGGCCAGACGTCGCCACCTCGGCACCGCGAACACCAGTCCGAGCACGATGCCGACGGCGACCACGATGATGATGATCAGCCACACGAGGTGGCCGTTGCTGCCGTCGCTGCTGGTGCTGCTCGACTCGGTCTGACTGAAGTGCAGGTTGCTGAGGGCGAAGGGCACGGCGATGAGGAAGAGCGCCCCCTTCACGATCCAACTGGCCGTGCTGACCAGAACGCCGGAGCTGACCGCGACGGTCGGGGTGTATCCCTCTTGTTGGAAGAACCTCACCCGTGTCGCCAGCACGGCCATGGAGCCCCCGGCCAGAGCCACGAACGTGTCGGACAGTTCGAGAGCCAGTGTCCGGCCGTAGGGCAGCGGGTCGGTCACCGACCCGACGGTGGTGATGGCGATGGCCGGGTAGGCGGCCTGGGCGAACACGAAGACCAGCGCCACCCAGGCCCAGTCGGCCCCTTGGATGGTGTTCCACGACTTTCCCACGTTGACCAGCACCCCGATGAGCGCCCACCCGCCCACCAGGGTGCCAATGACCATAGCCAAGGTGACCCAACTGACTCGTCGTGGCTCGATGAGTTTGGGCACCTCGACACCAACGGCAGCTGCCCCCTGTTCCCGGACCGCGTTCAGGATGGGCTTCTTCCCTCGTACCGCCTTCGCCGCCTTCGTATCGAACGCGGCCTTCTGCAGGAAGGGAAGGGCTGCGGTCACCGTCGCTGGGGGAAGCGCCCTCACCGCCGAGGCGACGGTGCGCTCGGGGCCAGCGACTATCGAGACAGCGGCCATTGCGGCGGCGATGTCACGGCTCAACTGCTCGTCGGTGGCAGCGGTGGACGCTGACCGAAAGTCAGTGAGCCCGGCATGATTGTCGTCGTCGACCACGATGGTCTGGGTGGAGATCGCCCCGTGGGCCATTCCCGACAACTGGAGGGTCACTACCTGGCCGAAGATCTCGTCGAGGGCAGCGTCATCGATAAGCGGCAACGACGACTCAGGGAGCGCTGCCTCGACTGCCGCCTGAGGCGACGGCTCAGTTCCGAACTCCTCGGTACCCGAATCGGCGGAGAAGTCGCTGGTTGGCTTCGCACCCGTGCCTACTCGGCTGACGCCACCGTCTGTCGGCTGGAGAGCCAAGACGGTGGCGTCACCTGCTCCATGGCCACCGCTTGAGGCGTCCGACTCGACTCCGTGGGACGGGCCGCTGCCTGCATCGTCTTTGAACCCACCGGTTTTCCTCTTCCTTCTCTTTTCCTTTTTCTCGGCCTTTTCCTTCTCCTTTTCGGCTTTGTCCTTGGAGACCGCTACTGCGGGGACCGGGGGCGGAGAAGGCGGCACATAGGGCCTGAACTCAGCGAGGAACCTTCCGACCGGCGGTCTGGAGACCAGCAACGCATCGTTGGCCGGGCCGGCGCCGCCGGCGGCCAGCACCTCGGGCACCCTTGCTCCGGCACGCTCGGCCATCAGCATCAAATAGGCCTCGTGTTCCACCTGCTGGCGTCGGGTCAGGGTGAGGGTCGGGCCGGAGTCTCGATAGAACAAAAAACGCATGGTCTTCGCCAGCAACTGGGCATCGGCTGCGTCCCTGCCGTAGACCGAGATATCGACGTTCGAGCCCCCGACCTGGCTGTGGAATCTTCCGACGCCCCACTCCTGGGCGGACACGGGGGCGATGTCACTGGCCGTGATCTCGAGGTCGCCGAGCAGTGTCGATACTTCGGCGACCGAGGGCAGTCCGAGCGGTGAGCCGAAGATCAGATGCACCAGGGCGGTCATCCCCCAGCCGACGGCCAAGCTGGCCACGACCGCCACCGGGAGTCCCGTGTGGTTCATCACCGTGGCAACGGAGAACAAGGCGATGGCCGTCTCGACCGAGCGCAGCAACCATCGGCTCAAGTACGGGAATGCAGCCGTGGCGACGCCAACTGTGGCCGCCACCCTGGCTACCGGGAATCCCATGTCGAAGACGCCATAGGACGACGTGGGCGGACGACCCCCGTTTGAGCCCAGGACCTCAACCAAAACGACGCAGACCACCCATGCCCCGAGGCCGGAGATGCCGATGTCCCGGACAGCGGTCCACCGACGGGAGCTGACAGCCAGTCCGGCAACGAGGACGATGATGCCCACTGAGCCGACCCACCAGATGGTATTGATCAGCCAGTGAAGGCCGTTCGGCGCCGACGCAAGAGTCGTTGCGATGCTGTGCTCGCTCTTCGAGTTCGCCTTGGTCACGATCCAGCAGATGACAATGGCGATGACGGCCGTCCCCAGCCGGAAGGCGTCACTCCCCCGTCTGCGGGTTTGGCCGTCTCCGACGGGGGCGAAGAGGACGGCGCGCCACGAGCGCTTCTCGTGTCGCCGAGCCGGGTGCTTCAGGCCTCCAGGTTCTGGGGACTGACTCTGTGGACTGCCCGGTGCTGCGTCGATGGTCACCGTTGACGGGCCCGGAGCAGGTTCTGCGTCGTCTCCGCTCGTCGCTCGGCCCCTCATAGCAACCCGCACTCTACGGCCTGGTCACTTGCGGCTCGGGTATCACCGCCATCACCGCCATCAAAGGAGGATGAGATGGCACTCGAGCCGTATCGCCCTCGACCAGACCGCTCACGCTCAGTTCGAGCCATGGGCTTATCGCCTAACCAGCCGCGGACCCGAAGAAGCTGGCGTCTCCGTAGTTGAAGATCCCGCCGTCAGAGGCGATCATCCAGTAACCATCACCCGTCGGCGTCGAGGCCATGCTGACGACCGGCTTGTTCAACACGATGTTGCCGGTTGACCCACGGAACACGGCATTGCCGAAGGCAAAGATCCCGCCGTCGG
>PLSY01000118.1 GCA_003164275.1 Acidimicrobiaceae bacterium | reverse complement strand
GTATGGCTTCGACGTGGACCGAATCAATCTCAAGTGGAGTCCAGAAGCGAGAGGTCGAGCCGCCATGGCGACCGCTAGCTGAGTTCGACGGCAGGGCACTCGGTGCCTCGCTTGATGTGAGACGCCGCAAGTCGAGCAGCGAGATGGTCAGGCTCGGTCCGTGGTGGCCCCGCTGGCTCTACCCGAGACAATCTGAACGTCGTCGACCGGCCTGCCTATTAGGTGGGCGGCAACGACTGCGTCTCCGCAAGCCAGGACCGACCGAGCCTGATCGATACCCTGCTCGATGAGATCGGCGGGGCGAACGGCGAACTCCTGAACCGCCCGATCCACCACCTCTGCCTGAGTCGTATCGACCAGGGCGGCCACGTAGCGGATGGGCATCTTCTTCTCCACGTTCACCTTGATCGGCACCTGATCCATTGAACTCACCCCTTGATACTTGAAGTGTAATGGCGCCTAAGGGATCAGGCCGAGTTGGATCGATCCCTCCGAGAGCAGCGCACCTCTCACGGAATCGCCGCACATCCAGCGTCAACCTTACGAGTCGATGCGGGTCACAGCGGACCGTCGAGGAAGTCGGGTGGGATGCAGAGCACGCCAGCGGGCGGTTCGCTGAACCCGGCGAGTAGTTGGCCGAGGATGGCCGGATCTCGAAGTGGCAATCGGCACTCTGGCGGCTAGTACATCAGGTCCGGGGTATGGGCAATCGGTACGACACCGCAGCCGCACGCAGCGGACTCGTCGTGGAGTGATGGCGACGCCGATGAAGTTGGAACCTCGCCTCGAACTGCACAAGTGAGGCAACCGCTCGTGCACACAGATGACTCCATGGCGATGCCAGTAGTACGTTTGATCTATGGCGGGTGCTGCGGGTGAAGGGGTTGCCTCGGACCCGCTCGCAGTCTGGTATCTCGAAGGTGAACCGATCTTCTACGCCTTGTCAGACTGCTGCGACATCGTGCAGGACATCCAGTCCGGCACGGCGCCCAACCCGGTGGCGGAACTCATCGACTTGAGCGCCGTTGTGCAGGGAGTTGAGATCTGGCTGCTCACGCATCCTGCACCCGAGGCGCAACACGCTGAGTACGTGGGATCGATCGTCAACGTCTTCGTTGCGCTTGGCGAGCTTTACGAAGGATTCAGCGACGATGTCGCCCAGGCCGACGACGGCACCCTCGACTTGAAGATCGCCCAGGCCGTGACGATGGTTGACGAGGTCAAGCGGATACGGGACGACCGCATCAGGCAGGCGTTGCGTAGTTGAAGTGACCTAAGTCCCCTATCGATGCCGGACAACTTGGCCGATGCTTACGTCGATGCCCCCGGCACACCGTCGTGTTGGGGGCGTCCCACCGCTTGACCTGCCGAGCGGATAAGAACACGGAGGAAGCACGTAGTGCCGATGCAAGAGGTGGAGAAGGCGTCTCACGAACTCGTTCGGGCGATCGACCGGTTGAATGCCGCTCTTGACGCCGTGGGGGACGATCGGCTTGCTTACCCATCCGTCGCCGTCAAGGCGCCAGTCGAACTACGCCAACTAGCAGCAAGGGTTAGCGACGGACAGAGTTCGTCATAGTCGACAGAGCAAGGTGCGCTGACGGGCGAACCACGTCGCCAGGAGCGGGGTGGTGCCGACCCCGTCGAGCATCACGCTGGTGACCTCGCCCCGAACAACAACAAGGCCAGCTTCAGTTGCGAGAGTAGGCCGTCGATACAGAACTCGTCTGTCTGATGCAGGCAGCACGAGAGGCGGGTCTCAATGAGCGATGTGAGCCAGGGCGAAGGATGGTGGGTGGCGTCCGATGGGAAGTGGTACTCACCCGAGTCGCACCCTGAATACAGACCAGCACCTCCCTCGGAGGGTCCGGTAGTGCAAGGTCCGACTGGTAGCGATTCTGCGAAGGGGCCGTCAACCCACCGGTCAGCAGTCGCAGTTGCCACCGCTCGAAGGTGCGCCGAGGGGCATGAGATGCCTGAGTCGAGCGTCTTCTGCGCCGTCTGCGGCAGCGGACGATCCGATGGTCTTTCAGACTTCTCAGCTATTCACTCAGACTCACGCTCGGGTGTGGCCTACAAGATCGGGGCGTTCTATGGCAGAGAGGGCAGACTGACGCCGAAGGTCCGCATCCTCCTGACTGCCGTCGTCGGCGTCATCGTCGTGTACGTCTTCGCCGCCTCGATGACGGCGGCCGTGTTCGCCATTCTTCTGCTCCTAGTTGTCATCAGCATCGCAGGCCTGGTCGACCGAGAACACTTCGGCTCAGGCCGGTCGATGCAGACTGGCGGTAGATCTGCCTCGACCGGTCAAGCAGGATCGCTGTCCCAGGCGTCCGTTCCTGTAACGAGCAGCGATTCGCCGGACGAGCCGTCAACCGTCCTGTCCGCAGGCGCACATGCCACGGCTAGCCAGTGCGTCAACGGACACGAGATGCCGGAGTCGCACATCTTCTGCTCCGTCTGCGGCAGCGGGAAGCGAGATCAGCCTTCAGACTTCTCAGCCCCTCACTCCGACACCCGCACAGGGTTGAGCCAGAAGATCCGAGAGTTCTACAGCGGCGAGGGCAAATTGACGCCAGCGATCCGCATCATCCTGACTGCCCTCATCGTCGTCTTCGTCATCGGTGGAATCGGCATGGCCGCTGCCGGTGGCTCCTCGCCATCCGGCTCGTCTTCGAATAACTCGTCTGGCGGTGGCTCGTCATCGGCGCCAGCACAATCTCCAACCGAAGTCTGCTATTCCACTCTCGAAGGATGGGCCATCTACTTCATGAGCACGAACGATGGTCAGACGATAGATGAGGACTTCGGAATCAGCAGTGGCATTCCGATGATGATCTTCACGGCGGCTTCCAACACGGTAGTGGCCGCTACTCAGAATGGTCGAACAGCGGGCCAGATGTCGCTGGCATCTGCCACTGTGGCGAACTGCAAGACCTTGATCGGTGAAGGCGACGATCCGACCACGTGGCCAACAGCACCATCGTCGTAATCCGGTCGCAGTTCGGCGACGGGCGATAAGCCTGCGAGGCACGATCACCCCCTTCTGGCTATCCCAAGCTCCGCAATAGACCAATCATCGGAGGCCGATCTCAATGGCAATGGACGTCAGCAAAGAAGTCCTGAAGAAGCGGCTGGACAATCTCTGGCTCGTGCTCGGATCTGTATTTGTTCTGATCCTGGTCATCTCCGTAATCATGGGGCTTCTCAGTGGATCGGCTTCACAGCCGTTAGCGGTGAAAAACCTCGGCGGCACCAACTCGACCCTGCAAGATGTGGCCTGCACGTCAGATGGTCAGCAGGTGACGGCCACGGGAACTACGCAGACCAACTTCCCCGTTCTTGGAGCCAATGTCGACCTCAGGGTCGAGGATTCGGCGGGCAACACGATCGGCTCCGGTTCCGTGTCACCCACCAACGCAACTACAGGTGTCCCATGGAACTGGTCTGTGTCGGCCCACATCTCCGGCAAGCCGCAGACGTGTTTGGTGGGCATGGACGGTGTGCCGCTTCAGGCGATAGCCGATCAGTAGATCATTTGTGCCTGACTGCCTGCCCAATGGCATGGCGGTCATGAACTCCGACGTTTGGCGTCGGTAGATCACCGCAGTCAGTTCCGCTGAGAGGCTGATCGGTCAGTGAGGACGACACCCATAGGACCGGTCGTCTCGCAATCGACCGGTTGCGTGACAGGCCTCGGCGCAGCCCCCACTAGGCGTGACGGCGGTGTCACCTATTCGTCCATGAATCTGCGTCAGTCAAACGGTTGGACAGGTGTCACCGAGTGCTGCCGAAGTAGTCGGGTGGAACGTGGAGCACGCCAGCGACTCGTTCGTGCCACTCCTGGGCGCTCCTTCACAATCGGTCCACTCTGCACGGCATTAGCGATCTGAACAACTCCCAGCTATCTTCATCGCTGACGACACTCTTCATACCGAGGCAAGGGGCGGGGCATGAGATTGATAAGACACGGAAACCCGAGAGGGTCCAGAGTCGTCGTACGCACCATTCGGATGGCAGCTCTGGCTTCACTGTTGTGCATCGTGGGCGTTCTGGCTGGCACTGGCATGAGGGCGGAGACGGCCGGTGCTGCGGCAGATCTTTGGTCGATTGCGGAGAGTCCCAATCCTCCAAGTGAGCCTGCATCCACCGATAGCCTCGTTGGCGTCTCCTGCTTCAGTGCGACCAACTGTGTGGCGGTTGGCACAATGGGCATAGATACCCTTATCGAGTCGTGGGATGGGTCTACCTGGTCAGCGGTATACGCCGCAAGCCTCGACGGCGGCCTCAGCGGCGTCTCATGCGTGAGTGCCACGAGCTGTTCGGTGGTGGGCTTCCAAATCGTGTCGGGCTACGCTCAGACGGCGGAGTGGTTGTGGAACGGCGCTACCTGGTCGGTATTCCCCAGTCTCGGAGTAAGCGGCTTCCTAAATGGCGTCTCATGCGTGACCGCTACTAACTGCACAGCGGTAGGTGGAAACGGCTATAGGACCTTGATCGAATCGTGGGACGGCACGGCCTGGTCGGTCGTCCCGAGTCCCAATCCAAGCGGCAGCGTTGATGCAACCCTCCAAGGGGTTTCCTGTGTGAGCGCCACCGATTGCACGGCAGTCGGGACCCAGAAGATTGCAGGCGGAGGACAAGACTCCCTGATCGAATCCTGGGATGGAAATGTGTGGTCGGTGATTCAGGGGGCCGATATAGTCGGCAGCTCCACTGTCAGCCTCAACGGCATTTCCTGCGATAGCGCCACCGATTGCACGGCAGTCGGGACTGCAAATGGATCTCTGATCGAGTCATGGGACGGCACCGCCTGGACAGTCGTCCCCATCCCGGGCGGGAGTAGCAACAACTCCAGCCTTAGCGGAGTCTCTTGCGTTAGCGGTGCCGACTGCACGGCAGTGGGTCTGCAGAGCAACACCTCAGGTAGCGATCAGACTTTGGTCGAGTCATGGGACGGCACCGCCTGGACAGTTCTCCCGAGTCCCAACCCGAATGGAAGCACGTTCGCCTCACTCATAGGAGTATCTTGCTTCAGCGCATCCGACTGCACTGCGGTGGGTGAAAACGAGTCCGGCGGGGGACTCCAGACCTTGGTCGAGTCGACATTCGCTCCAGCTCTATTCATTACAAGCTCCAGCTCAGCGACGTTCATACCGGGTCTACCGGACACGTATGCGGTTACAACTTGGACACCCACCGGCGATCCCGTTCCCTCAATCAGCGAGACTGGCGCTCTACCGACAAGCCTTACATTCACCGATAATGGTGATGGCACAGCAACGATCTCAGGAGTGCCCGGCCCGAACGACTCAGGGAGCTACCCGATCACGATCACTGCCTCCAATGGCGTTTCGCCCGATGTCACCCAGGACTTCACCCTGACGATTCTTCCCATTGGTATCACCACTACGTCCTTGCCCTCAGGAACATCAGGAGAGCCATATTCCGCCAATCTGGCGGGCACAGGAGGCACTGGGCCGTACACCTGGTCGATCTCCAACGGCGCCTTGCCGAATGGCCTAAGCCTCGATCCCACGACCGGAGCCATCACCGGAACTCCGACATCTAGTGGTAGCTCGTCATTCGGCGTGACCGTAACCGACTCCTCGTCACCTGCGCTCTCCGCAACGGCAGACGAGACGGTGACGATTGCTGGCGTTACCCCGACCGTGGCCATCACCCCTTCAGCCAATCCTGCTACGAGTGGTCCGGTCGTCTATTCGGTGTCGGTGACTGGGACCGGTCCGACGCCCACAGGCACGGTGAGTGTCTCAGACGGGCAGGGCGGTGATTGCACAGTCGCACTTATAAGCGGTGCAGCAGGATGTGCGATTTCGGAGATTGCAGAGAACAGTCCCTACGACGTGACTGCTTCCTATTCAGGTGACACCTATTACGCAGCAACCTCAGGCTCGCTCTCTGAGACCGTGAACCCTGCCACTGCGAACGTCGTGCTCACCCCGTCTAGTGATCCTGCCAATGAGGGACCTGTGACCTACACCATCCTCGTATCGGGGAACGGCCCAACGCCGACTGGCTCCGTCACCGTCTCCGATGGGCAGGGTGGGACCTGCTCCGCTGCATTGAGCACCGGACTCGCCAACTGTGCGATCAACGAAGCGAATCTCACCAGCCCTTTTACTGTGACGGCCACCTACGGGGGAGATCAAAACTACGGCTCGGCGGCGGCATCGCTAACCAATGCCCGAGGGGAATCCGACAGCCCAACCGGCACAGCGTTGGCGACCCTCGGCCCGACCTCGGCAAGTGCAACCGGGGTGGGCACGGTAAACGTTGTCCAATACCAGTCCAATCCGGTCGGTTCCCCCATCTACACCTCCTCCGGTGTGTACTTCGACGTAGCCGCTTCAGCAGGCAACTCATTTAGCAGCGAGGTCATCCAANNTGGAAGCTCGCTGTTATGGTGGAACCCAGCGGCAAACTCAGGAGCCGGAGGCTGGCAATCGGTAGTTGGTGATCCAGGACCCACCTACACCGCTGGTCCTCCGGCCTGCATCTCGGCCACGCTCGATTCCACAACCTCGCCGAGCCTCTCCCAACTCACGGGCACCGTGTTCGGAATCGGAACCGGTCTGGCGGCTCCCGGAATCACGAGCGCTGCCACTGCCAAAGTGGTCTCCGGCTCCCATGTGAACTTGACCGTGACGACGAGCGGTAACCCGGCTCCATCGCTCTTCGAGTCGGGGGCACTTCCGAGTGGCGTCTCCTTCACGGACAATCACAACGGGACAGCAACCATCTCAGGAACCCTGGTCGCCAAGAAGACTGGGACCTACACCCTGAACCTGACGGCGACCAACTCCCAAGGATCAGCCCATCAGTCCCTCACGCTCACTGTGGCGAAGCCGGTGAAGCCGAAGTTCGTCAGCGGGAAGAAGTTGACGTTCGTAGTGGGCGAGAACGCATCGGACACCATCGCAACGACCGGGTGGCCGGTGCCGACGCTGAGTCAGACAGGCACACTTCCCCCAGGGATCACGTTCACCCTGACGGTCAACGGCGATGCCACGTTGACCGGTCTGCCCACGAATGCTGGTAGCTATTCAGTCACCGTCACTGCATCAAGCAGTGCGGGGTCGGCCTCGCAGGTCCTTCGGATCAAGGTTGTTGCCTAATCGTCGTCGGACAGACACGTCACAAACGGTCGTATCTGCGAGATCACGCCTACCTCGATCGAGAGCGCAGACCTTGTGCCTAGGTCTGGTCGCATAACTCATATCAATATCAACATCGCACAACCCCGTTTGGTCACGAGTTCTGATAGCCTCGTCCTATGACGAATCCGCTGATCGGCTACGCCCGGGTGAGCACCGATGACCAAAGCGCTGCTCTTCAGGAAGACGCCTTGGAGAGGGCTGGCTGCATCCGTGTCTTCACCGATCACGCCTCGGGGGCCAAGGCGAGTCGGCCCGAGCTGGACAAGATGCTCGAACAGCTTCGTCCGGGTGATGTTGTCGTGGTGTGGCGGCTCGACAGGCTCGGACGATCCCTGAAGAACTTGATCGACCTCGTTGAGGACCTGGCAAGCAAGGGAGTCGGGTTCCGATCTCTGACCGAGGAGATCAGCACGACGACGCCGAACGGAAAGCTGGTCTTCAGGATTTTTGGGTCGCTCGCAGAGTTCGAGCGTGATCTGATTCGTGAGCGCACCATGGCTGGCCTTGCGGCTGCCCGTGCGAGGGGTCGGGTGGGTGGTCGTCCCTCGGTCATGAATGCCAAGAAGATCGCAACCGCCCGCAAGCTGTACGACTCACGTGAACATACTGTCGCCGAGATCGCCGAGATGCTCGACGTGAGCGTGGCGACGGTGTACCGACATCTTCGGTCGAACGATGCGGCCTGACTCTTGAGAACTGGCTGAGGAGGCCCAGGATGAATGAACCATATGACGTGCTCGGGGTGACCTCGGATGCAACCCCCGAGGAGATCAAGGGCGCTTACCTGGCTCTGGTGCAGATCTACCACCCTGACCGTCTGGCGCAGTCATCGGACATGGTGCTGGCGCAGACCAACCGCATGCTTCAGGAGGTGACAGTGGCCGGGTCCCCGTGAGCTGATC
>PLSY01000216.1 GCA_003164275.1 Acidimicrobiaceae bacterium | reverse complement strand
AGCCGACCATCGCCAAGGTCGGGGGGGTGGCGGCCGGGGCAGGCATGAGCATGGCCCTCGGTTGCGACCTCGTGGTGGCCTCGGAGTCCGCTCGGTTCTCCCAGATCTTCTCCAAGCGCGGCCTGTCGGTCGACTTCGGAGCCTCGTGGTTGCTCCCTCGGTTCATCGGCATCCACCGGGCAAAAGAGCTCGCCTTCTTCGCCGACATCTACAGCGCGCAAGAGGCGGCCGAGTTCGGGGTGGTCAACCGGGTGGTGCCCGACGACGAACTGGATGCCTTCGTCACCGGCTGGGCCGAGCGCCTGGCCGCCGGACCGACCCTCGCCCTGTCCATGACCAAGTCCATGCTCAACAACTCGCTCGGCCTCTCGATGGACCAGGCCCTCGAAGAAGAGTCGCGCTCTCAGTCGGTCAACTTCCCGAGCGATGACACCAAAGAGGCCCTGGCGGCATTCGTTGAGAAGCGGGAGGCCAAATTCACCGGCCGGTGAGGCGGCTGTCTCACCATCGGCGGCCGGCGGCCCCTCGGCCTGCTCAGCCAGCGTGAATCCCCGCTTCGGCCACCGGTCCGTGACCAGGCTCGGGCTGTTGGTAGCCGATCTCGGACCGGCCACCGCCGGGCGTTCGACTCTGTCCGACGTCAGCTCACTGGCTGTCGCCGCTGAGCAGGCGGGCTTCGACTCGTTTTGGGTCGAGGACGACCAGGGTGGCGGGGTGGCACCCGCCGACTCCGCCGAGGCGGGATTCGAGGCCTATTCGCTGCTCGGCGCACTGGCCACTCGGACCCACACCGTGCGGCTCGGGGCCTTCCCTCTTGGCGGCGATCCCCGGGCGCCGGCCGCGCTAGCCAAGATCGTGACATCAATAGACGTCATCTCCGGCGGTCGGGGGGTGGTGACCCTGGCTCCTGGACCACTCGACGAGCCCGCTGCACTCGATCGACTGGCCGAGGGCCTCCAGGTGTGCCGGGCCGTCCTCGACGACCAACACCCCGGGTTCGCCGGTACCCACTTCGCCATTGACGGGGCGGTCAACCAGCCTCCGCCCGTGCAGCCCGGCGGAGTACCGCTGGTCGTCCGGCTGGACACGGCGGAGCGGTCATGGGTCAAGGCCCTCCATGTCGCCATGCCCTTCACCGATGCCGTCGTGGTCGATGGCGACCTCGACGCCGTTTCGCTGGCCGCCGACGCCGTGTCGGGCCAGGAGTCCGGGATCGAGGTGATCTGGACCGGCGCCGTCCCCGCTTCGGAGCGAGAAGCGGTGGCCACCATCACCGCCGTGGCGGCGGCGGGGGCAACGGGATGCATCATCGCCGTGCCCGGAGCCCAGATGGCTCCAGAGATGACCGAACTCGGGCCGGCCCTACTCGAGGCCATGGAGCTGGCCCGTGCCCCGGGCAGCCATAGCCGCTAGGCGTCGTCGCCTGACTGCATGACGATCTTGTCGGCGTGGACGATGTACTTCACCCGGACCTCGCCCTCCTGTCGCATCGGGTATGTGTCGAGGCCGAGGTACTTCTTCGCCAGTGAGTCGATGTGGGCGTCCGCACCTTCCTCGGTCGAGCTCACCGTGCCCCGCACCACCACCACGTTGTAGGTGTCCTCAGGATCGACGACCGAGATGGCCACCTGCGGGTTCTTCTCCAGGTTGTTGGCCTTGACCCGGCCCCTGGCCGAGTTGAAGACCAGGTCGTCCCCTTCGAGGTCGATCCACACCGGCGTGACCTGGGGCCGACCCTCGGGGTCGACGGTCGCCACACTGGCGATGACGGGTCGGTTGATCAGGCTGCGGGCCTTCTCGCTGAGTTTGGTGGCCATGGGTACTGTTCCTCCGGTTCGACGTGGTTGGTGCAGGGGTAGAGAGGACGTGCCGCTCGTTCCTCCGTGGCTGGAAACCCTACCTGGAGCGCTCCCGTGCGACGGCGCACAGCCGCGGCCCGAATGGCCATGGCCACGCCGGTCGCAGGGGGCGACCTCGGGCCCGATCGGGCGGGCGGAGGGCGATGGTACGGTGCGGCGATGCGCATCGGAGCTCACGTCAGAGCGGGGAAG
Organism: Acidimicrobiaceae bacterium; assembly: GCA_003164275.1. The sequence goes on along the minus strand of PLSY01000216.1, from coordinate 5,853 downwards.
GGCCTGGTTCCCGCCCTCCAGCACGGTGACGACATCGGGGCCGAGGTCGTCCAGGTCTTCACCCAGAGCCCCCGGATGTGGAAGCCCGCCCAGTACGGCCCCGAGGTGCTGGCCGGCTATCGCCAAGCCCAGGCCGAACACCCGAGGGTGACCTCGACCTTCTGCCATGCCACGTACCTGATCAATTTGGCCACTCCCGACCCCGAGCTGGCGGTCAAGTCCCGCACCTGTCTGGTCGCCAACCTCGCCACCGCCGATGGCATCGGCTCGGACGGTCTCGTCCTCCACATCGGAAGCCATCGGGGCAAGGGATTCGACACCGCCCTTCCGGGCATCGTCGAAGCGCTGGTCGATGCACTGGACGAGGTCGACGCCGATGCCGAGGGCTGCCCGATCCTGTTGGAGAACGCCGCCGGGGCCGGCGATACCGTGGGCCGCTCATTCGAGGAGTTGGCCCAAGTGATCGACGCCGCCGGAGGCGACGAACGGCTCGGGGTGTGCCTTGACACCCAACACCTGTGGGCCTCCGGGGTGGCATTCAACACCCCCGAAGAGGCAGACGAGCTGGTCGATCTGGTGGAGGGGACCGTGGGGCTCGACCGCCTCCGCTGTCTGCACCTGAACGATTCGAAGGTCGCCTTCGGGGCCAACAAGGACCGGCACGAGAACATCGGTGACGGAGCCATAGGCGAGGACGGCCTGGCCGCCCTACTCGGGCACCCGGCCCTCCAGGGCCTCCCGGCCATCCTCGAGGTCCCAGGCGTCGGTGACGGCCCACGGGCCGAGGACGTGGAGACGGCCCGGCGGGTCTGGCAGACGGGCGTCTCGCTCCGAGCCTGACCGGCCCGGGGCGGCCTCATGGCCATCGGGGCACCTGCCGGCTGGAGCATGGGGCAGCTCGTTCGGGTCCGTCGCCCCTGGGCCCAACCACACCACGGCGACACAGCACCAACGGGGCGGGACATCGTCGGCGCTGACTGGTGCGGCCTGACTGCTCGCGGCCGAAGTCACTTGTTGTAATAAGAATCATTCTCGATTATGGTTACGGTGCATGCCAACGTCCAGAAACACGTCCCGCCGGCCCGGCACAGGGCTGTCCACCCGGGCCACGCCCGGCCGATGCCGGCGTGGGCCACGGACGGGCGGGATCCTGGTCGGATGCCTGGTGATGCTCAGCGCATGCGGGGCATCCGGGCTGTCAGGGTCGGCATCAACGGGAGGGGGCCGTGTCGTCCAAGTGGCGGCAGCGGAGAATTTCTGGGGGAGCATCGCCAGTCAGATCGGCGGCAAGCATGCCCATGTGGTGAGTATCATTACCAATCCGAATACCGATCCGCATGCCTACGAGCCCACCGCAGGCGATGCCAGGACACTGGCCGAGGCGCAGATGGTGATCGAGAACGGGATTGGCTATGACCCCTGGGTGCCCAAACTGCTCGCCGCCGACCAGGGCGACCAGACCGTGGTCGACATCGGGTCCCTGCTCGGAGTCCCCGATGGGGGCAACCCGCACCGCTGGTACGACCCGGGTGACGTACGAGAGGTGGTGGCGAGGCTGGTCGATGACTTCAGCACCCTCGACCCAGCTGACCGGCCCTACTTCAAACAGCAGGCCGCCCAGTTCGAGAACGTCGCACTCGCTCCGTATGACGCGGCCATCGCTGCCATCAAGACGAGCTACTCCGGCACGCCGGTCGGGGCATCGGAGTCGATCTTTGCCATGCTGGCCCCGGCTCTCGGGCTCGACTTGATCACCCCTCCGGCCTTCTTGAAGGCCATCAGCGAGGGGAATGACGTGTCGTTGGGGGACAAGGAGACCATCGACAACCAGATCAAGCACCACATGATCAAGATCTACGTGTACAACACCCAGAATGTGACCCCCGATGTCCAGGCCCAGCTGAACGAGGTGAAGGCCGAGCACATCCCTGTCGCCACCATCACCGAGACCCTCCAGCCGGCCAAGGCCACCTACGAGGCCTGGCAGACGAGGCAGCTCTTGGGCATCGAGGCGGCACTGGCCAAGGCCCATGGCTAGCGACGGCTCAAGGCTCGGACAACAGCCTGCGCCCGTCACCGGTGAGCCGGTCCCGGCCGTGCGGTTCGAGCATGCGGCCATCCGACTCGGGGGACGGACCATCTGGTCGAACGTCAGTCTCCAAGTGGCCGAGGGTGAGTTCGTGGCCATCCTCGGTCCGAACGGCGTCGGGAAGTCGACCCTGATCAAAGCGGTGCTCGGCATTCTGCCTCTGGAGGAGGGGACGGTCACCGTCCTCGGCCGCCCGCCGGGCGAGATGGGGCGGGAGATCGGCTATCTGCCCCAGCGCCGCAGCTTCGATTCCAACCTGCGGGTGCGCGGGATCGACATCGTCCGGCTCGGCAGTGATGGCCACCGCTGGGGCCTCCCGCTCCCCGGCGGCTCGTCGCTGTCGGCCAGGCGTCGGCGGGAGCGGCAGCGGGTGGACGAGGTGATCGAGCTGGTCGGGGCTGGCGACTATGCCCGCCGACCGATCGGCCAGATGAGCGGGGGCGAGCAGCAGCGCCTCCTCATTGCCCAGGCCCTGGTCCGCCAGCCCCGGATGCTGCTGTTGGACGAGCCTCTCGACAGCCTGGACCTCCCCAACCAGGCGTCGGTGGTGGCACTCATCTCCGAGATCAGCGATGAGTACGGTATCGCCGTCCTCATCGTGGCCCACGACGTCAATCCCCTGATCAGCTCGCTCGACGGGGTGGTCTATGTGGCCCGGGGCGGAGCCGTGAGCGGACCCCCGAACGAGGTGATCACCTCGGCGACCCTGAGCGCCCTCTACGAGACGCCCATCGAGGTACTGCACACGTCGGACGGGCGCATGGTCGTCGTCGGCCAACCCGAGGCACCGGCCCATCATGGCGACCGGCACACCGGACACACCCACTGATGGCCCTCCCGCCGACCTTGTCGCAGGCAGGCTTGGTCCAGCCGGCCGCCGCCGACCTCGGCCAGCTGTTCAGGCTGCACTTCATGGTCAACGCCTTCGAGGCCGGGACCATCGTGGCCGTGATCGCCGGAGCGGTCGGCTGGTTCATGGTCCTCCGGCGCCAGAGCTTCGCCGGCCACACCTTGGCCGTTGTCTCATTCCCGGGGGCGGCCGCGGCCATCTGGCTCGGGCTCAGCGCCACTCTCGGCTACTTCGCCGGCAGCACCGTGGCGGCGTTGGTCATTGCTCTCGTCCCACGGTCCTCGTCGGGTCGGCCCCGTAGCCAGGAGTCGGCGGTCATCGGCACCGTGCAGGCCTTCGCCCTGGCCTCGGGCGTGCTCTTCGTGAGCCTCTACGGAGGTTTCTTGGACAGCCTGACCGGCCTGCTGTTCGGCACCTTCCTCGGCATCTCCGACCATCAGGTGACGACCCTTTTGGTGGTGGCCGTCGTCGTCCTCGCCGTGCTGGCGGCCATGGCCCGCCCGTTGCTGTTCGCCACCGTCGACGCCGACGTGGCCGCAGCCCGACAGGTCCCGGTCCGAGCTCTGTCAGTGGCCTTTTTGGTGTTGTTGGGCCTGACGGCGGCCGAGGTCAGCCAGATCACCGGCGCCTTATTGGTGTTCGCCCTCCTGGTCATGCCGGCGGCGGCCGCCCAGCAGATCAGCGCACGGCCGGCGGTCAGCTTCCTCATCACCATCGTGGTGGCCGTAGCCGTCACCTGGTTGTCATTGACCGTCGCCTACTACTCCACCTATCCCGTCGGCTTCTATGTCTCCACATTCGGATTCGCCGTCTACGCGGCAGCGGCCGGCGGCCGGGCCCTCACCGGATGGCTGGGCACCCGATCGGGGCGCCCCGGCGTGCCCCCGGTGCCGATCGGCGTGGGCTCGTGACCCTCCTGTTCGCCGGCCTCAACCCTTGGGTAGGTCTCTCCCACATGCTCGGACAGCCGTTCCTGCGCTCGGCCTTCCTGGCCGGCACCTGTATCGCCCTGGCCGCCGGGCTCATCGGCTACGTGGTCGTGCTCCGGGGCCAGGTCTTCACCGGGGACGCCCTGTCCCACGTGGCCTTCACCGGGGCCCTCGCCGCCCTGGCCTTCGGCATCGACCTGCGGGCCGGGCTCTACGGCTCGTGCGTGGTCTTTGCCCTCTTGATGGCCGTGCTCGGCCGCCGGGCCAACGCCGACGACACGGTGGTCGGCAGCGTGTTCGCCTGGATCCTCGGCCTCGGGGCCCTGTTCTTGTCCATCTTCACCACTTCTCAGAGCGGGACCGGCGACGTTGGCGGCAACGCCGGGGTGAACGTGCTGTTCGGCTCCATCCTCGGGCTCACGCCGGCCCAGGCCGTCACCGACTCGCTCATCGCCCTCGGCATCGTTGTGGTCTTCATCTTCGTCGGGCGACCGTTGCTCTTTGCCAGTCTGGACGAGGACGTGGCCGGGGCGCGGGGGGTGCCCACCCGGGCCCTCGGCTATGCCTTCTTCATCTTGTTGGGGGTCACGGCCGGGGTGGCGACCCAAGCTGTGGGTGCCTTGTTGCTCCTCGGCCTGCTGGCGGCCCCGGCCGGGGCCGCCCAGCGTCTGTGCTTCCGGCCGTTCAGCGCCCTGTGGCTGTCGGCCGGCATCGCCGTCGCCTCGATGTGGGTCGGATTGACGGCGGCGTACCTGGCCCCGAGGATGCCCCCGAGTTTCGGCATCCTGGCCGTGGCCACTGCCGTGTACCTGGGCTCTTTTGTGGCCACGGCCGGACGGGACTTCCAGCGGGCCCATCGGTCTCGCCCGGAGAGGTCCCCGGTCGCCGGAGCAGTCGATGCCAGTTAAGGCGGCCAGGAGCGCTCGGGGCCCTCGTCCCACCCCGGTCGGCCAAGGCCGTATCCTGGCCGTGATGAGTGTCGCTCCCTCGGTAGACGAGCAGGTGGCCCTGCGCCTGGCCGGCCTGGAGCAGCGCTACACGCCGCTGCGCCAGGCCCTGGTGGCAACGTTGGCAGCAGCCGGCAGACCGCTGTCCATCCCCGAGATCCTGGCCTCGAACGTCGAGCTGCCGCAGTCGAGCGCCTACCGCAACGTGACCGCGCTGATCGAGGCGGGTGTGGTCAGAAGGGTGACCGGCGTCGACGACCACGGGCGGTTCGAGCTGGCCGAGGAGCTGGCCGGCCATCATCACCACCTGGCCTGCGGCCAGTGCGGCAAGGTGGAGGACGTGGCGCCCTCCCCCCGCCTGGAGCGGGCCATGGCCGAGGCGGCCCGGATCGTGGCCGACGAGCAGGGCTACGAGGTCACCGGCCACCAGTTCGATCTGGTCGGCTTGTGCCCGGCCTGCCAGGAGCCCGGCACCTGATCCTCGCCTGAGGGCGACCCGCCGCCAGCGCGTGCAGTCAGACGCCCCGGTTCACGCTAGATTCGCCGCGCGCCGCTGGGGGATATCGATGGGGGACACCGATCGAGAGATCGACCGAAAGGAACCGACCATGACCGACGAGACTCGCGTGGAAACCGACAGCATGGGTGCGATCGAGGTGCCGGCCGACCACTACTGGGGAGCCCAGACGGCGAGGTCGTTGCACCATTTTCCCATCGGTGATGACCGGATGCCCGTCGCCATGATCCGCGCCATCGGCGTCCTGAAGGAGGCCTCGGCCCAGGTGAACGCCGACTTGGGCAAGATGAGTCCGGAGAAGTCGGCCCTCATCATCGCCGCCGCCCGTGAGGTCTCCGACGGCAAGCTGAACGACCAGTTCCCGTTGAGCGTGTGGCAGACCGGGAGCGGGACCCAGTCGAACATGAACGCCAACGAGGTGATCTCCAACCGGGCCATCGAGATGGCCGGGGGAGTCATGGGGTCAAAGGACCCGGTCCACCCGAACGATGACGTGAACATGTCCCAGTCGTCGAACGACA
>PLSY01000428.1 GCA_003164275.1 Acidimicrobiaceae bacterium | reverse complement strand
GAGCAGTGCCATGTCGGAGTGGCGGAATAGGCAGACGCGCTAGGTGGAGGGCCTAGTCCACGCAAGTGGGTGGGGGTTCAAGTCCCCCCTCCGACACCACCATAAGCCCAGGTCAATGATGTCTGACTTGTTGGAATGGGCGGAATGTTCCACCACCGTTCCACCAACGTCGTCACTCAGGCTCCGTTTCCGAAGATCATTGCTGCGACATTCTCAGCAGCGTTCGACGCCATGGCCTTGGTCACGTGGCTGTACGTATTGAGCGTGACGTTTGTCGAACTGTGTCCGAGGCGCTCAGCAACGACCTTTGGATGTTCTCCGGCCTTGAGCGCGAGGGTGGCCCACGTGTGGCGCAGATCGTGGAGGCGCAGCCGGGGGAGTGGTGCCGATGGGTGCAGCCGGTTGTAGGTGGCCTGCTTTCGTTCGAACTCCCGAGAGAACCGCTCCGGGTGGAAACCACGGCCATCGGGCAGACAGAACAAGAGGTTCTCATTCGAGTAGCCCTCGCCGACCAGCAGTCTCTCTTGGGCCTGCCGGGACCATTGCTGGCGCAAGATCGCCACGGTCATCCCGTCTAGCTCGATCTCCCGCGCCCGACCGCTCTTCGTCGCCCCGACCACAGGCTTGTGGTCGATGGCGATACTGGCTCGACGGATTGCGGCAGTACCGCCCTCGAGGTCGAGATCATCCCACCTGAGGCCCAGCGCTTCGCCGCGTCGCATGCCGGTCGTTGCGAGAAACGCGAATGCAGGCCCGTATCTATCGTCCCTCAATCCGTCCCGTTCTCCCTCTGCTGCGCTGTCGGTTCCCCTACATCGCGGCTCGACGGGGATTGCAGCGCAGCCCGAAATCGCCGAACGGTACACGGTTAGCGAACAGATGGCGGCATTCCGGCTGCGCACGACGGGTGTGTTGCGACAGCTCGGAGCTAGCTGAATAGACACTCTTGCCGGCGCGCCACCGCCTACAGGCCGGCTTACGAGATGAGATAGAGTCGCACCTGGCGATCGCACGGGCGGAGGTGGTGATGCATGGGGACCCACGATCGAAGAGGTGTACCCCCTGGCTTCTGGCGGCCTGAACACAAGAGCTCCGGATCAGCAGACAGAGGAGACGCTCCGGAGCGCGCGCCGCACGAGGTGGAGGGGATAGGTCCGGGGCATCGACGGAGTCGCTTCCTGGCCCGATCAGGATCGATCGTGTCAGCTCTGCTCCTGATCACAGCTGGTGCCATCGCCTGGCTCCCGGTCCAAGCGGCGGCGGCGTCCAACCCTCCGGTCCCGATCCAGGTGACCGTCGGCGCTACCCATACGTGTGCCCTGATGGATACTGGAGCCGTCGAGTGTTGGGGCGGTAACAGCCTGGGACAGCTCGGCGACGGCACCTTGGTCGATCGGTCTTCACCGACAAGAGTGCCCGATCTTCCTCCGGCAACGGAGATCGCGGCAGGTGACAACTTCACGTGCGCTCTCACGACCTCCGGGGCCGTCTGGTGCTGGGGCTTGGGGATTTCGTACGGCCCCGGGGATCGCACAACGAGCAACTGGTGGGACGTTCCCAATCCAATTCCCGGCGTGGGGTCCGGAGTTACATCGGTCAGCGCCGGGGGTGAGACTGCATGCGCAATCTTGGCCTCCGGTGCCGTTGAATGCTGGGGCGATAACACCTCCGGCCAGATCGGCGACGGAACCACGAACTATGCCAACGTTCCCGTGTCGGTCGTAGGCCTCCCCGCGGCCGCTGCGGAGATCAGTTCGGGGTACCAGCACACCTGCGTTGTGACCGTAAACGGTGCGGCGCTGTGCTGGGGCAACAACAGCTTCGGGCAGCTAGGTGACGGCTCGGCAGCGAACAGCTCCACTCCGGTCGCGGTGGAGTCTCTGCAATCCGGTGTCACGTCCATCACCGCTAGCGGCGACAACACTTGTGCGATCACGACGACCGGAGGGGCGAAGTGCTGGGGGGGCTACAGCGGTGGCCAATTGGGATCGGCGCCTGATCCGCCGCTCACCTGTCCAATCTCGCCCTTGCAGGGCGCTCAAGCAACGCCGATTGATGTCCCAGGTGTCTCGAGTGTCGTGGCGTTGGCCGGGGGATTGGCGCACCAGGGCCTGGCCGTTCAGGTAGGGGTCGGTAGCAGTTCTCCTTGTGACGGAGAGGCGTACCCGGTCGTCGCCTCGTTCGAATGTGCGTTGGCCAGTGGCGGTTCGGTCATGTGCTGGGGCGACAATACGCCGTTCGGGCAGTTGGGTCGTTCGACTGGGTCGTCTGCTGACGGAGCTCCTGGTGTCGTGCCCGGTCTTGATGCTGGTGTGACGAGCATCGCGACCGGGTCCGGAGACCACGAGTGCGCCATTCAGGGCACATCGGTGTGGTGCTGGGGGAGAGATTCGAACGGACAGGTAGGAGTTTCACCAGAACTCTCCGCTCCGCCGACCTCAGTCAGNNCGGGTGCCGAGGGATCCGCGGTGATCAGTTATACCGCGACGGCACATGATCAAACGTCTCCTGGGGCCAACGGAGACGGAACAACATGCACCTACATCGTCACTACGCCTGAAGTCGATTCGTGTTCATTTTCTGGGCTAACCGCTGGTGACTCCTACACGTTCACCGTGTCCGCTACGAACTCAATAGGCACAGGTTCAGCGTCTGAACCCTCCAATCCTGCGGTGCCTCTTGGACCGCCGAGTGCTCCCACCCAGGTCATTGCGAGCGTTGGTCTGTCAGCAGTGCAACTCACTTGGGCTGGTCCGGCTTCTGACGGCGGGAGCCCCGTCACCGGTGCCGTCGTCCGGTATTCAAGCGACGGCGGCTTGAGTTGGACATCGCCAGACTCCTGCTCGAGCGCTTGGGAGAGTTGTTTGGT
>PLSY01000275.1 GCA_003164275.1 Acidimicrobiaceae bacterium | reverse complement strand
ACCCGCCACGAGTGGGTGCCGAGGAGGAAGATGTCCCCGGCGGTGGCCTCCACGGCGAAGTCCTCGTGGACCGAGCCGACGGTCACGCCGTCAGGGTCGAGCACCACCCGGTAGTCGCCCGTCTCCGGGATGGCGCCACCGCTCGTGAGCGCGGCGAGTCGCGCACCGCGACGGGCCCTCAGCCTGCCGTTGACCGCATCGTGATGGAGGTGCGCGCCTCTCCGGCCCCGCCCTGTCTGTATCCCCCACGACACGAGGTCCACCACTTCGTCGAAGCTCTCTCGAGTCAGGTCGGCGTAGGGGGCGGCCCCTCGCATCAGTTCGTAGAGGGGGCCAACCTCCCACTCCTCGGCTGCCGCCACCTCAGCCACGATCTGCTGGGCCAGGACGTCAAGGGGCGCCACCGGCGTCTGGAGGACATCGAGATGGCCGGCCCGCACGGCGGCCAGCAGCGCGGTGCACTCGACCAGCTCGTCCCTCGTCATCGGATACAGACGGCCCGCCGGCGTTCCCTCCAGTTGGTGATTGGCCCGTCCGACCCGCTGCAAGAAGGTGCTGATGGCCCGGGGCGATCCGATCTGACACACCAGCTCTACGGGGCCCACATCGATCCCGAGCTCGAGCGAGGCGGTGGCCACGAGGGCCCGGAGATCGCCGGCCCGAAGGCGCTCCTCCACGATCCGACGACGCTCAGTCGACAGGCTGCCGTGATGGGAGGCCACCTGGAGCGCGGCGTCGATGGGGTCGGGCCTGCCCGGCTCGCCGTCGTCGGAAGGGTCGTTCTCGGAAGGGCCGAGGCGGAGGGCCAACTGATGGGCCACCCGCTCGGCCATCTTGCGGGTGTTGACGAAGATCAGCGTCGTGCGGTGCTCGAGCACGTGGGCGGCGATCCGGTCGAGCACATCGGACAGTTGGGCGCCGCTGGCGACGGCATCGAGCTCGGTGTCAGGCAGCTCGATGGCGACGTCCAAGTCCCGTCGATGTCCGCAGTCGACGATGGTCGTCGGGCAAGCCACGGGGTCGGCTCCCGAGAGCAGGCGCGCCACCACCTCGAGCGGTCGCTGTGTGGCTGACAGGCCGATGCGTTGGAAGCGACCGCCCCCGGCCATGGCCAGGTGCTCCAGGCGCTCGAGGCTCAAGGCCAGATGGGCACCCCGCTTGTCTCGGGCCAGGGTGTGGATCTCATCGATGATCACCGTGTGGACGCTGCTCAAGATGGCACGAGAGGAGGGGGCAGTCAACAACAAGTAGAGCGACTCCGGAGTGGTGACCAACAAGTCCGGCGGCGAGCGGCGCATGGCTGCGCGCTCAGCCTGAGGCGTGTCACCGGTTCGCACGGCAACCGACAGGTCGGGAGCGGAGAGGCCGAGCCGGGCCGCTTCCTCGGCGATGCCAGCCAGCGGGAGCTCCAAGTTGTGCTTGACGTCGGCGGCGAGCGCACGCAGCGGGGAAACGTAGACGACGGACGGTCCCCTCGGGCTCTCATCCTCGGCTCGGTGCTGTTCGGTTCCGGCCGGATGCTCACCATGGGCCCGGTACGCCGCGTCGATCGCCACCAGGAAGCCGGTGAGGGTCTTGCCCGTACCCGTCGGCGAGGCAACCAGCACGTCCTCGCCGCTGGCGATCCGAGGCCAGGCTGCCTTCTGGGGTTCCGTCGGTCCCGCTGGGAATCGTCGCTGGAACCAGCCAGCGACGGCCGGGTGGAAGCTGTCGAGGATCGGGTCGCGCTTCGCCTCTGATCCGGGAGATGGCGCCGCATCCGCGCCGATGCCCTTCGGGCCACGGTCGGCCGCCGCAACATCAAGAGGGGGGAAGATCGTGGTAGCCACTGGTGCATTCCAGCCTAGGGGTGTTACGTCCCCGGCGTGCCGACGAAGAAACTCGCCTATGGCCTCACTGGTCGCCAGATATCGGGTTCTTCTCCACTCTGATGTCCAGGTCGAACGAGTCGGGCATCACACCGAGGCGGGCGGCCAGAACCCTGCGGAGATCCGCGTGGGCGTACTCCAGCATCACCGCGTTCACCAAGAGGTCATCGACGCCCCGCACGTGCATCGTCCAACTACCGCTGGTCCGCGAGGCGACGGCCTCATAGGTCCTCTTTTTCCCCATGCCACACTCCCATGTCGTCACCCGCGTAGCTCGCCGCCGGACCCCGACTCCTCAAACCCAGGAGCGTTCCTCGGCCCTACCGGGCCTGCCCGAGACAAAGCCGAACTGCGGCTCTCGTCGCCCCGCATTCCACGCGATACCCCAAGCGCGCTCGGTGAAACCGTTGGAAGTAGAGGCCCCCGAGAGGTCTCGGCTCACGTATCGGGCAGGCTGGGAGCGGCCCCGACCGTCGAGAGCAAAGACGTCGGTGGCCTGTCGACTACCGCTTGACGTACCGGGTGGAGGGGGTCCCGGGAGGATGGGACACACCGGGCACGGCCTCAGGATTCTCGACGCACACCTCGCCCTCCAGGCCATCCGGATCACGAAAGAACAAGCTGAGCACGGGACCGAAGTCGGTCACGAACGAATCGCTGCTGCCACGGGCCATCAGGCGATCACGAATCGTCTCGAAGTCCTCGAGCGAGCGGGCCTGGAGGGCGAAATGGTCCAGGCGGCCGCGGCCGAACATGGGCGTCTGCCGGTCGGCTTCGGAGTTGCCCTCTATCTGGAAGACGTTCAGCTCGGTATGGGGGCCGATGCGAACAACCGAGAGGCGGACAGTGTCCTGGCCCTCCAGCTCTGGGGCGTCCCGGATGACCTCGGCGTCGAACACCTCCACGTAGAAGGCGTGGAGGCGGCGGGCATCGTTGGTCACCGTGGCCACATGGTTGAACCCGTCGGTCAGCATGTTCCTCCTGTCGACCGGCGTTAGGTAGCGCCGGGCTGTGGCTCAAATCCTACGATTCCGGGACGCCATGGGCATGGTGCCGTCTGCCAAGATGCGCCATGGCCTCTCAAGCGCTCGACACCCCTTCGGACTTCGACGATGCAGACCGGGGCCTGATCGGTCGCCTCGAGCCAGCCGTCGTCACATCGGACAGCGGCCGGGTGGTGTGGGACAACGACGCCTACGGGTTCCTGGCTGAACCGTGTCCGAGCACTGCCCATCCCGGCCTGTGGCGCCAGGGCCAACTGGTGGCGCGACAGGGTCTCTACGAGGTGGCGGAGGGCATCTACCAGGTCAGGGGCCTGGACCTGTCGAACATGACGCTGGTGGAGGGGGAGCGGGGGGTCATCGTCATCGACCCACTGATCTCGAAGGAGACAGCGGCCGCCGCCCTCGGTCTCTATCGCCGGCACCGGGGGAACCGAGAGGTCACCGGCCTCATCTACACCCACGCCCACGTGGATCACTTCGGCGGCGCCCACGGAGTGGTGGCCGCCGACATCCCGATCATCGCCCCCCAAGGGTTCATGGAGTCCGCCGTGTCGGAGAACGTCTATGCGGGCGTGGCCATGAGCAGGCGAGCTGTGTACATGTACGGTTCAGCGCTCGAGAAGGGCCCGGCCGGCCAGATCGGCTGTGGCCTTGGCATGGCCACCTCGACCGGTTCCATCGGGCTCATCCCACCTACCGTCACGGTGACCCATACCGGCCAGGAGGAGACGGTCGATGGGGTGCTCATCCGTTTCCAGCTGACTCCGGGGACCGAATGCCCGGCCGAGATGAACTTCCTGTTCCCCGACCGGCGTGCCCTGTGCCTGGCCGAGAACGCTACCCACAACCTCCACAACCTGGTCACCCTTCGAGGCGCGGTTGTCAGAGATGCCAGGGTCTGGGCCACCTACCTCGACGAGGCCATCGACCTGTTCTCCAGCCACTGTGACGTGGCCTTTGCCTCGCATCACTGGCCGACTTGGGGGCGCCATCGGGTCGTCGACTACCTGTCGCTCCAACGGGACCTCTACGCCTACCTGCACGACCAGACCCTGCGCCTGATCAACCAGGGCCACACCGGCGTCGAGGCCGCGGAGATGATGACCATGCCTCCCGCCCTGCAGCGCGCTTGGCACACCCACGGGTACTACGGCTCGGTGAGCCACAACGTGAAGGCCATCTACCAGCGCTACCTCGGCTGGTTCGACGGAAATCCGGCCACGCTGTGGCAGCATCCTCCAAAGGAGAGCTCGCTGCGCTACGTCGAGTGCATGGGCGGCCGAGCGGCCGTTGTGGCCAAGGCCGAGGAGTACCGAGCAGTCGGAGACCTTCGCTTCGCCGCCGAGCTGCTCAACCTGGCGGTGTTCGCCGACCCGGGGGACAGCGGGGCCAAAGAGCGGCTGGCCGGTGTCTACGAGCAGTTGGGCCAGGGGTCAGAGAACGCGACATGGCGCAACTTCTACCTGAGCGGAGCCCACGAGCTTCGACATGGGATCTTCGCCGGTAAGCGACCGGCCACCTCGACGGAGTTGATGGCCGCCCTCTCGGTCGAGCAGCTCTTCGACGCCGTCGCCATCAGGGTCAACGGACCTCGAGCCTGGGACGAGGTCCTGATCGTCGACTGGCAGTTCACCGACCTGGTCGAGACCCACCGCATGACGCTTCGCCACGGGGTCCTCACCCACAGGCTGCAAAACGACCAACGGGGTGACGAAGAGGCGGAGCTGACCCTGATCTTGACCAAGGCCCACGTGGCCGCACTACTCGGCGGGGGAGGGTTCGACGGCATTGACCATCGCGGCGACCTCGCCGCCATCGGCCGGCTCCTTGCTGTCCTGGACCGGCCCGACCCGAACTTCGCCATCGTCACGCCCGAGTGAGAGAGCTGACTGGCCAGAAACGACGAGCGGCCCTAACGGCCACCTGGTCGGCCGATGATCGAACCCGGCCGGGCCGCGCGGCCCGGCCGAGGGGAAGTCACCTGATGGCGTCGACGATGTCCACGATCACCAGGGACAGCACCATGGCTCCGACGACCGCATAGAGGGCGGTGAAGGCCCAGCGTTGTCGGTGGTTGGCCAACCAGAACCGCCGGATGCCGATGTAGTCGAACGACAGGGCGAGTAGCCCGATCGGGATGCCAATGGCCGGGCCGACGCCGCGAGCGATGCCGATGGCGGGCAACACGAACGGCAAGACGATGTAGCTGAGGAGGCATCGGGTGGCCGACAGAAGGATCGAGGCACTGAAGATCCGATGGGTCTCCGACTCGTCGATCGGCGCTTTGTCCTCGGGGACGCGTAGGAGTCGCCGCATTGTCTCGTCCGCCCGAGATCGGGGAGGCGATTCGGTCTGCGCTCCGGGTGCCACTGCCAGTTGGTCCACTCGAACATGGTAGGCGCGGTCGGCCTCGGACGACCAACACCTCGGCGGATCGTACGCGTTCCTCGAGCCTCCCGAGGAGCTGCCGTCTGATGCACCGGACGCGCCTGGTGGCGACCGATCTCGGCCGCAGGCAGGCAGTATCGTCGGGGAATGGAGAAGGCCCGATGAGTCCGATCACGGCACCGCCCGATTTCATGTGGAAGATGCATCGAGATGACGGCACCGTTGCCACCGGGTGGTTTCTCTTGCCGCTTCGGCTCTTTCTCGGGGTCACCTTCTTGTTCGCCGGGCTCCAGAAGCTGGCCAATCCTGACTTTTTCAAGAGCTCGAGCCCGATCTCCATCCACGCCCAGCTCGTCGGGGGCACCCACTCGAGCCCGATCCATGCCCTGTTGACCCACCTGGTCCCGATCGCCCCGGCCGTTGGCCTCGTCGTCTCCATCGGTGAGGTGGCCATTGGCCTTGGCGTCCTCGTCGGACTGTGGACCCGAGTGGCCGCCGTCGCTGGAATGGCACTTTCTTTCGGCCTGTTCTTGACGGTGAGCTACCACTCGAGCCCGTATTTCACCGGTTCGGACATCGTGTTCTTCTTCGCCTGGACGCCACTGGCCCTGGCCGGCGCGGCAGGAGCGCCCGCTCTCGATACCTTCTTGGCCGCACGACGGCCCACGGCCTCGGCGGGCCCTGACGACGTCTCCAGGCGAGCGGTCCTGTCACGTGGAGCCTTCGCCGGTATCGCGGCCGCCGTGGTCCTGGTCACGGCCGGTCTAGCCTCCGCGCTCGGTCGAGCTGCGGGTGGGACGACGACGGCCGCCGGCTCACCCAACCCGCTCGTCCCGACGGGATCGACCTCGACCACAACCACCGCCCCGGTCTCCACGACGACCGAGCCGGGGGCCACCACCACTGCGCCCCTTCCCTCGGGGACATCGATCGGCACGGCGGCGAGCGTGCCGATCGGAGGAGCTGCGACCTTCACCGATCCGGCCAGCGGGGATCCCAGCCTGGTCATACAAGCCACGGCCGACGACTTCGTCGCCTTCGACGCCGTCTGTCCCCACGCCGGGTGCACGGTGGCGTACCAGACAGCCTCCAAGATCATCGCCTGTCCGTGTCACGGCTCCGAGTTCAACCCGAGGACGGGGGACGTCACAAGGGGACCGGCGCCCAGTGGCCTCGGCAAGATCTCGGTCATCAAGGGCTCCAATGGCGACCTGTACGTCCCCAAGTAAACGACATGACGACAGCTCCAGGTGAGAGGCCGGAAAATCGGCCCAACACTCGAATCGTACGTATCGGTTCGACTACCATTCCGGTGTCATCCCGTCCAGGCGATGACGCCTGCACATGACCGCAACCACTGCCGTGCCGGTAGGCACCTCGAACGACGAAGGGGTGGAGCAGTCCGCCGACAGAACGGACTGGGTGGCCGCCATCCCCTTCTTCGGCGTGCATCTGGCCCCCCTCGCCGCCTTCTTCGTGAGCGTCACGTGGCAGGACTGGCTCCTCTGTGGTGTGTTGTACGTCACCCGGATGTTCTTCATCACCGCTGGCTATCACCGGTACTTCTCCCACCGGAGCTACCGAATGGGCAGGGTGGCGCAGTTCGTGATGGCCTTCGGCGGGACGACGGCCGTTCAGAAGGGCCCCTTGTGGTGGGCCAGCCATCATCGGCTCCACCATCGCTACACGGACTTGGACGAAGACGTGCACTCGCCCCGGGACGGCATCTGGTGGAGCCACGTGGGGTGGATCCTGTCGACCAAGTTCAAATCGACCGACCTCACGACCATCAAGGACTTCTCCAAGTTCCCCGAACTCCGCTTCATTGAGCGGCACTCATGGATCGGACCGTGGATGGTGGCCGTGACCTGCTTTCTCATCGGCGGATGGGGAGGGCTGCTGATCGGCTTCTTCTTGTCGACCGTGCTCCTGTGGCACGGCACGTTCCTGGTCAACTCGGCGGCCCACCTGTTCGGTCGTCGCCGCTACGCCACGCCTGACACCAGTCGCAACTCACTGGTCATCGCCATCATCACCGGCGGCGAGGGATGGCACAACAACCACCACTACCTCCCGGCCTCGGTTCGCCAAGGGTTCACGTGGTGGGAGTTCGACCCCACCTGGTATGCCTTGAAGGGCCTCGCTGCCATTCGGGTGGTCCGGGACCTCAAGGATCCGCCGGCCCGCCTGCTCACGCAGGCCCGCGTCGTTGACGGGGCCTTCGACATCGGCATGTTCCGCTCCCACTGGGAGCGGGCCGCCAAAGTAACAGGGGCGCCTATCACCGACGTACGGGCCCAGCCGACAGCCGCGGGCGACGTCGACTACCAGTCCGAGCACCGCACCGATGTGGCCACGACGGCATCGCCGACGGACGAGCCGCTGTCGGATCTGTCCGGGTTGATGTGCCGGGCCCTGGCCTGCGCTGACCAACTGGCCGACGCCACCAGGCGCAACCCGCAAAACGCCACCGTGACGACGACCGATCCGGGGCCCGAGCTCACTGCCCAGTGAGCGGCTCGATACATGCGGCCGAATCTTTGGCCGACTCTTCGCTCTGGATCGTCGACCTCGATGGCGTGATCTGGCTGTCCGGCGAGCCCATCGGCGACGTCGGTGCCGCCATCGCCGCCCTCCGAAGCAAGGGCATCCGGGTGGTGTTCGCCACGAACAACTCGGCGCCGACCACCGACGTGCTCCTCTCCCGCCTTCGAAAGGCGGGCATCGAGTCAGAGGCGTCCGACCTTGCCACCTCGGCCGGAGCGGTCGCTTCGCTGGTCGAGCCGGGCCAAGCGGTCAGGGTCTTGGCCGAAGACGGTGTCCTCGAGGCACTGGGCAGCCGAGGCGTGAAGGTGCTGGGCGGTGGTCCGGTCGACGCGGCCGTTGTCGGATGGTCACGGTCGTTCGACTTCAACGCGCTGGCCGCCACCGCCACGGCCGCCCGAGACTCGGGGCGGCTGGTGGCCACCAACGAAGACCCCACCCATCCGACGCCCGACGGCCTGATGCCAGGAGCGGGAGCACTCCTCGCCGCCGTCACCACCGCCTCGGGAGTAACCCCGGTGATCGCCGGCAAGCCCCATGCACCGATGGCTGAGCTCATGAAGAAGTTGTTCGCCTTCGACGACCACGATTCCGGTGTCGTCATGGTGGGGGACCAGCCGAAGACCGACGGTCACCTGGCCAAGCGCCTCGGCATCCCGTTCGCCCTGGTCGATTCCGGCGTCACCGCCGCTTCGACCACGCAGTTCGACGTACCCGTGGCGACCAGGTCCGCCGACTTCGTCAGTCTCGTCGAGTCGTCGCTCTCCGTCCGCCTGCGCCCCTGACTGCTTGCTCGCAGCAAGCAGTCACCCTAGAGTGGGGGCGTGGCCAATAAGGATTCGTTCCAGAAGTATCTCGACGTCGGTATCGCCTTTACGAACATCACCAAGGCCAAAGCCGAGGAACTGGTGGCGGAACTGGTCCAAAACGGCGAGTTCCAGGGCAGAGACGCCAGGGCCAAGGTCGATGAGTTACTCGAACGGAGCCGAAAGTCCTCTGAGGTCCTCCTAGGCCAGGTCCGATCCGAGGTAGCCCGGCAGCTCGACGGCCTCGGCATCACCAGCCTCGAGGATCTGGCTGAGCAGGTGGCGGCCCTCCTCGGACGCACCGCTGACGCTGGCAAACAGGCGGCGGCAACGGCCAAGAAGGCGTCGGCCAAGAAGGCTCCGGCCAAGGCAACGGCGAAGAAGACGGCCACGAAGAAGGCTCCCGCCAAGAAGGCTCCGGCCAAGGCAGCGGNNAGGCAGCGGCGAAGAAGGCTCCGGCGAAGGTGACAGACCCCGTCGCTTCCGGCGGCGGGTCGGCGAGCTGACACACTGACGAAGACGCAGCGCCTGCGCCTCGATCGGGCACTCGTCGAGCGTGGCCTGGTCGACAGCCGACCACGAGCAGTCACCTTGATCGAGCAGGGCCTCGTGCTCGTTGGCGGCTCGATCGCCGACAAACCTGCGCGCATGGTCTCGCGAGCCGAACCCATCGAGCTCCTCGGTGCGCCACCTCGCTTCGTCGGACGAGGAGGGGAGAAGCTCCAGGCGGCACTCGAGCGCTTCGCCATTGACCCGGGTGGGAAGCGGGCACTCGATGCCGGCGCCTCGACCGGGGGATTCACCGATTGCCTCCTCCAGGCCGGGGCACGCCAAGTGATCGCCGTGGACGTCGGCCATGGACAGCTGCACCAACGGCTCCGGGACGACCCACGGGTCGCCAACTTCGAACGCCTGGACATCCGGCACGTGGACCTGGAAACGGTCGAGGGTGATCCGGTCGATCTGGCTGTTGCCGATCTGTCCTTCATCTCGGTGGCCCGAGCCGTCCCCGTCCTGGTCGGCGAGGTGGTCGCCCCGGGCGCTCCGATCGTCATCCTGGCCAAACCTCAGTTCGAGGCGGGAAAGAGCGAGGCCTCAAGGGGGAAAGGGGTCATCCGGGACCCGGAGATACACCGCCGGACCCTCGGCGAGGTGGCNNGGAGCAGTCATCATGGGGGCCATGCCGTCACCGATCACCGGTTCCGCTGGGAACATCGAATTCCTGCTCCACGCCCGGACGCCTCGCCGCCATCGGTCCGAAGCCGGCACCACTCGGGGCGCCGAATCGAGCGACTTCGACGTGTCAGCAGCCCTGGACGCGGTCGTGGCCGAAGCCCACGGCACACAAGCGAGGCCCTGCCACGATGCGATCGCAGGACTGGAGGGCTGAACAGATGGCTCTCATCGCCTTCTACACCCATCCCTACAGGCCCGAGGCCGCAGCCTTGGCGGAACGGGCCTCTGTCTGGCTCGAGGAGCGTGGGCACAGCGCCGTCTCCGCGTTGCGGGCCGACGGAACCGCCTCAGTTGAGGGAGCGGACCTCCTTGTCAGCCTGGGCGGGGACGGAACGCTGCTGCGGTCGGTTGAGACGGCCCGCAAGAGTCAGGTCCCGGTGCTCGGCGTGAACATCGGCAGACTCGGCTACCTGACCCAGGTCGAACCGAGTGGACTGGAAGATGCTCTGTCGGCCTTCCTCGCCGGGTCCCATAAGGTAGAAGAGCGAATGACCCTGTCGGTTACGGTCACCGGCCCGTCGGGCGAGCCGATGGTGGAGTGGACCGCGCTCAACGAGGCGACGGTGGAGAAGACGGTCCCGGGTCACACCGTCCGCATCGCCGCCTCGATCGACGGGCGCCCCTTCGTCACGTACGCAGCCGACGGCCTGCTGGTCTCCACGCCCACCGGCTCGACGGCGTACAACCTGTCCGCCAGGGGGCCCCTCCTGTCACCCCGGCTGAGGGCCATCGTGGTCACCCCGGTCTCACCCCACATGCTCTTCGACCGCCCATTGGTCCTCGAACCGACAGAGAAGCTGAGGCTCGAGGTCCTAGAGCCGCGCTCGGCCGTCTTGGTGGTTGACGGGCTCACGGTTGCCACCCTCGAGCCGGGAGCGGTCGTCGACTGCCGCGAAGGCGACGAGCCGGCCCGACTGGTGACGGTCGGCCCCCACGACTTCCACACCATCCTTCGTGCGAAGTTCCATCTCGCCGATCGGTAGCGACATGAGCACAGCCGGTCCCATCCTGGTCGAACTCCGGGTTCGCAACCTCGGGGTCATCGATGACGTCATCGTTGCCCTCGGCCCAGGAATGACCGCCCTGACCGGTGAGACCGGGGCAGGCAAGACCCTGCTCGTCGAGGCCCTCAGCCTCCTGCTCGGAGGCCGGGGCGACCCGTCGATGGTCCGTGCCGGGGCAGACGAGGCGCTCGTCGAGGGTCGCTTCTACCTGCCCGACGATCTGTCCGACGAAGATGCTGGAGAGCTGCTGCTCGCTCGGTCGGTGGCCAGGGCAGGACGGTCGAAGGCGTGGATCGACGGACGCATGGCGTCGATCGGCGCCCTGGCCGAGCGCGCCGGACAGCTGATCGAGCTGCACGGCCAGCACCAGCACCGCTCCCTCATCCACACCGATGCCCAACGTCGGGCGCTCGATGCCTACGGTCACATCGACCTCGGTCCGCTGGAGGCGGCCCGGTTCGATCTCCGTCGCCTGGTCCAAGAGTCCGCCTCGCTCGGGGGTGACGCACGGCAACGGGCGAGGGAGGTGGACCTCCTCCGCTACCAGGTGGACGAGATCGACTCGGCCGCCATCGAGGACCCGGGCGAGGATGAGCGCCTCGAAGCACAAGAGGACCGCCTGGCCGCGGCGGCTGCCTACCGGGAGGCGGCGGCTGTGGCCTTTTCGGCAGTGACCGACAGCGACGAGACGAGCGCGGTCGACCGCCTGGCCGCGGCGGCACAGGCTCTCGTTGGAGCGAAGCCCTTGGAACCCCTCGGAGACCGGGTGCGCACGATCATGGCCGATCTCACCGACCTAGCCACCGAGCTGCGGTCCGTGGTCGAGACGTGGGATGACGATCCCGAGCGGCTGGAGGAGCTTCGACTACGCCGCCAGCTCTTCCACGAACTACAGCGAAAGTACGGCACGGACTTGGCCGAGGTCCTCGCCTTCGCCGAGGAGGCCCGGGCCCGCCTCGAGGCCATCGACGCCGAGGAACAGCGCGCTCGGGTCCTCGATGACGCCATCGCCGAGGCGCAGAGCCGACTGGCCGCAGAAGAGGAGTCGGTGGCGGGCTCCCGTCGGGCCGTCGCTCCTCGGCTTGCCGCCGTGATCGAGGAGTCGCTCCACAGCCTGGCCATGCCATCGGCCCGAGTGGCGATCACCGTCGAGGGCACCGGTGCCGCCGACCAGGTGACGTTCTTGCTCGGTGCAAACCCAGGCGAGCCCATGCAGCCGCTGGCCAAAGCCGCCTCGGGAGGGGAGCTCGCCCGCACCATGCTGGCCGTCCGCCTGGCCATCACCGAGTCGCCGGCCGTCATGACCTTCGACGAAGTCGACTCGGGGGTGGGCGGAACGGCGGCGAGTGCCGTCGGGACTGCCCTCTCCGACCTGGCCCGGGGAACCCAGGTGCTGGTGGTCACTCACCTCGCACAGGTGGCGGCCATGGCCGATCAACAAGTCGAGGTACGCAAGTCTGAAGATGGGGGCCGCACCCGCTCGGAGGTCGTGGTGCTCGACCGCGCCGGACGGGTCGTCGAGCTGAGCCGTATGCTCTCCGGCCATCCCGACAGCGCCTCTGCCCGCCACCATGCCGAGGAGCTCTTGGAGGGCACGGCTGATCCGGCCCGGGGGTAGCGCTCGAGCGTCTAATGCCAGCGGGGAACCGGTGTCCGCGCGTGGAGGACCGAGCTTCCGCTAGCCTCATTCGGTGCCCGAGATGGAAGGCCAGCCGCAAGCCCAAAGGGACCGCTCGACGGCAGGACCACCTCCGGACTCCGCTCGAGACGGCCGCCTGAACGGGCGCTCGACCGGTCCGGACAAGGCCCGCCAGACCAAGTACATCTTCTTCACCGGCGGCGTGTCGTCCTCGCTCGGCAAGGGCCTCACCGCCTCCTCGCTCGGCCGACTGCTCAAGTGTCGGGGCCTTCGGGTGACCATGTGCAAGCTCGATCCGTACATCAACGTCGATCCGGGCACCATGAACCCGTTCGAGCACGGCGAGGTGTTCGTCACCGAGGACGGCGGCGAGACCGACCTCGACCTCGGCCAC
>PLSY01000012.1 GCA_003164275.1 Acidimicrobiaceae bacterium | reverse complement strand
TGTCCGGCCGGCGGGGGGAAGGTCAAACTTACCGGGAGGAGTTCAGGCGGGCTTACCCGGAACTGGTCGTGATGGCTCACCGAAGTCGATTGATGCGGTACGTGAACGATGGTGATGTTGGCGACGTCCTTCAAGAAATCTGGCGCTTCGGATCTGAGCGGGGTGTGATTGTGGCAGGTGATTCCCGGTTGGGTTTGCCTGCCTATGGCGGAGGCTGGATCCGGCAATTCCGGAGCGACGTGAACCCGAAGGCGGACCACCAAATTGCGTAGAACACACCTGTCTTGGTAGTGCGAGCATTTGATCTGGCCTGCACGTGGCCCCATCCGGGGGTGCTGTTATCCAGTTCTCCTGAATACCCTCACGTCGTCACGGCACATTCGCCGCCGTTGACGGGCTGTCACACCCGGCTCTTCAAGTAGCTCATGCATCCTGGGGACGGATCGGAGCAAGGCACCATGCACCTCGAGCGCGGCCCAGACAAGAGCGGTGACGCAAGCGCAGAGACACATCGGTGTCGCGGAAAGGCCGACCCCGAAGCCGTCGTACGCACTCCGACTCAGGTTCGGGAGGACTATCCCCACTACCGTCACAAGCACCAGCGTCACCAGGCTTGCGGCAGTGGCAAGCCCGCGTGGCACCCTTGCACCGATGGTCGATCGGGTCAACGCAGCCAGCATTGACCCGACAACCAAAACAAGGATGCCGAGGCGCGCGAGATCAGCAGTGATCATCTCCAACTTGGCGAATGCACCCAGCGACGAGATGGGGAGCAGTGGTCCCCGACGGAAGGGTCCAGCCGGAGGTGCCACGAGCCTCAACTGCGACCAAGGGACCATGAGTGAACCGAGGAGGAGCCCGGGCAGGACGATCCGCCCAGTCCGATGCAGCTGGATTGTGCGCGCCGTAGTCATGCGGAACGATTCATCCGACCTGCTGAGTACTCGTAAATCCGTTCGCCAGCGTCGCCGCCGTACCCGAAACCTTCAAGTTCCCGATCGTGCCCGAAAAAGTGAACGACTGGTTGCCGGATTGACTGAAGCGGGTGGTGAGCGTGCCTCGTACCGGCTGCCCTTCGATCGTCCCCTGGATCGTCACTGGATATTTCTCGCCGGTCGAGTCCGTGTAGGCGGTTCCCGACATTGGCATCCCATCGTAGGTGCCCACAACGGACTCACCTGACCGATTGAATTCGTACCCCGTCAGTGAGGCGGTGAATGATTTGCCGCCAATTGTTCCAGTGATCGATCCGCGACTCTGTCCAACATCCTCTGGTGTCGCGGTGGCATTAATGTTGAGTCCCTGTACCGTTCCCCCAACTTGGACTGGTTGGTTGTAGACGCCGCCGCCCCCGGTGCCGCTCCACGTAACGTTGCCCGACCCAGACCCGGTCGGGAAGAGGGACGACTGCGAACTCGTGGTCACCAGTACGACGGCAACCACTGCCGCGGCGAGTACGCCGATGCCGGCGACCAACACGCCCAGTCTTTTCCCAGATGGTCTCGTGGACTTCGCCTTGGTCATCCCGAGACTCGGCAATTGCGGATCGATCCGGCCTCCCGATATCGGCAGCGTCGTCTCGCGACCACAGACTGGGCAGAAGTTCGTGCCATCGTCGACCTGGTTCCCGCACTGTGAGCAGTACATCGCTATCTCTCTTTCCGCCGGATATCGGCGTTCTGATGATCACGCCGAGGAACTGAAACGTCTCGCTTCGCAAGGTCACCCAAAGTTGGTTGAGCTACCCGGCATCCGATGGCCGATTGAAGGAGCAGAATCCCTTCGACTGACCTCCGCAGGCAGATCGTACGATGCGTAGACGCGCGAACCGAAATCCAAAATCGCGCGAAGGCCAGTCCGATGGATCCGGAGAGGCCATCAGAGATGGCGGATCGGTGGATCTACGCTGATCGGCACTTTGCGGAGTCCCCGCTCTTCATCGAGGGACCCCGGACCCCCTAACTTCCGAAGCGCCGGCAAAGGCAGGCACGTTGGCTAACGGCTTCGCAGCTCTGAGCTGGCTGTTACGAGTTCGAGAAGCTGGCATTCCAGATGGATGTCTGCCACACAGGAGTCGAATCGTTGACATCCGGTAAGTTCCACTGGTTTACCAACCACACATCGCCGTGTACCGCTGCCAGTGATGAACCAGGGTCGGGGACTGCGCCCGAATAGTCGCCCCATCGACATACCGGCTCATCTGGTTCGAAGCAGGAGAAATCGACATCTGGACCAGTTGACTGCTTGACCAGGACTGGTGACGACGCTGCCTGGCCATCGACAATCGACACCATTCGGATGGCCGGATAGGTGGAGCTCGACGATGTGCTGTACTCCACGACTGCGGAACTGCCATACCTACTCTTCTTTCCGACGACTACACGATCGGGCGTGACCGTGGCGTTGAATAGCCACAGATCTGGATCGGCAATCGTGCCAACTTGATCGAGTTTCAAGTTCTCGGGATCGATCTCGTACCATCGGACCACCGATCCTGCGCCACCCGCGATGGTGTGGGCAGTCCACAGCGCCAGATGCCCCACTCGAGGGTCGTACGCCTCGATTACCTGGGTGAGATAGATCCTGGTTTCCAACGGCGGAGCCGGGCTTCCTGACTTGGCCGTGCCGGCCTGCGGCGCACTTGGTGGATAGCTGTACTCCGGCACGGTGAGCAGCTGTGGCGATCCGAAAGCGAGGCTGTTTCGATACTCCGTCACCTCGAACTCCGTCAAGGTGTCCGCCGACACATACGACGTGGTGGCGGTAATCCAGCCGGTGGAAGAGCTGTCCACTTGGCGAGCTGGTGTCGGCCGGTAGGCCCAGCTGCCGTCCGGGTTCGCCAGGTGTTGGATTCCCGAGTTGAACGAGCTGCTGGCTGGGCAGGTCCGGCCCGATGGGGGTTTCGAGACCCACGCGACGTCGGAGCCCAAGATGTCCCCGCTGCTCGTCGCGTAGCGATTGCTGGCGATCATGAGGAAATGCGTCGTGTCCCCCAGGGACTCCTGGTCGGGAAACGAGGTAGCTCCGTAGTTGAAGGTGTCGAAGTACGTACAGAAGTCCTTCGCCGACGTCGGATTGGCCGTCTTGCTGAACCCCCAGGCAATACCCTCATCAGGAGAGGACGTTCCGTGATTCTCGAATATGCTGACGTAGAAGCGGCTTGTTGAGGCATCCCAGATGACTTGGGGATCCGACAGGAAGTAGCCATTGGCGTTGAACAAATCGGCGACCGCTCCAGACTTTATCTTCCCCTTCGAGTTCGCGACTTCGAAGCCCGTGTTGGCGAGCTCGACGACCTCCGACTTGTTCGCGGCGATGGTTCCACTCGGAGGACTGCTGTTCTCATTGCTGACTCCGGGGTGGATCGCACCAACGAGTGGTTGCGTGGAGGTAGCGGCTTGCGCAGAGGGAGCGAAGCCCGCAAGGAGAAGTAACCCGGCAATTGTTGTATGAAGCGCGATCGACGCTGGACGGTGTCGGCAAGCAAGATGACCGGTCACCGCCCGGCGCAGGCAAAGCGCTTCACCATGAGCCCGGGATTGCGCCAGCCGGTGTCGCATCTCCAAGAACATCTTCCGCCTCCGCCTCCGCCGATCAGACCGTATCCGACCATCCAGCACGGCGTCAGGTGAGGACGGAGTCGGACTAGGAGCAGGAAGTCCGCTGCTGTGGTGCATGCCCGGTCATTGTGGTCTGACCTCCCGCACCCAGGTGCCAAGACCAACGCAGTTCAGCGGGTCAGCCCGCTGACTCTTGGCCAGTCGCCGCATCAAGGAGTCACCTCGGCCGATCCGAACACCGCTTCAGCTCCTGCGTACACTTCACCGGGATCACTGATCTCGGTCGTTTCCAGCTTGAGCCGGAGTACCCCGGCGATCTTCAGGTGAATGGGGAAGGCTTGCCCGAGAGCAAGGTCTTGAGAATAGAGCTGAACACCATCGCCGAAAATCTGAGCCCGCACCACCACTCCCGACGGCTTGCTCGAGTCGTCAAGTCCAATGGTGGTGTTTAGATAGCTGTAGTTCCGTGCCAGATTCCACTCGGCATAGGCATAGTTGATCTCAATAGGCTGCACCCAGTCACCCTCGGTGAGGCCATAGACTGATTGCGTGTAGATGTGACCATTCACTTCGTGTGAGGTGTCCGCTGTGTAGAAGTATCCGTATGTATCGACCGGATTCATCTCGCCCAAATACTTGGGTGTCAGGTTGGCGTTCGGCGCGTCGCCAAATGAGTAGATGTTGCCGTCATCTCCGATGACCCAATACCCACCTCCGTCGCCGGTTGCAACGATGCTCACCACGCTTCCGGCTGGGGCCTGGCCGACAGCTGATCCGTGGTAGCCGGCATCCCCGAAGGTGAAGATGCCGCCATCTTTCGCCACCAACCAATAACCATGGCTATCCGACGATGTAGTCATTCCGACGACAGGCTCGTTGAGGGTGAAGTTCCCGGTTGACCCGTAGAAACTGGCAGTCCCAAAGCTGAAGATTCCGCCGTCGGATGCCACCAACCAGTAGCCGGTGCCAGACCGAGTCGCGCCCATCCCGACCACTGGTTGATTGATACGCATCCCACCCGTCGAACCGTAGAACTTGGCATCGCCATAGGAAAACACACCACCGTCAGCACCGACGAACCAGTAGCCCCGGCTATCAGGTGTGGAAACCATTTGAAGGGCTGGGGCGTTGAGGTGCAGATTTCCCGTCGACCCGTAGAACTGTGCGTCGCCATAGCTGAAGACTCCGCCGTCGGAGCCAAGTAGCCAGTAGCCCTTCCCGTCGGCGGTGGGGGCAATCGATACGATGTGCCCGTTCAGTGACATCGAGGACGCGTCCCCGAAGAACGAGGCATCGCCTTTGAGTGCCACCGATCCCCCCGCGCTCACGGTCCAGAATCCCTTCCCGTCCGGAGTCGGCGCAGCCGCCGTGATGCCGCCGCCTCCGATATGTCCTGCCAATTGGTTGGGCTGGGTTCCCTGCGCCGTGGGGCTGGTGTGAGCTGTCGCATCGGCGATGCCAGGAATGGCGAGGAGGGCCATCGCGGCTACTGCAGCCGCAGCGGTCACCGTCCGTCTGGCACTCTGTCTCAGGTTTGATCTCAACGGTGTCT
Source organism: Acidimicrobiaceae bacterium (assembly GCA_003164275.1). Next base: position 5,494 of record PLSY01000012.1, on the reverse strand, counting down.
CTCCTTGCGCTCGCTGCTGGAGGACAGCATACGGATGGCATACGCGCGTTCTCTCCGTCAAAATCGCGCAGACCCCGTGGCCGAGGTAGCCCTACGATTGGTGACGAGGGTTCGTCCCGTGGGAATGGTGTTTGCCCGCGTCTCACGGCTCATGGCACGTGGCGCCGGGTGTGCCCTTGGTCCGAGTCGCCCAGCGCAGGAAGAACCCGGTCTGGCCGAGGGACGGGTCGTCCTGGTCGCGGTCCGGGGGGGGTGCCGTTGGTGTCCACAGTATGGAGTCGGACCGCGTTGTAAAACGGCCGACAACCCTCTCCAAGTCCGCGACTGGTTGCCGTCCCGGGCTGCCAGCCGGACGGCAAGTTGCTCTTCTCGGGCGTAGACAACCGCGTCGTTCACTCGGCGGGAACCCACAACCCCGATTCGAAGGCGCTCTCGGCGAGAAGCTCGGGCAGAGGTCCAGTGGGCGCCGGTGGCGTGAGGATGGCCAACTATAGGTCATCGGCGGACTGAATCACAATTCGGCGAAAAAGGTAGTCGGTATTGGCCTCGCGCATGCGGCGATTGACGGCGTCGTCGATGAGCTGCTCAATGTTCACGATCACGGTGGGCGGCGAAGTCGCCCAAGTGCGATTGAGGGTGACCACGGAAACCCAGGGAAGTGGTCGTCACCCCGACGCGGATCTGCGCCTTCAACGAGGACAACGTCGTCCCAAGTGTCGACCGCAACGGCACCGCCGTGGTCTGATGCGCCGAGCCACACCGATTCACGAGTTCGGGACAGCAAGACGTCATAGATCGGTACAACAGTCACTGCGTCCCCATCTTCGGTCGTTGAACATTCGATGTCTGGTGGACCAGCTGTTGGGGTCCGGGCAGTCTCCAGTAGGTGTGTCGAGGCTGAGTTCCTCGCTCCGCGCGACCCCAAGGAGTGAATCGCGCGGCCGTACCAGTAAGGATGGCAGGATGGACGCTGACGGCCACCGACTCTTCACACGTGCGCCTGCTCCCTCGCTTCTCGCCAAACGGGAGCGATTCCACCTCACCTATCGGTTGGCCAGCCGCTCATTTCAGCTGATGGGCGCCCGATCCAGCCGAACACCACGACGTCGAGCGATGATTGCGGCAGCCTTCGTGATCGGTGATATCGCGAGTGCCGTCGCGCTGCGGAAGTCCGGTCGGTTTGCACTGGGGCCGCGCCTAGCGGCAGATGCTGTCGACACAGCGCTGTGGAGCCAGGACGCGACGGGAATGGAACTCGCAAGCATGTCCGGCGTGCCCCTCGCGATCGAATCCGGCCTCCGGATCGGAGCAGCTGGGTTCATCGTCCCCGTGGTCAATGCCACAGTCACCGGCTGCGTCCGACGCGTCAGAGGGCGGCCCGTCTCCACCGGATCCTTTCGATATCAGGTGATGGCCGTAGCCCTCGGTGCTGGCATAGCGGCATATGAATCAAATCGTCGTCGAGTCGCGTTGGCCCGGCACGGACAAGACCTTGAAGCGCTCGTTGGCATGGCGTATTTGGCAGGGCAAAACGAGATCGCCACGGGTGCTGACACCGTAGTCGACCTCCTCAGCCGGACTACGCCACTGCTGCCGTTGTCAACTGGTTCAACCACCGTGGGCAGAATGCTTGCCGACTGGCGCCAGTCGCTCGCGGCGTCTACTGCGGAACACGCCACTTACCTCGGCGTTGCCATGGCCAGGTGGCAACGGCGGCATAACGAATCCCATCACGACCTTGCAGCCGACGTCAGCTTCGAGATCAGGGAAGGGCACGGGACCATACTTCTGTCTGGTAATCAGGCGGCCTGGCTCGCCGCTTCGCTCGATGATCTGACTATGCGAGGCACCGTACTTGTCGCCGCGATAGATGCCGTCGAAGCTCGCCAGCCCAATCAGCCCTGCCGACTGTCTATTGGTGATCACTCGCTCTACATCCCGGCCGATCCGAGGCCAGGCCTGGTGCCGTTCGATGTCGGGCCGCTGGGCTTTTTGGCTTCATCTATGTGGTTCGCGGACACCCTTGCCCCGGGGGGGATCGAGCCTAGTCCGTGGGCCGTGGGTCCGGCCGTGGTGATAGGTCCAGTCCTGGCAATCTGGGCTCACCGAGAGGTCTCCCAACGGGGGGAGACGGCACATGCCCGTGTCCTGATCGCCGCAATCGGACATGCACTTGTCCATGCTGCAGCCGCGACCGGCACCATGCGGACCACCAAGAACCCCGAAGGCATTCAGCGATTCCCGTGCCTTGGAGGGGTCAACATGCTCGCCATGATGGTGCCGCTGTACTGGAGCGATCTCAATGGCACCGGGAAGCTCCTCGTCTCTGTGGGGATCGGAGCGGTCATTGCCGTCGGGCTATTGCTCTTTCCGGAGCCAATCCGATGGAGCCACTTTGTAGTGGAGTTGTTGTGGCCATCCGCGGCGTTCTATTCGATGCTCACCATGCGTTCGCAGCTTGAAGGCGAGGCCAAGCAACGCAGCACCAAGCTCGAGTTGGACGACAGGGCAACCATAGCCAACGCCTTCGCCGAGGGACGCTCCTATGTGCTTGGACTCGTCTCCAAGACCCGCTATGAGGCACGCCGTGATCTTGCAGCTGTCAGAGACCGACTCGACAAGCGGATCAATGATGAAGTCACTCGTCGCCTGGATGAGGTCGACAAACGTTTGGAGGAGTTGTCATGCGCAAACGAGTCGTAGTTGTCGATGACGACGACATCAGCCGGAGGGGTCTTGCCGAACTCCTCGCTGACCGCCATGAGATCGAGGTGGTCGGTTCACTCGTCCACGACGACGCGCTCGAATGGGATGGAGAGTGGAGCTCTGTCGACATCGCAATCATCGACGCCGCAGACAGTCGCAGGGAAGACGACCACTTTCCGGGGGTGGGGGTCGTCGATCACATTCGACGGCGGCGCAGTCGTGAGCAGACGATGGTCGTCGTCCTCACTGGGCACTTCCTCGACGACGCTGTCCGTCGAAGGATGCGGGAAGCTCAGGCCGACTTCTTCTACCATCGAAGTGAGCTTCAGGAGTCCGCTGATCTCTACCGGGCGATCCTGCATCCGGAGCAGGAACGATCCGGGGTACCCGATGGGACGGACCCCGAATCCCAGTTCCGGCTTGGAGTGGTGTCGGGCACGCGCGTCAATGACGCCGTTCGATTCGCACGCTCGTCCGATCTGGAAACCAAGCTCAACGCGCGGCAGGGGGATCGAAGTAGGTCCTGGTCGAGGTTGCGGGCCTCATTCAACACCGTCGCACACCTCAACCCAGTAAATGCGGACGGCACTCCTCCCGAACGCATTCAGCGCGACCCATCGCTCACTCAGATCGAACGATTCCTCAGTTGGGCGACTCGGGTCAAAGACGGAACCAACTAGATGATTCGGTGCAAGAGATCGACCAATTGTGGCGCGGAATTGATTGATCGAAGAGGATTGGCCCAATACCGCCGACCAAGCCAGCGCATTCTGAATGCTGCGGGCGAATGGCAAGCGATCCACTCCACCGCACAGGGATGCCGAGCTCGGACTCGGCAGTGGGGCATGCGGGACATGCCGGACATGCCGGACGGCGCCAATGACGGCACAGCCAAGTGCTCCGCTGGAGTATGCGTCGGATCCACTGGAGACAGCAGAAGGGACGGCAAAGTGGCAGCCCTGGTTTTCACCTGCCACCGCGCATCGCCATCGGAGCGCCTGGTTCACCTCAACAGCGCGAAACACCATTCTAGATCGCGCGGCTTCATTCACTACGGTCACCCACACTCGGACTAGTTGTGGAGGCGTTGATGCGCAGGATACGGGTGGGAGTGGCAAATGCTTTGCCACTGGGAGGTCTGCTGCACGAACCGGTGACATATTCGTTTCGTAACTGTTCAGGTCCCCTGAGAGTCGCGTCCACCACCTGCACGGTCGACGCGCGTACCGTGGGGAATTCCACCCCGCGATCCCACTCCTGACGCTCCGACCTACGACCAACTGGTCGGGTTGATGAGCGACCTGCAAGGAGTAGTGGCGACCCAGGCAGCGGAAATCAGGCTCTACGCGATGAGGCGTGGGTGGCGGCCTCTGATTCGAGCAGTTGGCTGAGTGTTCCATCGCACACCTGAGTGGAGCAAGAGCCGGAGCCGATAGTTCTCGAAGTTCCGCATCCCGTGACCGATCCTGCGCAACTTCTCAGCGATGAGGTTCTGGGCCTCGGTGGGCCCGTTGGAGATGCCGGTCACGTGGTAGTTCAAGATCTCGGTCTCCCAGTTGGCCACCGTCTTGGCCAGTCGGGTCAGTTCGGGGACCTCGGCTTCGGCGGCGCACTGGTAGAACGTCACCAGCTTCCAGCGGGCGGCCTGGAGGGAGCGGGCTGCGTACATCTCACGCAGCAGCTCCTTGGTCAAGATGGCCACGCTGACCTCGCCGTCGCGGTCACCTCGATCGAGTGCGCCGAGCAGCTTGGCCCGCTGACGGTCGCTCAGGCGCTCCCAGCCCCGGGTCATCAAGCGACGGGTCGAGTACAGCGGATCGTGCTTGTGGCCCCGGTGGCCGAGCGTCTCCTGCTGGGTCCGTCGGCGGACGTCGTCGACCATGGTGTTGGCCAGCTTCACGCCGTGAAAGCAGTCCACCGTCACGATGGCGTCGGGTAGGTAGGCGAGGATCCCGTTCAGGTAGCCCCGGTGGGGATCGATGGCCACCGCACCGATGGCCTGGAGCCAGGACCGCTCCGCCTGGGACAGCCAGAACGCCACGTCATCAGCATTGCGGCCCCGCACGACGTCCAAGAGCCGACCACGCCGCACGTCGACGAAGCACGTCACGTACTCCGTGTGATGTTGGCCGTTGGCGCACAGCATCTTGTGCTCGTCGATGCCGATGGCCACCACGCCGTCCACGCGGCCAGGGTCCTCCACCAGGGGCTCTCCATGGCGTCGCACCGAGCGCATGGCGCACGCCCAGCCCACGCCGAAGTCCCGGGCTGTCTTGGCCACCGAGCAGCCGTCCTCGCCGACCAGGCGGCAGATCTCGAAGGACGCTCGAAAGGTCAGGGAGTCCTCAATGAGTTCGCTGGTCTCGGTAAAGCTCTTGGTCTCGCAATCCGGGTCCCGGCACAGCCACCGGCGCTTCCTCCAGATCAGCCGGACAGGCCGGCCGCCGGCGGGCTGGTCCCGGATCTGGACGACCGAACGGCCGTGCCCGACGGCTCGAACTCCGCAGTTCGCACACCCCACTACATCGGCCATCGTCTCGACCGAGATGAAGAGTTCCCCGGCCTCTTCGATCGAGGCCAACACCACAAAGCCATCCATTCCCAGCAACGCGGTCGCGCCGCTACTACCGTCATCCATGTCCCGTGTCCTCCGTTCTCGCTTGGTTTCGCAACCGCAAGAATCGGAGGCCACGGGGCCTCAGTGGTGGATGCCTATGGGCGGGTCACCGGCTGAACACCGCCCCACGCCTCATCGCGAAGAGCCGGAAATCACCGCACTGCGAGCCGA
>PLSY01000259.1 GCA_003164275.1 Acidimicrobiaceae bacterium | reverse complement strand
TGACCACGCTGGGCTTCGAACGGGGATCGTCGGCCACCACCGGCTATCGCCGGTTCATGCGGGAGTTCGACGCGGTGGTCGAGGTGGCCAAGAAAAACGGCAAGATCTCAGACCCCCTGGTGCGCCAGGGCCTGGCCTCGGCTTGGAGCAAGGTGAAGATCATGCAGATCAACGGGTACCNNCTGCAACAAGATGTTCTGGTCCGAGTTCCACCAAGAGATGATGAACATGGCCATCGACATCGAGGGAATGGACGGTCAGATCCTCGGAGGGTTCCACGACGACACCGTCGACGAGAGGGTCCGGCGCGGCCGCGCCGACTATCCCGTCAGCGACCTCCAGGCTTCGTTCTTCTTCTCCCGTTCAGAGACGATCTGGGGTGGTTCAGCCGAGATCCAGCGGAACATCGTCGGTGAGCGGGTGCTCGGACTGCCGAAAGAGCCCAAGGCGGCCAGCACCTCCGCCTGACGAGGGGGTGGTGCCGTTGTCGTTGGCCGCACCCCCGAGGCACAGCTGACACGACTGGTGGCGTTGGATTCTCCGACCGTCCGAGGGCGGGTGTGGGGGGACGAGACGTAGGACTGACCGAGCCGGCCGATGGCGTCCGCCGAGCGGCGGCTACGACGGCATCTCGGCTGGATCCGCGGATATCGTGAGCGCTGCGTCGCGCCGGGCGACCGTGTCCAGCTCGGATGCGCCGAGGAATTGAGCCTGATGAGTCAAGATGTCCGACCGCTGAGCGAAAGCGCTCGCTCAGAGTCGCAGGCCAACGTGGGCCGGCCGATCTCGTTGACCTACGTGCCAGGTCTCGACGGGCTGCGGGCCGTCGCCGTACTCGGGGTCATGCTCTACCACGGTGGGGCACCCGGGTTCGGAGGGGGCTTCCTCGGCGTCAACATCTTCTTCGTGCTGTCCGGCTTCCTCATCACCTCCCTGCTGCTCGGCGAATGGGCCGAACGGGCGTCGATCCGCCTCGGACAGTTCTGGGCACGAAGAGCCAGGCGGCTCATCCCCGCACTCTTGTTGATGCTGGTCGGTGTGGCGCTCTATGTGCGCTTCCTCACCCCGGCCGGCCAGTTCGGCGACCTCCGCCTCAACTCGATCTCCACCCTGTTCTATGTGGCCAACTGGAACTTCATCTACAGCGGTGGGAACTACTTCGACCTCACCACTCTGCCCTCCCCCCTCGTGCACATGTGGTCGCTGTCCATCGAGGAGCAGTTCTACATCGTGTGGCCGCCGGTGGCTCTGGTGATGCTCCGACTTGGCCGTCGACTCCGCCCCTCGCGCACCTTGTGGCCGATTCTCGCCACTGCAGTGATCGGGGCCCTGGCCTCGGCCATCGAGATGCGCCTGCTCTTCTTCCACGGCGCCTCGGTCACCCGCGTGTACGAGGGCACCGACACCCGGAGCCAGGACATCCTGACCGGCGCCACTCTGGCCATCGCAATGGCCATGTGGGCCCGCCGTCGGCGCCCTCCCGCTCCGGCCCCGACGGCCAGCCGGTCGGGACACCGGCGGCATCGGCCCCCGCCGTCGATCGAGGCTTGGGAGATCGACTCGACGCCGGTTCGACTGGCCCTCCAAGTGGCGGGCTGGGCCGCGCTTGGCTGTGCCCTGTTCGTCTGGTCACAGCTCAGCGGTCCCGACCCCGTGCTGTTCGAAGGGGGGTCGTTCATCTTCGCCTTGGGCGTCGCCCTCGTCCTCTTCTGCGTGGTCACCGCCCGAACAGGATCGCTCTCGGTGGCCTTGGCCAACCCGGTCTTCCGCTACATCGGCATGATCTCCTATGGCGCCTACCTCTGGCACGTGCCGCTGTTCGACCTCCTCAACCCAGCCCGCGTCCACCTGCTCGGCCTCCCCCTCCTGTTCGTTCGCGTCGCCGCCACTTTGGCCATTGCCACTGTCTCCTACTACCTGGTCGAACAGCCCATCCGGCGCAAGAGCCTGGCGTCGTTCAGGCAGTGGAAGACCTGGCTTGCCGCCGCTGCTGCCGTGGCGACCGTGGTGGCCGTGGTCATCGTGACCACCATCCCCGTGGCCGTCAGCGACGCGACGGAGGCGAACGCCCTCCCGGTTCCGAGCGGCCCGCTCTATCAGGGCCCTCCAGTCACCGTGACCATGTTCGGCGACTCGTTGGCCTTCACCGCCGGCTGGTCCATCGCCACCACCAATGCCGCAGCCCCGTACAACGTCGACTTCCACAGCGAGGGCATCCTGGGCTGTGGGGTGGTGACGGCTGCTTCCCACTCCGTTCACGGCGTGAGCGCGGCATCGAGTGACGTGTGCACGACAGCCAAGTCGACGGCCGAGCAGTGGACGGGGCTCTGGGAGGACGCCCTTCGGGCCCAGCACCCGAACACCGTGCTGCTCATGGCCGGTCGGTGGGAGGTCACCGACCAGGTCATCGGTGGCCAGACGCTGCACATCGGTGAGCCCGCCTACGACCGCATCCTGGAAGCCGCCCTCGAACGGGCCATCGCCATCGGCACCTCAACCGGCGCCTACATGGTGCTCTTGACCGCCCCTTGCGAAAGCACCGGGGAGCAGCCGAACGGGGAGCCCTGGCCCGAGGACACGGCCACCCGACGTCTGGACTACGACCAGATCCTCCGCCAGGTGGCCGCCCGCCACCGGGCGAACGTCACGGTGGACGACTTCGGGGCCGAGGTCTGCCCGGACAGCCAGTTCTCACCGGTCGTCGACGGCATCCGGATCCGCACCCCCGACGGGGTCCACTTCCCCTACACGCTAGGCACCGATGGCGCCTCGGGGAAGTGGCTGGCCTGGAAGCTGCTCCCCGAGGCCGTCCGGGTGGGGCGCCTGCAGATGGCCCATCGTCCCATTGCCTGAGCTCCCCCCTCTGACCTGGGACTCTGTTCAATCTGCCCGCCGCGGGGTTTGTCGGTAGTGTGACGCCCATGCAGGGGGGCAGCACCATCGACGTGGGCAGGGCTGCGTCCGGACCACGACGCATCGTCCCCTTGGACGGCATCCGGGCCCTGGCTGTCACCGCGGTGATCCTGTACCATGCCGAGCCCAGCTGGGCCATCGGCGGGTACTTCGGCGTCGATGTGTTCTTCGTCCTGTCGGGCTACCTCATCACCAACTTGCTGCTGGCCGAGTGGCAGGGCTCGGGCGGGGTGGCGCTGCGAGCCTTTTGGGCCCGGCGGGCCCGGCGGCTCCTGCCCGCCCTGTTCTTGATGCTGGCCGTCGTCGGCGCCGTCGCCGTGGCCTATCCGGAGGTGTTGGGGTCCCCCGGCCTCTTCGGGGACACGTTGGCCACTCTCGGGTACGTGGCCAACTGGCACCTCATCGCTGCCCATGCCGACTACTTCGCCACCACCGCCAATCCGTCGCCGCTGCTGCCCACGTGGTCACTGGCCATCGAGGAGCAGTTCTACCTGGTGTGGCCCATCGTCCTCCTGGCCGTGGTCGGCGGCCTGCGTCATCGGCACCGCCGGCCTCTCGGTAGCGGCGGCGGACAGCGACGCATCGCCCTGGTTGCCCTGGTGGCTGCCGGTGGAGCGGTCGCCTCGGCCACCCTGATGGCCGTCATCACCCCGGTCGGGGCCGAGTCGGTGAACCGCTCCTACTACGGGAGCGACACCCGGGCCCAGGGCCTCCTCATCGGGGCCGCCCTCGCCGCACTGTCGCTGTGGTGGGGGCCGGTGAGGACAGCCGTGGGCCGTCGGGTGGTCTGGATTCTCGGCATCGTGGGCGGACTCGGCGTGCTGTCCATGTGGCGAATGGTGTCCGAGACGTCAGCTCTGGCCTTCCACGGCGGCTTCGCCCTGATGGGACTCGGTACCGCCGCCGTCATCGCCTGTTTGACCCTGGTCGTCGACCACCCCCTGGCCAAGGTCTTGACCTTTTCGCCTCTCCCCTATCTGGGTCGGATCTCGTATGGCATGTACCTCTGGTACTTCCCGGTCCTGTTGGTCGTGACCCCTCTCCGCACCCACCTGGACGGCGTTGCGCTGCTGGGCCTTCGTATGGCGGTCATCGTGGGGTTGGCCGCCGCCTCCTTCCACCTCGTCGAGACACCGATCCGCCACGGCGTTCTGGCCGGTTGGCGGTCCTGGGTCGCCGTTCCAGCGGCGGTGGTGGCCGTGTCCATGTTGGCCCTCCTCGTCCCCTCCCTCGAGGCCCAACTCCCGACGGCCGGGGCGGCGGTCAGCCTTCCCTTGGCGCACACCGAGGCGGCGGCCTCGTTCATCATGCCCCCGACTCCCGTGCGAGTCCTGCTGGTCGGCGACTCGATGAGCGGCTCACTCGACGTCGGGCTGTCCACCATCGCCCCCCGCTACGGCGCCCAGGTCATCAACGGAGCCGCCCCCGGGTGCTCGTTGGCCGAGGGGAGTGCCGTCCGGGTCCTTTGGTACACCAATCCGCCGGGCGCACCCTGCGAGAGCCAGGATCCCGCCCATCTGCTGGCCACGTATCGCTCCATGGTCCGCCAATACGACCCGGACGTGGTCGTCTACCTGGCCCGTAGCGACACCCTCGACACCGAGCTCGACGGAAGCTGGCAGCATCTCGGCCAACCCTCGTTCGACCGGTGGGCTGAGACCCGGTTCAAGCAGGCCATCGCCATTTTGTCCTCCGAAGGTGCCCATGTCGTCTTGATGACCTCCCCCTACTACCAAAGCGGGGAGCAGAGCGATGGCCAGCCGCTGCCGGAGAACGAGCCGGCCAGGGTGTCGGTCGACCGACGGCTGATAGCTGAGGCCGTCGGATCGGCGCACGGCGTGGCCTCGGTGGTCGACCTCTCGAGGATGCTGTCGCCGACAAACCAGTTCGTCAGCGACGTCGACGGCGTGGACGTGCGCTGCGCCGACGGCATCCACCTGACCATTCCCGGTGGCCAGCTGGTGGGCCAGCGCTTCCTCCCTCAACTTGTTTCGCTCGGACGCCCACACGCCCTGGCCGCCACGGCTTCCCGGCGACCCATGCTGCCTCCCGGGGCCCTCGGCCCTCCCGCCTGGTATACGAAGCTCCCCTGCGCCACCTGACTCGCGTCCTGGGCCCGATCTTCCACCGGTTCGATGTCCACCGGCCGTGGGGCGCACGTATGAGCGCGTCCCTTGGCGACGTCGGTGCCAGACGTCAGGCCGGCTCGTCCCACACCGTCATACCGGCGGCCGTCACCCAGTTGTCGTAGGTGGCCGGTGTGATGAACCAGATCCACAGCTGCTGGCCTTGGCTCACCACCACGTCGTTCTCGTCGTACTGCATGTCCCCGTTCCCGGTGAGTTCGGAGTTGCCACAGCAACCGAGCCAGCCCTCGAGGCTCGACTCCATGTGCGTGTGCGCTTCCGCGGTCGTATACGACGAGGGCAGACGATAGAGATAGGTCTGCACCCGATCGGCCACGTTGCCGTCGAAGTTCACGTTCCAGAACACCCGCCGCACCACCCAGACCCGGCCGGGCGACGGCGAGGCCCCCTTCGACAGCTCGACCCCACTGGCGGTGTCGGAGATCGAGCTCTGGTTGGTGAACGACCTGGCCATCGGTCGACTGGCCGCGCCCGCCGGGCCGGCGCCGGCGACAACCGCGGCCGTGGTCAGGCCGATGGCCCCACCGCCGGCGGCCAGGAAGCTCCTTCTGTTCACTGGCCGCATGCCGCAGACCTCACATTTCTTCTCGACGCCATCTTGTCGATGGCTCAGTTATCCGTACTCCTCGGTCGCTGCCCGGGCCGGCAGTGACCGCACTCGACAGTCTGGTCTGGGCGGCAGTGCTCGGGGAGTGACCGTGGCCGGCACTAGCGCCGGGGCCGGCACCGCCTCTCCCGGCCTCAGGGCCGGGCCCGGGCCCGGGCCGCTCCGAGCGACAGCAGTTCCGGCAGGACCTTGGGCCTGATCAGCTCGCCGCCAGCCACCGAGGGGTGCTCGTCGTCGTCGTTGCGGACCCGAATGCCGTCGATGTAGGAGGTGTAGTGCCCGTCCGGATCGAGCAGCTTGTTCAGGTCGATGACGGTGACTCCCGGGTGGCGAGCCGCGACCCGACGGAGGACGGCGTTGTACTGGTTGGTCCGGATGGGCAGGTTGATGGCCCAGGGCTGGCCGTTCGGCTGTTCGGTGGTCTGTTGGATGTACGGCAACGTGCACAGGACCACCTTCGCCCCCTGCTTGCCAACGATGGTCACCGCCTGGTCGAGCAGGTGGCCGAGAAGGTCGTCCCACGGCGGGCTGCCGATGCGGGTCCAGTGGCCGTCCACGATCCGGTCCGACACCTCCCAACGGCCGAGTTCGATGAGGACCACGTCAGGGTCGAACGTCTTGATGTCGTCGGCCCACGTCTTCTGCCATCCCACACACCCCTGGGCTGCTTGGCCCGGTCCGGTCTGGATGTTCACCGTCGAGTCGGGGTCGAGGTCGCATCCGATAACACCTTGGTTGATCACTTTCACGTCCCAGTCCTTGGCGTCCACCGAGAGGCCTATGCCCAAGGTGAGGGCCAGGGAGTCTCCGAGGACGAGCACCCGGACCGGGCGCCCGGGAGCCAGTCCATAGCGGTGCGATAGGCCCGCCGTGTAGGCCGCCGACGGAGGGGCCAGGCTGGCACTGGTCGGGAGGGCCGAGACCGGGGTCTCGGTCGCCACCACCAAGATGACGACCGCGGCGATGAGGGCGGCGGGCAGGGCGGCCGCCAGGTGCCATCCCTTGAGGAAACGTCGCTGGCGAATGGGCAGCTCGACCAGGTGAAAAGAGACCACTGAAACGGCCAGCGTGGCTGCCAGCCGCACGGCGAGCAGCTGCCAGCCGACGAGGCCGGTGTGGGCATTGTCGATCATCAAGAACAGGGGCCAGTGGTACAGGTACAGCCCATAAGAGATGCGACCGAGATAGCCGAGGGCAGCAAACGACAAGAGGCGGGCCTCCACCCCGTGGGGCCGGGCGATCACCACCGCGATGACGGCCGACGTGGCCAGGGCCATGAGGGCGAATCCGCCGTGGTACAAGATGGTGTCGGTGCCCGAGACGACGTGGATGGCCCAGACGCACGCCACCGCACCGAGGAGCCCGATCCCAGAGACCACTCGGCGGGCCACGACGCCACCGGTCCAACCCGGGCGGCTGGAGAACCAGCCGTCGATCGGGCCGAGGGCGCCGAGGCACGCACCCACCATCACGGCCTGGGCCCTGGTGTCGGTGCCGTAGTAGAGACGGTTGACGCTCTCCCCGGCCAGGAACAGGCTCCAGGTGAGGACGACAGAGGCGACGGCCCCGAGGGCGGCCACGAGGGCCAGTCCCCGAGGCCGGTACCGCTTGAGCACGACCAGCACGACGAGCGGCCAGACCAGGTAGANNGACCAGGTGTGCAGCAGCGGGGACGGCGCCCCGAAGTGCACGAAGTAGCCCTGGTCGGAGAGGATGAAGTGCCAGTTCGAGACGTAGGCCAAGGTGGCGAGGCCATCGCCCCTGATCGTCCCGACGGTGTCCGGCTCGGCGAACCATGCCGCATAGACCGCCACGAGGCCCAACAAGAGGAACAGGCCGGGGAGTAGGCGCCGGGCCCGCCGGCCGTAGAACTTGACCAGGGCCAACGTCCCGGTCGCCTGGTGCTCGTTGACCAACAGGGTGGTGATGAGGAATCCCGATAGGGCGAAGAACATGTCGACACCGAGCATCCCGCCGCCGAACCACGACACCCCGGCGTGGTACATGAGCACGGCGATCACCGCCACGGCGCGGATGCCGTCGAGGGCCGGACTGTGCCAAGCCTGCTTCGGGGCGGCACCGGTCGGGACTCCGGGCACCTGGTCCATTTCGGCCTGTGAGCTGACCTCTTCGGGGGCGAGCACTACGGCATCCCCGCTAAGGGCCGGATCTCATCCTCCATCGGAGGCTTCATCAGGTGCTGGCGTCTGCCCGGGGGCAAAGGAGCGCTCTTCGAACTCGGCCCTGAGGAGGGCAACCTCTTCGGCCAGGATGCCCGAGCGGTCCTCCAGCCTCCCCACCTCCCAGCTCAGGTACACGCAGACCATCAGCAAGAACAGGGCGGCGAAGGCCACCAGCAGATCAGGAGGGCTCTTGACCCCGACGCCGTGGGCGAAGGAGTTGAACAGGCCCGGGGCGATGGCCAACAGGGCGATACCGAGGCCCACGATGAGCCACACCACGGTGTACTTCATGCGCAGCTGACTACGCCTCGAGAGCTCGATGATGACGGCGAGGGTCACCAGGGCAGCCACCAGGAGGAGGACGTGGACCCCGCTCACCCCTCCCCCTCGGTAGCACTGCGGGGATTCCTTTCGTGGCGGACGACATTGATGGCCAGCATCACCATGACCCGGGCCAGATAGGCCATGGCCCACCAAGAGGACTGGCTCGGCGCCCCGGCGTAGCGGGGTCGCATGGCTACCGCCGCCTGGGAGACATGGCCCCCGGCGCGGGCGTTGATGACCAGGGACTCGACGGTATCGGCCAGGTAGTCGGCCGGGTAGGTCCGAGCGAAGAGCTCGATGGCCGCCCGGTTGTGGGCTCGGAACCCCGAGGTCACGTCGGACAGCGGGGTGTGGGCCACGTGGGAGAGGTACCGGGCAAGGAGCCGCATGGCGAAGCGGCGGGCCCGGGGCACGTCGAAGTCCCCGACCCCCGAGAAGCGGGCCCCGATCACCACATGGGGGGCCGGTCCCTGGTCGAGGGCGTCAATGAGGAGGTAGATGTCCTGCGGGTCGTGCTGGCCGTCGGCGTCCACCTGCACCATGACCGTGCAACCATGGGCCTCGGCGTAACGGAACCCCACCCGCATGGCCCCGCCGACACCGAGGTTGAACGGGTTGATGATGACCACCGCCCCTGCCTCTTTCGCCACCTCGGCCGTCCGGTCGGTGGAGCCGTCGTCCACCACCAGGATCCGGGCTTTTGGAACAGCAGTGCGGACCTCTTTGACCACCAGGCCCACCGACTGCTGCTCGTTCCAGGCGGGGAGGACAACCAGCAGGTCAGCTCCTGGTTCCAATTCCTCCCCCAATCAGCTCTGCCGGCTCCGACTCCGGTGTGGGTGACTCCCCGTCAGGGTTGTCGACCGGCGTGGTCTTGCCCATCCGATGCCCAGGCGTCCGAGTCAGCGTAGTCCACAGCCACTCCAACTGGACTGAGGCCAAGATGGCGAGGGACACCTCGAAGGTGACCCGGTAGCGGGTCTGGCCGAAGCTGAGAATGAAGACGAACAGGACGTCGGCGCCCACGGCCAACAGCGGATAGACAAGGATCTTCCGGCGCTTCAGGATGACCGTGCCGCCTATGGAGAGGGCCAAGAGGGCGTAGTACATGCCGAGGCCGACGAGGCCCCAGTGATAGGGCCGAGTCTCGACAACCGAGTCGAACTGGACCTGTTGGAGGGGATGGAAGAAGCCGAACCCCCGGCCGATCCTCGCCAAGGTGACCCTGGGGAGCTCGCTCTCGTGGGCCTTGATGTAGTCCTCTCCGAGCTTCTGGTCGTGGGCGAAGTTGACCGACTCGTCGACCTTCGGGTTGTCCTTCACGTGCTCCACGCACTGCCAGGACCAGTAGCCCTCGAACGTTCCCGAGTAGGTGACCCCGCAGTTGGCCGAGAGCAACGTGGGCCCGAGCCCGTCGCTGATGGTGACCACCTGGTCGAAGCGGCTCAGGTTGTAGCCGACCCAGGGCATGACGATGAGTGCCGAGGCGGCCGCCCCGGCCAGCAAGAGACCGAAGCGACGGCGCCATGTGGACGAGCGGAGAGAGAGGACCAAAGGGACCAGGATGAACAGCCATAGGAGTGACAGTTCGTCCCGCCCGAGGGCCCCGAGACCGATGCTGACACCGAGGGCCACCATGTTCCCCCACGACGAGCGGTGCCAGAACCGGTAGGCCGTCCAAAGGATCAGGCCGACCAACAGTGGCGACAGAGTCTCGGACGACGCCAGCTCCACGTTCATCCAGATGTTCGGGTAGATAGCGATGATGAGGGCGGCGATCAGGCCCACCCGGCGTCCGGCCACCTCCCGGCCGGCCAGGCCGCAGACAGTCACCGCCGCCGCGCCGATGATGCACGACCAGATGCGGGCGGCCCAGAAACTGTGGAACCCGAAGAAGATGGGGACGGTGAGCAGCATCGTCCACAGGGGCGGCCACCCGGCCGTCTGGAGGACGTGGTGCTGATTGTGGAAGTAGTAGGCCAGCGGGTTGATGAAGCCCTTGCCCGCCACGATGAGGTTGGCGACCCCGTGGGCGTAGCCCGGATCGCCGCCCGGGGTGCGGTTCGGCCGGCCGTACACGGTGCCCAAGCGGATGCCGAGGCCGACCAGGGTCCACACGGCCAACCACAGCCAGAATCGTCGTCCCGTGCCGGCGGGCTCCTCAGTCATGACCGGTCACCATAATGGAGGGACGGGCCGAGGCCTGGGTTGGCTGCCACAGTCGAACGTCGGCCGACGACGGGGCCTCGACCGACCCTTGTCCTCCGCACCCCGGGCCGTCGTCCCGGAGGGAGACCGGGTGGCGGTGGGCGGGAGAATCGAACTGCTACCATCTCGCCGCTAAGGGGACGGCTCCTGAAGAATCGGGCAGCCGGGGCCGCTGTGTGTCGGGCAGCGGAGACTGTGCCGTTGCCGAGTGCGAAGGGTGGGAGAGGTGTCGGCGCTAGCAACCGCGAACCACCGGTGACCGCCTTGAGCGAGCAGTCGGAGACCGGAGGCCTGTCTGCTCCCGGTGGGATGCAAGAGGAGCTTCCGACCGTCTCGGGGATGCACTCCTACATGCCCGCACTCGACGGGCTGCGGGCACTGGCTGTAGCCGGGGTCATCGCCTACCACTTCAACTTCCACTGGGCCAATGGCGGCTATCTCGGCGTCGACTTCTTCTTCGTCCTGTCCGGCTTCCTGATCACCAGCCTCTTGGTCAACGAGTGGCACGGTACCCGACGGATCGGCCTGCGCACCTTCTGGTCCCGCCGGGCCAAGCGTCTGCTGCCCGCCGTGATGGTCCTGTTGTTGGTCCTCACCCTCTACGCCTGGCTCGGAGGGCCAAACATCGTCCCGGCCACCTTCGGGCCCGACGAGATCGCCACCCTGTTCTATTACGCCAACTGGCACCTCATCTTCACCAATCAGTCCTACTTCGACCTGTTCCAGCCACCGTCCCCGCTGAAGCACACCTGGTCCCTGGCCATCGAGGAGCAGTTCTACCTCGTGTGGCCGCTGATCATCCTGGGCATGTTCTGGCTGGTCAAAAAGAGGACGAGCAAGGGGCGCTCCTACCCGAGGGCCGCCCTGATCGTCGTCATCTCGCTGCTGGCCATAGCCTCGGCGTTGGAGATGGCCGTGCTCTTCCACCGCGGGGCGGCACCCTCGCGGATCTACTACGGCACCGACACCCGGGCCTTCGAGCTGCTGATCGGCGCCGTCCTCGCCATCATCAAGTCCAATCGGCCGGCCCACTCCCCACCCGTGCGGCGCTCCCTGCACATCGCCGGGCCCATCGCGGCGGTGGCCTTGGCCTTCTTTTGGGTCTTCGCCGGCGACGACCAGGGCAACCCGTCGGACTTCATGTACACCGGCGGCCTGGTCATCGCCGGCATCCTGGCCGCCACCGTGATCGCCAGTGTCGCCCAGTCAGACCCGGGGCCCTTGGGTGCCATCCTCTCCAACCGCCAACTTCGGTGGGTGGGCATGATCTCCTACGGCCTGTACCTCTGGCACTGGCCGGTCTACGTCCTCATGACCGACATCACCACCGGGCTCAGCGGCTTGTGGCTCTTGGCCGCCCGGCTGGGCGCCACCCTGTTCGCCGCCACGGCCAGCTTCTACCTGATCGAGCGCCCGGTCCGGCGCTACCGGTGGAGGGGCTGGCCCCTCACCTTCACCATGTTGGCCGCCGTCGGCATCACAACACTCGCCATCGTCGTAGGCACGGCCTCGCTTGACGCCGCTCCTGCCACTGGGCCTGCTCCGGACTACGGGAGCGTGAAGGTGGTCTCCCCGACCGCCGCGCCCAACCCGCTGCCCGCCCCGATCGACCTGGCCCCGGGGACGGTGGTCTCTGCGGCCCAGCCCCTCCGGGTCATGACCATCGGCGACAGCGTGATGTTCGATGCCGAGCTGGGCATCCAGGCCTCTCTCCAAGCCACTGGGGAGGCGACGGTCACCACGCACGGATTCCCGGGCTGGGGGCTGCTCACCGACCCGAACTTCGCCCGAGACCTCACAGCACTCATCCAACAAGACCACCCCCAGGTGATCATCGGCATGTGGTCATGGGACAACAGCTATGCCCTGGCCCATCCCGTCCAGTACACCGCGCTCATCAACAAGGCAGTCCGAGCCATGCTGGCGCCCGGGCTCGGGGTGGACGGGATCGCTTTCGTGCAGTTCCCGACGGTCGGGCCCCTGGACGGGATCATCGACCCGACCGCCCGCCAGCAGCTGGTCGACACCCAGAACCAGGGCACCGCAGCATGGACCTCGATCGTCTCGAAGCTGCCGACCAAGTACCCCGGCCAGGTCACCTTCTTGCCAGTGGCCGCATCCCTCGACCTCGACGGCTACTACTCGCCCTGGCTCCCGACAGTCTCCGGTGGCTGGATCAGGGTCCGAAAGACGGACAACACCCACCTCTGCCCGGCAGGTGCCGCAGTGCTGGGCGCGGCCATCACCCAACAGCTCACCCCGATGTTCCACCTCAACCCGCCGGCTGCCGGATGGATCGACGGCAGCTGGACCAACGACAAGGCCCGCTACGACGATCCGGTGGGAATGTGCCCGAACGACCAGCCCTGAGCGACCGTGGGCAGGCTTGACCGCCCGAGGGCCGCTCCCGCTCAGAAGCTCGGGACGTAGCCCCCGCGGCCCATGGCCTCGCTCTCGAAGGGATCGGCCGACTCGTCGACCCCGCCGACAACCTCGGTCACCCACGGCAACCGGTCGTGCAGAATGCGATCGACGCCACCTTGGAGGGTGGACGAGCTCACGGCACACGAGCTGCAAGCCCCTTGGAGCTGCACCTCGACCACCCCGGTGGCCACATCGGCAGACAGGAGGGCCAAGTCGCCACCATCGGCCTGCACGGCCGGCCGCATCAACTCGATGATGCTGTTGAGCTGGGCCAAACGCTCCCCGCGCTCCGCGTCGGACAGCGTCTCGGTCGCGTGGGGCGGATCTGTCACGTCATCACTCTGGTCTTGCTCGATTGCCACAGCTCGTCCTCTCGCCGACGATGTTCGTACGTCGGTGCCGTTCGCTCGGGTTCCCTCATTCTGCCGTGTCGGGGCCGAAGGTCGAACGCGCGGCCGAAAGGGGGTGGTCCGTCGCCGAGTCGCCGGGTGCCAATGGTGACATCGTCAGGCGGTGGCGGATACCATGGCCTGTGCCCATGGAGCGACCCGCTGCCACCCCTCTGGGGCCGATCGGACTCATACTCCCAACCTTCATCCAGGAGACCGAGTCACCGTGGCCGGCGGGCTCCGACCCCGCCGGTGGGCTGGCTGACGTCTGTCGGGCCGCCGAGGGGCTCGGGGCTGACGCCCTGTGGGCCTGTGACCACCTCTTCTGGCACGGCCCGGCCCTCGAGTGCATGCTCGCCCTCACCGTGGCCGCCACCGCTACCGCCCGTGCCACCCTCGGGACCTGCGTCGTGCAGCTCCCCCTCCGACAGGCCGCAGCCGTGGCCAAGCAGGCGGCCACCTTGCAGACACTCTCCGAGGGACGACTGATCCTCGGGGCCGGTGTCGGGAGCCACCCCGGCGAGTACGACCAGGTCGGTGTGGACTACCACGCTCGCGGCCGGCTCCTCGACGCTGGCATCGCCGAGCTCAGGCGCTCCTGGTCGAGCGGCACGGGCGTGGCCAGAGGCGACACCTCGGTCGATGGACCAGAGCGCTATCGCCAGCTCCCCGAACCGACTCCGGTGCCCATCTGGGTCGGCGGGTCCTCGGAGGCAGCCCTCCGGCGAGCCGCCACCTTGGCCGACGGTTGGATGCCCCTGTTCCTCAGCCCCACCCAGTACCGCGACGCCATGGAGCGACTGGGCAAAGAGGTTGACCGGGCCGGACGACCGGCCGACGCCGTCACCCGGTCCATCGTCTTGTTCGTGAGCGTGGACGACGACCCCGGGGTCGGTCTCCGGCGGGGAACGGGGTGGATGTCCTCGCTCTACGGCATCCCGGCCAAAGCCTTCGACCGGCACCTCGTGCACGGGACGGCGGCCGAGGTCGCAGACGTCGTGGCGTCATATCGTCGGGCAGGGGCTGAACACGTGGCCGTCTATGTGACGGCCGACGAACCACTGAAGCAGTTCGAGCGCATTGTCTCGGCCATCCCGGCGACGACCGTGCCCAAGCGATAAGAGGAATTCATGGACACCACCGCACATATCGTGGGCTCGGCCATGACGCCGATGAACCGGCGGGATCGCTCCGCCGAGGACATGGCGTTACAGGTGGTGGCCGAGGCGCTGGCCGACGCCGATGTCGACCCGACCAGGGTCAACCTGGTCGTCTTCGGGAACGCCACCGCCGGTCGCCTGCTCGACCAGGGATGCATCCGTGGCCAGACGTTCCTCGGTGCCGCCGGACTGCGAAACGCCGGCATCATCAACGTGGACAACTCCTGCGCCGGCGGATCCTCTGCCCTGCATCTGGCCACCCTCGCCACCCTCGGGGGCTCGGGTACCGTGCTCGCCGTCGGCGTCGAGAAGATGTGGACGGGAGACAGGGCGGCCACGCTGGCCGGGATCGAGGACGGGGTTCCTCTGGTCGACCGGACCTTTCTTCACGACAACCTGGAGAACCCGTCGGGTTCCGTGCTCATGGCCCTCAATGCGTCATGGGCCGTCTCGCTGATGGAAGAGCGCGGAGCCACCGTCGAGCAGTTCGCCGCCGCCGCAGTGAAGAACCGGTATCACGGGGCCCTCAATCCCTTCGCCCAGTTCCAAGAGGAAGTGACCTTGGACGAGGTGCTCCAATCGACACCGATCGTGAGTCCGCTCACCCGGCTCATGTGCTCCTCGTTCACCGACGGCGCGGCTGCCGTCGTCCTGTCGACCAGTGCCGCCCCCGGAGCACCGAGGATCAGGGCCAGCACGGTGCGATCCGGCAACGGCGACATCGACTACCACGACCGGCTGGGTGAGACCGGAGCGGCGGCATGGGAGGTGTCGGGCATCGACCCGTCGGATGTGGACGTGCTCGAGCTGCACGATGCCACCAGCCCCGAGGAGCTCTACGCTCTCGAATCGCTCGGGTTCTTCAAGCCCGGCGATGCCGGTCCTGCCACCGTGGCGGGCGATACGACCGTCGGGGGCAAGGGTCTGACCGTCAACACCAGTGGTGGCCTCCTCGCCCGTGGGCACCCCTTGGGGGCCACGGGCATCGCCCAGGTGGTGGAGCTCACCACCCAGCTTCGGGGCCAAGCCGGTCGGCGGCAGGTGGAAGGGGCCCGATTGGCAGTGGCGGCCAACACGGGTGGCATGATCGGGAGTCACGCCGGGCGCACCGACGCAGCCTTTATCGGTATTCACGTGCTGGAGGCGGGCTGAGGACTATGGAAGGCATTCGAGTATGAACACGCCGCGCGGCGGAATCATCACGGGCTGGGGAATCTCCGTCCCCGACAAAATTGTGACCAACGACGACCTCTCGGTCATCATGGACACAAATGACGCCTGGATCCAGGAGCGGACGGGCATCCGTGAACGCCGAATCGGCGGGACCACGTCGGGGCTGGCGATCGAGGCCGGGCTTGCCGCCCTGGAGAAGGCCGGGAGGCGGCCGGACGAGATCGACGGGATCATCCTCGCCACCACCACCCCGGACCAGATCGTCCCCGGCACCTCTGCGACCGTCCAAGACGGCATCGGCATCGCCGGCGGGGCTTTCGACGTCAATGCGGCCTGCTCGGGCTTCGTCTATGCCCTGTCGGTGGCCCACGGGCTCCTGGCCATCGGGGCCGAGCGCCTCTTGGTCATCGGCTCGGAGACCCTCAGCCGGATCACCGACTGGGACGACCGCTCGGTTGCCATCCTCGTAGGCGACGGCGCCGGCGCTGTGGTGCTCGAAGCGGTGGACGGACCCGGCCAGCTGCTGTCGTGGAACATCGGTGCCGACGGCTCCCTCCGCCATCTCCTCAAGTGCGACCACGGCGGCTATCTGTACATGAATGGCAAGGAGATCTTCCGGAAGGCCGTGCGCGTGGTTGTCGAGTCGGCGGAGCGAGCCATCTCCGAAGCCGGCCTCACCATCGACGACATCGACCTGATGGTCCCCCACCAGGCGAACCTCCGGATCATCACCGCCGCCTGCCAGCGCCTCGGCATTCCCGAGGAGAAGGCGGTCGTGGTGATCGACCGCTACGGCAACACCTCCTCGGCGTCCATTCCCCTGGCCCTGGTCGACGCCTTGGACAACGGGCGACTGGAAAAGGGCCATCACGTCCTGCTCACTGGATTCGGAGGCGGCCTGACCTGGGCCAGTGCCGTCCTGCGTTGGGGCGGTTGAGCGCAGGCGTGGCCCCTTCGTTGGTTGTCCTGGCCGCAGGCATGGCCCGCCGATACGGCGGTTGCAAGCCCCTGGCCCCGATCGGCCCGAACGGAGAGGCGGTCATCGACCTCCTGGTCAGCGACGCGCTGGCCGCCGGCTTCGGCCAGATCGTGCTGGTGCTCCATCCCGAGACCGGGCCGGCCATCAAGTACCACGTCGAGCAGAGCTGGCCTTCATCGGTCGATGTGGCCTTTGCCACCCAGCGGCTGCCCCTTGGCACCGTGCACGCCGTGCTAGCGGCCAAGGACGCCCTCGGCGGCACCCAGGCCTTCGCCGTGTGCAACGCCGATGACGTCTACGGCGAGGTGGCCATGGGTCAACTCTCCCAACAGCTGGTGTCCGGCGTAGGCGAGCACGTCCTCGTTGGCTACGAGCTGCGATCGACGGTCGCCACCGACGACCCGGTGACCCGGGGGATCTGCCAAGTGAGCGACAGTGGCTACTTGGTGGCCCTGCACGAACGTCGGCAGGTGGCAAGGGTTGCTGGAGGCGAGTCGTTCGTCGCCGGCGATGGCGTAGAGCCGGCCGAGCTCGATGGGCGACTGCCTGCTTCGGTCAATCTCTGGGGCTTCCAGTCCGTCATCTGGAAGACCTTCGAGGCCGCCATGGAGGCCTCCGGTCTCGACGAGGACGCCCTCGTGGCCCACGTCGAGGCGGGCGGAGAGATCCCAAAGGCTGAGGTGCTGCTGCCCGAGGTCGTGGCGACCATGGTCGCCACGGGCGAGGGACTTCCTGTCCGGGTGATCACCACCGATGCTCGGTTGGTCGGAGTCACCCATGCCGCTGACCTGCCGGCCGTTTCGGCCGAACTGGCTCGCCAAGTGGCCTGGGGCACGAGGCCCAACCGGTTGTGGGCCGACCTGGCCTGAACCAGCCGCAGGGGTCACCGGCGGGCTGCTTCACCCCCGTCGCCGTGAGCACACGCCTGCCCCTCGGGGCCGGAAATCTTCCTCGGACCTGGGCTCGAGCAAGGATGGCCGCCTCTTCGTCACCGCTTGCCAACCGTGCATGGATTAGCGTGTCAGGACTATGCCAGATGTACACGGCGAGGGCCGGGGGGAGCTTCGAATGGAGCGGTTGGTCGACTACGGGGAAAAACCGGCGGTCCCGTTTACAGACGATCCTTCCGCCGATCATGGAGAGGGGTCCCTCCGGGGAACCGTCGATCCGGACTTCATACATGCGCGACATGGTCATGCCGTGAGCCCGACAGGTCACGCCGGGCTGAGCCGCTCGGCGTTCGAGCTTCCCGACCTGCAGCCGTTCGCCGACATGAGCCTCGAGGAGATCGCGGCAACCGCCGGGCTTCGAGACATCGACGTCGTGGCATGGCGCGATTTCGACGACCCAGAAGCCGGGGGCTCCGAGCTCCACGCCCATCGCATACTCGCCGCCTGGGCAAAAGCCGGGCTGAATGTCAGGATGACCACGTCAACGGTCGAGGGGTCCGCGCCCTCCCTGATCCGTGAGGGCTATCTGGTCAAACGCAGGGTCGGTCGGTATTCGATCTTTCCCCGGACGATGATCTCGGGCGCCATCGGCCATCTCGGTCGGGGTGACGGGCTGGTCGAGATCTGGAACGGCATGCCCTTTTTTTCCCCACTGTGGGCCCGTTGCCCGAAGATCGTCTTTCTCCATCATGTCCACGCCGAAATGTGGAAGATGGTCCTCCCGAAGGGATTGGCCGAGGTCGGGTACGCCTTCGAGAACAGCGTGGCTCCCCTCGCCTACCGCCGCAGCCGCATCGTCACCCTGTCGTCCTCGTCCAAAGCCGAGATCGTGAGTCGCCTCGGCCTGCCCGAATCGAACGTCACCGTGGTGCCGCCCGGGGTCGGGTCGGACTTCTCGCCCGGGTCAAGCCGCTCAGAGGTTCCGCTGGTGGTGGCGGTCGGCAGGCTGGTGCCCGTGAAGCGCTTTGACCTCATGATCGAGTCCCTGGTGCGGTTGAAGCCCCGGCATCCCGATCTCCAGGTGGTCATCGCCGGCGAAGGCTACGAGCGCCCCATGCTGGAGAGACTGATCGAGCTGCACCATGCCGAGGACTGGATCTCACTTCCCGGCCACGTCGAGCAGTCCGAGCTCATCGACCTCTACCGGCGGGCCTGGGTGGTGGCCTCGACCTCCCTCCGGGAGGGCTGGGGCATGACCGTGACCGAAGCCGGGGCCAGCGGCACCCCGGCGGTGGCATCTCGGATCAGCGGGCACCAGGACGCCGTCATTGACGGGGAGACGGGGATCCTCTTCGATGACGCCGCCGGCATGGTCGAGGGCCTGGATTCAGTTCTCTCCGACGAGGTCCTGAGAAAGCGCCTCGGGACGGCGGCGCTCGACTACTCGTCCACCTTCAGCTGGCAGAACACTGCCCGACAGACTCTGGCCGTGCTGGCGGCAGAGCGAATGCGGCGCACGGGGGCGTCCCACCGCTGAGCCGAAGGCTGAGCACCTCGCCGGCCCGAGGTGTCGCTTGGACGAGTGCCCAACCGGACAGACTGGAGGTTGCCGCCATCCCTCGTGGAGGCCATCGGACCGGACATCGGGACCACACACCGCACGGTCGATCGGTGCCCGTCGACCTACGAGGGGCCGAGGGCCGCGAGCATCATCTCGACCGCCTCGTCCACCGTTGTCTCGTTGCCGATGACCAGTTCGGGGTGCTCTGGGACTTCGTAGGGGTCATCTAGTCCCGTGAACGAACCGATCTCGCCGGCTGCGGCTCTGGCGTAGAGGCCCTTCGGGTCCCGAGCCGCACAGCAGTCGGCCGAGGCCGCCAGGTAGACCTCGATGAACGGGAGCCCCGCCTCGTCATGGAGGCTGCGAGCCCGGCGTCGAGATACGGCATACGGGCTGATCACCGCGGCGATGGCCACGAGCCCGGCGTCGGCCAGCAGTCGGGCCACCTCCCCCACTCGACGGCAGTTCTCCTCTCGGTCCTCGCGGCTGAACCCGAGGTCCCCGTTCAGTCCGGTGCGCAGATTGTCCCCGTCCAGGCGGTAGGCCGGACGGCCGGCTCCGACCAGTCGATGTTCGAGCTCGCAGGCCAGTGTCGACTTACCAGAGCCAGAGAGCCCGGTTAGCCACACCGTGGCACCTGAGGTCCCGAGCGCTTGAAAGCGCTCCTCGCTGGTGAGCCGCCCGCTATGCCAGGTGATGTTGGTGGCGGGTGTCGGCTCCATTGGCTCAGTCGGGACCATGGAGCATCCCGGCTCCAGCCGTGATGTTGGTGTCCTCCAGCGCCAGAATGAACGAGCCGGTCTGGCGATTCCGCCGGTAGCTGTCGTAGAACAACGGCTGAGTGACCCGAAGGCTGACCCGACCGACGTCATTCAGCCCGAGGGACACCGCGCTCTCATCACGATGGAGGGTATTGACGTCCAGGCGGTAGTGGAGATCCCGGACGACGGCCCGCACCCAGCGGGTGGTGTGCTTAAGCGCCACGAAGTCACCCACCTGCAAGGGTCGGTCGGTCATCCAGCACACCATGGCGTCGAGGTCCTGTCCGACGGTCGGGCGGTTATGCGGTCGACAGATCATGTCGCCCCTGGAGATGTCGATGTCATCGGCCAGGCGAATGGTCACCGACTGGTTGGCGAATGCCTCGTCGACCGGCCCCTCGAAGGTATCGATGCCGGCCACCTTGGTGGTGAGCCCGGAGGGAAGCACCATCACCTCGTCGCCCGGACGGAACACTCCCCCGTCGACTCGACCGGCGTAGCCCCGGTAGTCCGGCAACTCGGCCGTCTGAGGCCGGATCACCCACTGCACGGGGAAGCGGGGGTCAATGAGGTTGCGGTCCGAGGCGATGTACACCTGCTCCAGGTGGTGGATGAGGGACGCCCCCTCGTACCACGGCATGCTCGTCGACCGGTGGACGACATTGTCGCCCTGTAGGGCCGACATGGGGATGAAGGTCAGGTCCGAGACATCGAGGCGACTGGCAAAGGAGGTGAACTCATGGCGAATGCTGTCGAAGACCTCTTGGTCGTAGTCGACGAGGTCCATCTTGTTCACACACACGACGAGATGGGGAACCCTGAGCAGCGATGCCAAGAAGGCATGACGTCTGGTCTGCTCGACGATTCCCTTTCGGGCGTCCACCAACACGATGGTGAGATCGGCGGTCGAGTTTCCCGTGACCATGTTGCGTGTGTACTGCACATGCCCGGGCGTGTCGGCGATGATGAACTTCCGCTTTGGGGTGGCGAAGTAGCGGTAGGCCNNAGGGCCAGATCGGTGTAGTCGTTGCCCCGCTGGATACTGACGCGCTCCACCGCTTCGAGTTGGTCCTCGAAGATGGCCTTGGAGTCGTAGAGGAGTCTGCCGATGAGCGTGCTCTTGCCGTCATCGACCGAGCCCGCGGTGGCGAACCGGAGCAGTTCCATCAAAAATAGCCCTCGCGCTTGCGATCCTCCATCGACGCCTCGCTGACCCGGTCGTCGGCGCGGGTGGCCCCCCGCTCGGTGAGCCGGGAGGCAGCGACCTCCAAGATGATGTCGTCGACCGTTCCTGCGCTGGACTCCACCGCACCGGTGCAGGTCATGTCACCCACCGTCCGGTAGCGGACGGTGGCCTCGAAGAGGTCCTCGTCTTCACGGGGCGTGATGAACTCGTTGATGGAAAGGAGCATCCCATCGCGCCGGAGCACCTGGCGACGGTGGGAGAAGTAGATCGAGGGCAGCTCGAGGTTCTCCTCCCCGATGTACTGCCAGATATCCAGCTCGGTCCAGTCCGAGAGCGGGAAGACTCGGATGTGCTCGCCGGGACGATGGCGCCCGTTGTAGAGCGACCACAGCTCGGGTCGCTGGTTCTTCGGATCCCACTGGCCGAAGTCATCCCTGAACGAGTACACACGCTCTTTAGCCCGGGCCTTCTCCTCGTCCCTTCGGGCTCCGCCGAAGGCGGCGTCGAAACGGTGCTCGGCAATGCCGTCGAGCAAGGTCCGTGTCTGCAGTCGGTTCCTCGAGGGGTCGGGCCCAGCCTCTTCTGTTGATCGGCCGGAGTCGATTGACTCCTGGACTGACGCCACGATCAAGGTTGCATCGAGGTCGGCCACCATTCGGTCCCGGAAGTCGATGACCTCTGGGAAGTTGTGCCCGGTGTCGATGTGCATGACCGGGAAGGGGAGACGACCGGGGGAAAACGCCTTTTGGGCCAGACGGAGCATGACCACCGAGTCCTTGCCGCCGGAGAACAGCAGCACAGGACGCTCAAACTCAGCCGCCACCTCTCGGATGATATGGATCGACTGCGCCTCGATGGCTTGCAGCTGAGTCAGCTGATACTGCCCCGCTCCGTCGATCTCTAGGCCCCTCTCCACAGCACAGCAACTTACTCGATGGCATCCAGCGACGAACCGGGCACGTATTCCTTCCTCCTCGGGGCCCCTATCCGAGGGCGGTGAGGCCACGATAGGCTCCTCACCAGGAACTCCCATGAGCAGAACACGCCGACTCGCTGTCAGCCTGGCCCTCAACTGCGGCTTGGTCATTGTCCAAATCCTCTTCGCCGCCGTGGCTCATTCGACCGGCTTGTTGGCCGACGCAGGCCACAACCTCTCCGACGTCGGTGCCCTCCTCCTGTCACTTGCCGCCGTCCGGCTCGCCCTTCGCCCCCCCAGCGCACAGCGATCGTTCGGGAACCACCGAGCCACCATCCTGGCCGCCCTGGCCAATGCCGCCCTCATCGCCGTGGTCACTGTGCTCATCGTCATCGAGAGCATTCGCCGCCTCGAACACCCCGAATCCATCCGGGCCGGAATCGTCGTCGTCGTCGCCTCGTTCGGGCTCTTGGTCAACGGGCTGGCCGCCCTGATCCTCCACGACGGGTCGGAAGACCTGAACATCCGGTCGGCGGCCTTGCATATGGCCGGTGACGCCCTCGCCTCGCTGGCCGTCGTCGTTGCCGCCGTTGTCCTCCTCTTTGTGCCGTCTGCGAAATGGTTGGACCCAGCCTCTGCCCTGGTGGTGGCGGCCATCATCGTGTTCCAGGCTTCCCGGGTATTCACGAGCAGCATCGCCGTCCTCCTCGAATCGACCCCTTCAGATGTCGATCTCGACAAGCTCACCGCCGCCATGGCCGGCGTCGCCGGCGTTAGCGAGGTGCACGACCTCCACGTGTGGAGCCTGTCGAGCGAGATGCGGGTGCTGTCGGCGCATATGGTCCTCGACGGCCACCCCACCCTCGAAGAGGCCCAGATCGTCAGCGATCACGTGAAGGCGGCCATCGCGGCACCCTTCGCCATCGCCCACAGCACACTCGAGCTCGAATGCGAACGGTGCAACGAGGAAGGAGACCCTTGCGAGATGGACCACGTGTCAGCATCCCCGGCCGTCCACTCGCACCCACACTGAGTCTGAGGGCCTATCGCGATGGATGGCCCGGCGGTCTGTTGTCCCGGCGCCGTCTGCATCCTGGTGCCCCTTCGTGGCGGTACAAATGAGAGGGGTCTGCGGTACTTCTGCCACTTTCGCACCGAGCCTTCCCCTTTACGAGGACGACCTCGGCTGCGCTGAGCCTCGGAGCTTGGCCCTCTCGCATCGAGATGCCGCCAGGGAAGGCCGGGGGCGGGACGAACGATGCCATCACCCATGGGCAAGCCCATCGAGTATCGGCACAACCGAGTGGTGGGCGAGCAGCAGCCAGGAGGCTGCGCCATCTTCCCCGTCGCCATCTTGAAAGTTGTCCAAACTCGGCAACTACGGCAAAGTCGACCGGTGCGATCCGTCGAGCCGCTCGATCCTCGGCCCCCTATGGTCGGTCGCAGTTCGGCGACACTAGCGAAATGAGAAATACATGACCAACAGGTCTCCTGCCTCCTACGAGCGAGGTCAAGTCGTGCTCCGCAATGTCTATGCGGGTGACGTCGTCACGCTCCCAGAAGGGACGATGCCCTTCAGCGACGTGATGGTGCCCACCTTGTTCGACCAGGTGTGGGGTCGCGATGTCCTCGATGTACGGTCTCGCCGCCTGCTGCTCATGGGCGCCATCGCTGCCAACGGACACGTGGACACGTGGAAAATCCAGGCTCGAGCCGCTCTGAAGCGGGGTGAGCTCACTCCCGATGAGTTGCGGGAGACCCTGGTGATGCTCGCTCCGTACGCCGGCTACCCGAACGTCTCCGGGCTGGTCGTGACGTGCGAGGAAGTCATCGGCACGTGGATCGGAGAAGGCTCGCCCCGATGGGAGGACGAAGAAGAGCCGGAGTAGTGAACGGCACTTGTCGTCCCTGTTCCGGCATGCCTGGACCGGCTTGTGCATGCTCCGGTCAGTCCGCCAGTGGCCGTCAGCCACCCTGGTGCCTTGGAGTCCCTGCCGTGGGCAGCGAATCCCATGTGCCGAGGCTCTGGCTACGGTCTAGTGAGTGACGGGCTTGACCAGGGAGGAACCTATTGAGGTTGGCAGAGGCGGCACGCTCGGTGGCGAGCCAATCGAGCTGAGCATCGACGTCAGCGAGGCCTTTGGTGAGCTCGCCGGGCTGGGTGCGACATGGTTCCCCCGAGCAGCGTCACAACCAGTCCTCGTCTGCATGCCCGGTGGATCGTACAACCGTCGATATTTCGATCTCCATGTGCCAGGTCTGGACGGCTACAGCTTTGCTGAAGCTCTTCAACGTCACGGGTTCACCGTCGTTGCGTTCGATCATCTGGGTACCGGCAACAGTTCAGTCCTGAGGCGCGATATCGATCTTTACGATCAGGCCGCGGCCATGGCCGCGGCGGTCCGGGCGCTACCGCAGGTCATCGAGCACGACGGACCGTTCGTGGGAGTGGGACACTCGATGGGCGGCCAGGTGGCAGTCCTCCAACAGGCCAGTGAAAGGTCATTCGCTGCCCTCGCTGTGCTCGGGACTACGACCCAGTGGGTTGGCCCGCTGGGTCTGTCGACCGAGATGATCGATACGGCCAGGACAGAGGAAGGGCGGGATGCCTTCGTCCAGCAACTCCTTGAGGCGATGCCCGATCCCTTCCTCGCTCCCGATCGGTCCGATATGGCCAGCTGGTTTCATCTGGACGATGTGCCACGTGACGTGGTTGCAGAAGACAACCGTTTGACGCTCACTGTGGTGCCAAGGAGATGCGCGGCGGAGGGCAGTGCGCCGTTCATCCTGCACGAGCCTGCGTCTCACATCGAGATACCTGTGTTCCTGGCCTACGGAAGTGTCGATGTCTCGCCCGACCCAGCTCGAGAAGTCAGCGCCTTCTCCGCAAGTCGAGACATCACGTTGATGCGGCTAGCCCATTCGGGGCACTGTCACAACATGGCCTCCACCCGCTCGGTCCTCTGGGACCGAATTGCCTCCTGGATCACCGCTCTTCGCCTCTGATCGTGGCCGAAGACACCTGGTCCTCTCCTATCAGTTGCGCTCGAGGACTGCTGGTTGCCGAACCACCGATGCGACTAACTCCCTCGGCACGCGGCCGCCAGCAACGAAAAAGACCACCAGGCCAGGAGAGCGTCAAGGCGGCGGATCCGAAACACTCTCCGCACGGCCCGGCGGTCCACCACATTCTGCCCAGTCCTGCCATGCCCTAAACCGTGGCCTCGTCCCTCCCTAAGCAGCCAGACGAGATGGAGCGGCCACGGGGCATGGACGGTGCGACCGCAGCCATCGCAACTGGAGGAAACGCCCACCGACCTACCCGAACGTTGGACGTTCAAGCGGTGGGCGTTCCAGTGGTGGGAGGAGCTGCTGGATGACCGTGGACGGAGGATATGACGCACCCGAGGTCGGCTATCTCCTGTCTCAGGTCGGGTCGTCGACCCGACAGGGAATGCGGTGGGACAGATCCGGTGCGCATGACTGCAGCACCTGGGCATAGCCCGGTGGAGAAGTCCACAGGCGCGACGCAGCCCCGAGTAACCGAACGGCCGAGACCGCTCATGCTCCTCGGGGCCACGTACACGGTGCATCCGGTCTCACCTGCGCAGAGCCGTGTCGGACGACTCCACAACAGGCGCCGGACCGCTTCGCCCCGAAAGGCGCCACAACCCGTCACCGAACCACCAGTCCGGTCGCCTACGGTCCCACCTCCTCCGTTCCCCGACCAGCACAAGCGCCTTGCGGCCCCTCCACTGCCCGACTCCCGGATTCCTTGGAGCTTCGGCTTTCCGAACAATTGACACAGTGATGGCTGGCGCCCAAATGGTCAAGGGCCACAGAGGAAATCCCTACCTTTTCCGCCACATTTCTCCACCTGTCCCCAGACCAAGCGGAGATGTCCACTGCTCATCCCCAGCTCCCCTCATCCGGTAGTGTCGCCTTTCAGGTTCGAATCAACACCGCAACGGCGCCGGGGGGTGGCATGGCAAGGTCTTTGGCAATCGGCCGTCGGAAGCGCGCTCCCTCCCTTCCCCGCCCCGATCGACCCCGGGTCCAGTGGATTGCCACGACCCTGGCTGCCGTAGTCGGGCTCGTCGTGGTGGTGACTGCCGCCCTTGGATCGAGTGCTTCGGCCCGGCCGGAGACCCCGTCTCTGGCCCGCAAGCACCGAGCGGCAGTGGCCGTGAGCGTAAGTCGCAAGGTGACAAACGATGTGGTCGTCGGTGATTCCACATCCCCTCAGCCCACCAACACCCCCTTCGCTCCAGGATCGCTCGTCCCCTCCGGACAGAACCAGTCGGATCCTTTGGTCATCTCCGACCACGGCCGCTACTACCTCTACACCAGTAGCCAGCCCACCCAGCCCATCATCAACGTCCCGGTGACGTCGTCTTCCAGCTTCAACCAGTGGGGACCGGTGACCGACGCACTCCCCGTGATGCCCGGCTGGGCCGTTCCCGGGTTCACCTGGGCCCCTGACGTCCATCGGTTCGGCGCTCAGTACGTGCTCTACTTCACGGCCGTTGTGAAGGGCACGTCACCCGCCATGGAGTGCATCGGATCCGCTACGTCGTTCTCGCCCACCGGACCCTTCACGCCATCGGAGAAGCCGTTCATCTGTCAGTCGAGTCAGGGGGGTTCGATCGATCCCAGGGTGTTTACCGACGACGACGGAACGAACTGGATGCTCTTCAAATCTGACCAGAACATCGGCGGGGCGACGGTGCCCACCAGGATCTGGTCCCAGCCCTTGGCCGCCGACGGCCTCAGTCTGACCGGAGTGCCAGTCGACATACTGGGTCCGGACGAACCCTGGGAAGGGACCGTCGTCGAGGCGCCGGACCTCGTCCGCGTGAACGGCATCTACTGGCTCTTCTACTCTGCCAACTGGTTCAACCAACCCCAGTACGCCATCGGGGCCGCCCGATGCACAGGACCGGCCGGGCCCTGCGACGAGGTGTCGACCACTCCGTTGCTGGCCAGCAATTTCCAAGGGGCGGGCCCTGGTGAGGAGTCGCTTCTCAACAGCCCGGCTGGAGTCTGGATGCTCTACACCCCAAGGAAGTCCCTGGCTCCGAAGCCAGACATCCCACCCCGCCCGGTGTACATCGTCCGGATCGGATTCACTGCGAGAGGCCCGTACCTGGCTTCGGGTGCCACTCCGCCGACCCTTCAGCCCTAACCGTGTCCGGCGACTCAGGCAGGCCCGAGAGTCCGGATCGGATGTCCGCTCAAGAAGGCGGCAATGTCCTCCAACGCCTGGCCGTACATGGACTGAAGTCCCGCCTCTGACACATAGCCGAGATGCGGGAGCACGACGGTGTTGTCCAGGCTTCGAAACGGGTGTCCGGCGGGCAGCGGTTCGTGGTCGAAGACGTCGAGGCCGGCGCCGGCGATCGTCCCGTTGCTCAAAGCATTGATCAGCGCTGGCTCATCGACGATCGGACCCCTTGACGTGTTGATGAGCACAGCATCGCGCTTCATTCGGGCCAGGTCGTCTGCTCGGAACAATCCTCGGCTCCGGTCACTGAGCACCAGGTGGATCGAGAGCACGTCTGCCCGCTCGAGCAGCTCAGCCTTCGAGACCTTCTCCACCCCCAACTCCGACGCCCGCTCGTCAGACAAGTTCTGGCTCCAGGCGATGACTGACATGCCGAACGCTCGGGCCGGGGACACCATGGAGCCACCGAGGCGACCGAGCCCGGCCAGGGCCAGGGTGGCCCCAGCCAGATTTCGAGGCAGCCCGAGCTGCCACCGACCGGCTCGGATGCCCTGGTCCTCCACCGTCACCCGCTTGAACACGGCGAGGATGAGGGCCCAGGCCACCTCGACCGTGCTCGGCACCCCAGCGCCAGGTGGTCCGCTCATTCCGGTACCCGAAACCACTACGCCCCGCTCATTGAGGAAGTCGATGTCAAGGGATGCATTGGCCATGCCTGTCGTGACCACCAGCTTCAGCTTCGACAACTTTTCCAGGACTTCTCGCGGGAAGGCTGTGCGCTCCCGCATCAGGACCAGGACCTCGAAGCTTCCGAGTACCGAGACCAGGTCCTCGATCGGCTCGCTGAAGTAGGTGACGTCCCCGTCGAGGGAAGCCCAATCGGCGAGAGAGCGGGCGCGCCCTTGGTAGTCATCGAGTACAGCGATTGAGGTCATGGCGCAGTCTCACCGGCTTGGCCCCGTTCGTCCAACAGGCCCGGATCGACCACCTGGCGTTATCCGTCGGTGCTCGCAGTCTCTCCAGCCGGCAACTCGCCCAACCGACCCGCCGCCCGCTGGAGAGCTTCGGACAACGGGATGCGCTCGAGGGAGTCGACGACCAGGTCTGCGGCGGAGAGGTCGAGCGAGATGGTCAACGAATGCGGCACGGCGATGGTGAACAGGCCCGCCGACCTGGCCGCACTCACTCCGTGAGGCGAGTCCTCAACTGCCACTGAGTATGAAGGGTCAGCTCCGAGCTCCTCGCAGGCCCGGAGATAGGAGTCGGGCCGTGGCTTGGCCGGCACGGACGCACTTCGTCCCACCACGCAGGAGAAATAGGTTCGCATGCCGAGACGAGTGAGGTGTCCCTCAACCCAGCTCGCCGACGACGACGAGGCCACTCCGACGGGAATACCGAGCTCGTGTGTCTCCGTCAGCCACCGCTCGATCCCAGGCCGTGGTGGTATCATCGCTTGAAGCTCATCACGGCGTAGGCGTTGGGTGACGCGTACTTCCGGATCGATGGGCCGGCCGAGACGGAGCTCCAGCTCGTGCCACGGGTCGAAGGGATTGTCCGTGCCAATGCCGAGGACCCAGTCCTCGGCAGCCAGGCTATGGCCGTGGTCGTCCCACACCTCCGCCCAGGCCTGATAGAGCGTGCTCTCAGTGTCGAGGATGGTGCCGTCGAAGTCGAAGACGACGCAGACTGAACTCATCGAAAGAGCATGGCACCGAGTTTGCGCTCGTGTGACGGCGTCGATCCTGCAAAGGCGACCTGCGATCCGTCGTTTCGAGGTGACGAACCGGTCATTGAGTGCACTGCCACCCTGGCCGAGACGTTCGCCTCCTCAGCATGGTCGAATGGATCCCATGCTTCGCTCCACTATCCAGACGGAACTAGCCGTCCGACTTTCCAGTTCTGGGTTCGTCGCCGCCTACGAGGAGGCCGAAGAGTTGTTGGCCAAGGCGGATGGTGACCCCGACCTACTCGAGGCGCTGGTCGTGCGTCGACTTTCCGGCGAGCCGCTGTCATGGATCACCGGGAGTCTTACCTTTCTCGGACTGCGCGTGCAGATGCAGAGTGGTGTCTACGAGCCGAGGTGGCAGAGTCACGCCCTGGCCGAACGAGCGATTGCCCGCTTGCCAGATGACGGCGTGGCGGTTGATCTGTGCACCGGGTCCGGGGCCATCGCCATGGCTCTCAGGGCGGCTAAACCACGGGCGCGGGTCATCGCCACCGAGCTCGAGGGGAGGGCGGTCGCCTGCGCCCGGTCGAACGGTGTCGACGTCTATCAGGGCGACCTGTTCGCGCCAGTTCCAGACGAACTTGCCGGTCGGGTCGATGTGGTCGTGGGTGTCGTTCCCTACGTGCCCACGCCAGCTCTCGACGTGCTGCCCCACGACACCTTCAGGTTCGAGTCCACGCTCGCCTACGACGGCGGCCTGAGGGGCATCGATCTCCTCTCTCGGGTGTTGGTCGACGGCCTCCACTTCCTAAAGCCCGGCGGTGCGCTTCTGGTTGAGCTCGGGGGCGGCCAGGACGCTGACCTGAAGAATGACCTGTACCGGCTCGGCTACGCGGATTTCAACATCCTCCACGACGAAGAGGGGGACGTGAGAGGGATAGAGGCCACCAGCCGACCTGACCGCTAAGCGAAGATCCTGCCGCTCCTTCCCATCGGTACTGGTGTCAGCCCCGCAAGCGCTCCAACTCCTCGGCTACCGCTTTGCCATTGGCCTGGCCCTTGGTCGCTTTCATGACCTTGCCGGTGAAGAACCCGCCGAGCTTCTTGCGGTCGGTGTCGTCCCCGTTTCGGTAGCGGTCCCATTCAGCCGGGCTGGCAGCAATAACTTCGGCCACCGTGGCCGAGAGGGAGTCCTCGGACATGGCCTCGAATCCCCGGGCGGCGGCCATGGCCTCCGGGTCGCCTCCCCCATTGGCCAAGAGCTCGACCAGCAAGGTCTTGGCCTGGGTGGCGGTCAGTGCCCCCGACGCCTCCATGGACAACAGGGCAACGTAGGCGTCGGGGTCGAGTGCGCGGGCCGCGTCGGCGTCGGTGGCCGCCTCATTGGCCGTCCTGGCGAGGGCTAGGCCCGAGGTGACCCCGGCGGCGACGGCGGCGACGACAAGCCCGTCGAGCCCGAGGTCGACGACTGTCGCCACTTGGTCGGTGTGTGAACCCGAGACGGCCGTCGCGTCATCGAGCAACTTGACCAGGCGAGCCCTTCGTGCCGCCGGCATGGGGGCCATGGTGTCGGCGACGGCCTGGATCCACTCGGCATCGGGGGCCAGGGGAACGAGGTCGGGCTCAAGGAAGTACCGGTAGTCATGGGCGTCCTCTTTCGAGCGCAACGTGCCGGTACGACCATTGTCCTCGTCCCAGTGGCGGGTCTGTTGGATGACCCGCTCCCCTGCCTCGATGAGGGCGATCTGGCGGTCCGCCTCATAGTCGATGGCCCGACCGAGGGACCGCACCGAGTTCAGGTTCTTGATCTCACATCGGGTGCCGAACGGGTCGTCGACCGAGCGCCGCACCGACACGTTGGCGTCGACCCGCATCGATCCCTCCTCCATCTTGCCGTCGGAGGCCCCCGAGGCGATGAGTACGGCCCGCAGCTCGGTGGCGTAGGCGCGGGCCTGAGCCGACGTCCGCATGTCCGGAGCGCTGACGATCTCGACCAGCGGGACTCCCGACCGGTTGTAGTCGACCAGCGAGTAGTCGGCCCCGTGGATGCGTCCCGAGGCGCCGGCGTGGGTCGTCTTGCCGGTGTCCTCCTCCATGTGGGCCCGCTCGATCCCGACCCGGAACCCGTCGGGCAGGTCGAGGTGGCCGTTCACGTTGAGCGGCTCGTCGTACTGGCTGATCTGGTAGTCCTT
>PLSY01000308.1 GCA_003164275.1 Acidimicrobiaceae bacterium | reverse complement strand
ACGAGCGCAAAGAGACCGCATCCGAATTCTGGAAACGCGCAGAGGCATGGTTCGACGAGTTGGGAATCGCTGTCGAAGAGGTGCTCACGGACAACGGGAGCTGTTATCGGAGCAAGCTCTTCGACAAGACGCTCGGCGACATCAAGCACCGCAAGACCAGGCCCTATCGACCGGCGGTTTCAAGGGGTCACTGCAACGACTCGACGGACAGGCAACGCTCTGTTGCCCTGACCGAGGAGAGTGCCAGTGAAGATCCAGATGACGCGAGAGCAGAAGCAGATGGTCCATCGCCTTCGATCCAAGGGCTGTAGCTATCGACAGATCGAACGTGATCTGGGGGTCTCGATGGGCTCAGTGGCCGTGACCTTGAGCGGCACTCAGGTTCGACCGGGCAAGATCGACGAGTGGAGTCCTGCTCCTGGTCGACTGAGCGCCGAGGAGCGCGAGGACATCTTGGTGGGCCTGGCGCGCGGCGAGTCGATGTCATCGATTGCTCGCCAGCTCGATCGGGCTCCGTCGACAGTCACCCGGGAGGTCGCGGCCAACGGCGGAATCGCCAACTACGGGGCCTGGCGTGGGCACTGTCGAGCCCGACAGGCTGCCCGACGGCCGAAGCGAGCCAAACTGGATCATTCTCAGCTCAAGGTCCAGGTCACGGCGTGGCTCGAGAGGTTGTGGAGTCCCCAGGAGATCTCGGCGCGACTGCGTCTCGAGTTCCCTGACGACCCGATGATGCAGGTGAGCCACGAGACGATCTATCAGTCGTTGTTCGTCCAGGGTCGGGGCGAGCTACGTCGCGAGTTGACCCGCTGCCTGCGTAGTGGGCGGGCCCAACGTCGCCCCCAAGGCCGAATCGAGACCCGAGGGCGCATTCCAGGGATGGTCATGATCAGCGAGCGGCCCCAAGAGATCGAGGACCGGGCCATCCCAGGGCACTGGGAAGGCGACCTGATCATTGGCAAGAACGGGGACTCCGCCGTGGGCACCCTGGTTGAGCGGTCGAGTCGCTATGTGATGCTGCTGCATCTGCCCGATGGACGGTTTCCGATACACGTGGACGAGGCGATGCGACGGGCGGTCCGCAAGCTGCCCAAGCAGCTGTTCCAGACCATCACCTGGGATCAGGGCAAAGAGATGCATCGACACGCCGGCTTCACCGTCGACACCGGGATCCAGGTCTACTTCTGCGACCCACGCTCGCCCTGGCAACGAGGTTCCAACGAGAACACCAATGGGCTCCTGCGCCAATACATGCCCAAGGGCACCGACCTCTCGCAGCATTCAGCCGCCGATCTGAGACGCATTCAACGCAGTCTCAACGGAAGGCCTCGCGCCACACTCGGATTCATGACACCATCAGAGAAGTTCGCCGAGTTCGTTGCGCTCACCGGTTGAAACCGCCACCCCAGACCAACGGCAAGGTCGAGCGGTTCAATCGCACCATGCTCGAGGAGTGGGCCTATGTCAGACCCTACGCATCAGAGGCTGAGCGAGTCGATGCATTCAGTCACTTCCTGCACCTCTACAATCATCACCGCAGCCACACCGCTCTCGGGGGCAAATCACCCATCGATCGAGTTAATGACCTACCGGGTCACTACACCTAGTGAAGTGAATCCGCCAGCCAGGACTGGGTGCCCCACAACGTCGGTTAGTGGGGCGCGAAGGTTTGGGATCGCTGTTGATCGTGTAATTTCACAGACCGTTGGCATGAAGTCCTCACCTACGCCAGCTGAGGACGAGTGACGGGGCTCAGTGATAACAGCTCAGAGCATTGTGCACTGTTGGCGCGGTGGGGACACGCTTTGGCATCATCAGTAGATGGACCGCCTGACGTTCGAACTTGAGCGCTGACAAGCCTGCCCCACCATCGCCTCATGCTGAGCGGACGCCTCCCACGGCCGGATTCAGGCGAGAAACCATCCTCAGGTGGATGGTGATCAAGGTCGTCGCCGAGATCCCCCAGGTCAGCGACCATTGCACCCGAGAAGGGGCTTTTGGCCCTAGCTACGACGCCGTGGAGAGCGGATCCTCTTTCTATGGGCCTGAATGGATCCTCTGGAGAAGTAGCCTTGCTGAGGGGAGCGGCGCGGCCAGTCACCGGCGCGCTGGACGATTACGAATCGCTGCTGTCGTTGGTCGCCGACCGGCGACTGGTGTTAATCGGGGAGGCCTCACACGGCACTCACGAGTTCTACCGCGAACGTGCCCGGCTCACTCGACGCCTCATCGACGATCTTGGCTTCACCGTGGTGGCCGTAGAGGGAGATTGGCCGGATGCCTATCGAGTCAACCGGTATGTCATGGGAATGTCGAATGACGCTGACGCTGAGGCCTCTCTCAGGGGGTTTCTCCGCTTTCCCACATGGATGTGGCGCAACCAGGACGTGCTGGGATTCGTGCAATGGCTGCGAGCCCGGAATGACGCTCAGGCTCACCCGGCGGCCAAAGCCCGCTTCTACGGCTTGGACCTCTACAGCCTGAGGACCTCGATGGAGGCAGTGGTCGCTTATCTGGACCAGGTCGATCCGTCCGAGGCCGAACGGGCTCGACAGCGGTATTCGTGCTTTGACCATGTTGGAGCAGAGGGGCAGGCCTACGGTTATGCCCTCGCCTACCAGAACGCCACACCGTGCGAGAACGAGGTGGTTGCGCAATTGGTGGAACTCCAGAGCCGATCAGAGCTGTACCTCCGTCGGGATGGCTGGGTCGCCGATGACGAACAATTCTACGCCGAGCAGAATGCCTTACTGGTGCGCGACGCGGAGGAGTACTACCACCAGATGTACCGGGCAGAGGTGTCGTCGTGGAACCTCCGCGATCAGCACATGGCAGGGACGCTCGATGCCCTGATCGAACACCTGGACCGTCAGTACGGCAACGCCAAGATCGTTGTCTGGGAGCACAACTCGCACATTGGGGATGCCCGAGCCACTGCCATGGGCGCCCGAGGTGAGTTCAACGTCGGACAATTGGCGCGGCAGCGATATGGAGGCGAAGTCGCCCTCATCGGATTTACCTGCTTCGACGGCCACGTCACTGCAGCATCTGACTGGGGTGAGCCTGCCGAGCGCAAGCGTGTTCGTCAGGCGCGCCCCGACAGCTACGAGGCCCTGCTCCATGCAGTCGGCATTCCTCAATTCTGGCTGAATACAGCCGAGGTCGCCGTGCAGGAGGCCCTCTCCCGCGCCAGGCTCGAACGCGCCATCGGCGTCATTTACCGGCCCGAGACCGAGCTCCAGAGTCACTACTTCGAGGCTCGGCTGGCCCAGCAGTTCGATGCCGTGATCCACGTAGACGGCACGCACGCCCTCGAGCCGCTTGAGCGCACGGCACGGTGGGATCTCGGGGAGCCCGCCGAAACGTATCCCACTGGGTTGTAAGAATGGCCGTGCAGATGAAGCGCTGGACCGTCCAGGCCGAGCCGGCGAGAGATGAGGCGAAATGGGGCGGTCGATGACCACCGGGAATGACAGGACGGTGTCACGAGCCCGGTATCTCGTTGGTCACGACGCCCACATCATTGCTGCGGCCCAGCCCTTGATCCCAGCAGTGTTCCGGGAAGGCATCACCCGGCTCGTGACCGGTCTGTGAACGACTCGGGAGAGCGGCGGAATGTGAGCAGTGTGGATCGGATCGAAGAGGCTTTCCGGACGGTACGGCGCGCCAATTTCGTCACCCCTGAGCTCCGTGAAGAAGCGGACGTTGACGCCCCCCTGCCCATCGGATTTGGCCAGACGATCAGCCAGCCGACCACCGTAAAGTTCATGCTCTCCTGGCTGGGAGCAATGCCTGGCGACGAGGTCTTGGACGTTGGATCCGGTTCGGGATGGACAACCGCGCTGCTCGCACACATCGTCGGCCCGCAGGGCGTCGTCTACGCAGTCGAACGTATTCCGCAGTTAGTGGAGTTCGGCCGAGAAAACTGCCACCGCCTCGGAATTGAGAATGTGTTCTTCTTCCAGGCAGGCAGAGAGTGCGGCCTGCGAGAGCATGCTCCCTATGCCAGGATCTTGGTCAGTGCCAGTGCGCAGAAATTGCCCGTCGGTTTGCTGAATCAGTTAACAATCACAGGCCGGATGGTCATTCCCGTGAAGTACGACATCCTCGAGATCACAAAGACTGCTGAGGACGAGTACCGGACAAGGAGCCATCCCGGATTTGCATTCGTTCCCCTGGTCTGACCGTTGGCACAGCCTGCGGAAGCGGACGGACGCACATAAGTAGGTCCAGGGATGGTGAGGCGCAGTGTCCTCAGCTATGCCAGCTGAGGAAGACTTGTAGCCGCTACGGCAGAATGCCTCTCGATCTGTTTCGTTTGCCCGAGACAAATCCGATCCAGCCTCCTAGCCACTGTCACCACAGCACCTGCGGACGGCATGGCCTTACCGACGTTGATCGATCTCGCTGCGACGAATGGTCTGAGTCCATCTCTCGATTGGCCACAATCGGTCAACACCTTTGCAGGGGGGTTATCCCCCCTACAAAGACGCCGACTAGCAGGATTCCAACGCAATGGATCAAGTCTTACCGTTGCCTGTGATGATTACCGCGCACTCACTCACCAAACGCTATGGCACCGCGGTAGCCGTGGACAGCCTGACCTTCGAAGTCCCACCGGGCGTGGTCACCGGATTCCTCGGGCCAAACGGGTCCGGTAAGTCGACGACTATGCGCATGATCATGGGCCTCGACCGCCCTGACTCTGGATCGTCTCTCATCGGAGGTAAGCCCTACGCGCAGTTGGATTGGCCGCTCCGTGAGGTTGGCGCTCTCCTCGACGCCAAGGCCTTTCACCCTGCTCGCACAGCCCGAAATCATCTTCGGTGGCTGGCCCTCAGCAACGACATTTCGATCGATCGAGTCGACGAGGTGCTCGACGAGGTCGGTCTTAGTTCCGTTGCCAATCGTCGAGTCGGGAAGTACTCACTGGGGATGACCCAACGGCTTGGAATCGCTGGCGCTCTACTGGGTGATCCAGGCGTTCTGCTGTTCGACGAGCCGGTCAACGGTCTCGATCCCGAGGGCATTCGCTGGGTCCGCCACCTCCTTCGGGACCTGGCGGAGCAGGGCCGGACCGTGCTCGTTTCGAGTCATTTGATAAGTGAGATGGCGCTTACAGCCGAGCGACTGGTTGTGATCGGCCGTGGCCGTCTGATTGCCGAAACCAGCGTTGCCGACTTCGTGTCGCGGAGTGACGGCGGAATCGTAAGGCTCGTTACTCCGGACCTGGTTGCATTCAGCACTGTCCTTTCGGCGGCGGGTGCAACGGTCGGGGACGTCGGAGGGTCATTGACGGTCGGAGGCCTCACCGCAGCCGAGATCGGCGACTTGGCCGCTCGCGACCGGTTTCGAATCCATGAGCTCACGCCCATCACCGGATCGCTGGAGGACGCGTTCATGAAGCTGACTCAGGACGAAGTGGAGTTCCGCCCATCGACCCTCCCTGGCGTATCTGTCGTCGGGAGCAAGGAATGACTGTGACGACCGAAGCTCGTCTCGACACCCCGAAAGGTCACTACCGCTGCAAGCACGTGGCGCGATCCGAGATTGCAAAAATCACGAGCCTGCGGTCGACGCCGATCACGCTCGGCCTCACCTTCGTTGCCTGCCTTCTCGTGACGGGACTGGTGACTCACGGCGCACTTCACCATGCACCTGACTACTACCGCCTCGGCTTCGACGCCACCCAAGATTCCTTGACCGGAATGATCACGGTTGGCCTCACCGGTGGCGTGTTCGGAGCACTGCTGATTACCGGCGAATACTCGAGTGGCACCATCCGGAC
Source organism: Acidimicrobiaceae bacterium (assembly GCA_003164275.1). The sequence continues at coordinate 16,684 of PLSY01000308.1, read as the reverse complement.
AGCGCTGGCTGCCACCCCGAAACGACCTCTCCTGGTCGCGACCAAGACGGGCGTCACCGCTGCGCTTACGGTTGTCTTCTGCGAAGTCCTCAGCTTCATCTCGTTCTTCCTGGGTCAGGCCATCCTCTCCCATGGCGGGGCTCCAGCGGCCACGTTGGCGACCCCAGGGGCGGCTCGAGCCGTGCTGATGACCGGAGTGTTCATTGCTCTTATGGCCACCATGTCCTTTGGTTTTGGACTCATCTTCCGGAGCACCGCCGCCGCCATAGCTTCGTTTGTCGGCGTGATCTTCGTCCTCCCGCTGGTGCTGCACGGGATCTCCGAGTCCAGCATCCGGTACCTGCCCACGAATGCCCTCACCCAGTCGATAATGGCGACCGTCAACCAGGGGCAGGGTGGGTCCTTCGTTCCGGTCTCGCCGGTCGTAGGGTTACTACTGATGACTTTGTACGCCGCCACTGTCCTCGCGGTTGGAGCAACTCTCTTCATCAGGCGCGACACATGAGCGAGTCCACCCCCGAGGGTGACTGGATGCAGATACGAATTCCACAAGAGCGGGTCGAGCAGGCAAGGCGACTCTCCCGAGTGGTCCTGCGCGAGCCGTTTCAGAAGGGCAGCTGGGCCGAGCTCGGGTACTTTCTCGTCAGTTCCGCTCTGGCGGCTTCCGGCTTACTCATCCTCTGCGCCCTGGGCTTTGCCGGGCTGGTGCTGACGGTCGTGTTCATCGGGGTCCTCATCCTCGGTTGCGATCTACGGGCCGCCCGGGGTTTCGGACGCTGGCAGCGGGCGCTCGCCTGGAGAATGCTGGGCGAGGAGATCGCAGAGCCAGAGCCGTTCAATCCAGCTCCCGGACTCTTCAGGTGGTTGCGAGCAACGCTGGGCGATCCCGTGGCTTGGCGGGCAGTGGCCTATTTCCTTGCGAAGGTGCCGCTCACCCTGTTCGGCGTCTGGTTCGCGTTCAGCGTCTGGCTCGAAGCGCTACTCGGGATCGTGTCACCGCTCACTGGCGGGGGGTCGACGAATTTCGGCCTACTGGGACGCGTCGACAGAGGGTCCAATGGAGCGAACTTCGGCGTCTTCGTCCTCGGGTTTGTCCTTCTGTTCGTCGCTCCGTGGACGATGAGGTTGGTTGTCTACCTCGACCGGCGGATGATGCACTTTCTTCTCGGCCCAAATGCCACAACATCCCGGGTGAGAAGTCTTGAGGAGTCGAGGTCGAGGACGCTAGATGCTGCAACGGAGACTCTCCAACGCATCGAGCGCAACCTGCACGACGGCACCCAAGCTCAGCTGGTCGCGCTGGCCATGCGTCTGGGCCAGGCAAAGGAGAAGCTGGAGAGCCTGGGTGACGAGGCGGGTAAGCCGGCGAATGTCGAGGCCATCCGGAATCTGGTCGATGAGGCACACCGTGGCGCCAAGGAGGCGATCACCGATCTCCGGGACCTGGCTCGTGGAATTCATCCGCCAGCGCTCGACACCGGTCTGGAGAATGCCCTCGCAACCTTGGCCGCACGCAGCTCAGTGCCAACAGAGGTCCAGGTATCGGTCCAGTCTCGGCCCAGCCCAGCTATCGAGGCCATCTGCTACTTCTGCGCGGCGGAACTGCTGGCTAACGTTGCCCAGCATGCCGAGGCGGGCCGCGCCTCGTTGAGCTGTGCCCAGCATGGCCCGTGGCTTCGCATCGTGGTACGCGACGATGGACAGGGGGGTGCCGCGGCCAACCGGGTCGGCTCATCGTCGAGTGGACTGGCCGGACTGGCCGATCGAGTCGGGGCGGTCGACGGATATCTGAACATCGCAAGCCCGCCTGGTGGACCGACCGTCGTTACCGTCGACTTGCCCACCCACGCCTGAATATGGTCGACGCCGACGCCATACGGGTGGTGATCGCCGAGGACTCGGCGATCCTGCGGGATGGCCTCTATCAACTTCTCACCGACCGTGGATTCGCTGTGACCTGGGCGGTTGGTGACGCGGAGAGCCTCGAGGAAGCGATTGCCGCCGATCTGCCCGACGTGGCGGTGGTCGACATCCGCATGCCACCGAACTTCACAGACGAGGGCCTGCGAAGCGCTATCAGACTGCGTCAGAGCCACCCCAGCGTGGGGATCCTGGTGTTCTCCCAATATGTCGAGACACGGTATGCGGCCGAGCTGCTCGCTGGCGGAGCAGCTGGTATTGGCTACCTGTTGAAGGACCGAGTAGCCGATGTCGCAGACTTTGCGGAAGCATTGGTTCGGGTGGCATCGGGAGGCACTGCTCTCGACCCAGAGGTTGTGACCCAACTGATGGGTGCCTCTCGCCGCACCGATGCTCTTGCCAGGTTAAGCGATCGCGAGCGACAGGTGCTGGCACTCATGGCCGAAGGGCGAACCAACTCGGCCATTGCTGCGAGCCTCGTCGTCTCAGAGGGAGCAGTCGAAAAGCATGTCGCCAACATCTTCTCCAAGCTGGACCTGCCCGTATCATCCACCGACCACCGGAGGATACTTGCGGTGCTCCGTTACTTGGAGGCGTGATCTCTAGCCTTCATCCTTCGATTTCGACCACGGTGAATACAGATGCCAAGACAGGCAGGACAAGGTCACGGGACAGCGACCGCGGAAGCGAGGACCACCGTCGTAGTCTCGTCGCTGGACGCGTCTATGAGCTCGATTTGGGTGGCGGATTCGGGTCCGTCCCCCAAGAGCTTGCTCCACGTGCACACTGGCCCTTCCTGGTCCAGGTCGCGTCTGACCTGGGTTGGATCGCGAGATTTCGCGGCTCAGCCAGCGGACCTCGTTCTCGCGGACAGGGTGATGAAGTCCCTCGCCCACGACGGGTCGAAGATCGTCGACGGCCCTTGCACGGTGCCAGCGACCAGTCGCGTGCCGTTGCCGGGTGCGGCAAGCCCGCTCGGATCCATCGGGTTGTAAGTGACCAGGAAGGTCCAGTACGGGTTGATGTCGAGTTCCATGCCGCGCACGACACCGGCGTGGACGAGAAGTTGGGCCAGCTGGAGAGGAGTGAGCAGTGGACCTGTCGCATACACCAGCGCGCCATCAACGGTGACCCCGATCCCGGATCGCCACTGTTGTTCAACGCTGGGCACCGAATGCATGCACGATGTCGCGCCGCAGGTGTTCCCCCAGGACAGCCAATCGGTGCCAGCCGCCTGCGCCGTCGGTCCGCCTCGTTCGACGAGCGGCATCAGGTTCTGGCGGACACCTATGACGTCCGAAGTCATCGACACGTCGCTGCCCCACGCACCGACGTCGACGGTCCCGTTCGCGTAGATGACGAGCGACGCTGCCCCGGTGACCAATGGGACTACGACTCGTCCCTCGGCGAAGTAGCCGCCACCGGCGGTGTCCATGAGGAAGCCGCCGTTGAATGCTGCCACCAGCGATGCAGCTTGCGTCGGCTCGACCGGCGCCGTGTATTGGTACGGCCCACCTCCCGGACTCTTCGAGCCGGAGTAGAGCAATGCGGACAGCAGATGGGTGTCCATCCATGCGATCCCAGCCGGCAGTGAGCCTCCCGGCGGAACCAGGGCTGTCTCGTAGACCGCTGGGACGCCACCGACAGAACGACCGACAGGATTCCAGCCGCCCTCACCGGGGGTGGTGGGTGCATTGAATGGCGCCAGGGCGGTGGGCACAGGCAGCGGCATTCCGAGGCGCCCTGTTTCCCGGGGTCCGGTGCGCGAAGGCACCTTTATCGTCGACGGCTCTGGGGCCGTCGTGCTCGGATGGCCGCTCGTCGGTCTGGTCGAGCTTGACCCGCCTGAGCTGCAGGACGCGAGGGCAAGGACCACGGCTACGAGCACTGACTGACCCAAGCGGCTTGGCCAGCCGGACCGAACGGGGATTGGGGCCATGAGCCCAGGTTAGGGAGAGCGTGCTCATGAGGACAGGGACCTTCGACAGGTCAGGAGATCCCAGCTGGGGCACAAGTAGCCAGATATGGCTGCGGTCAGTAGTTACCTCGGCAAGTCGGGACTCGGATCAGGACACGGCGACCGCAGTAGCGAACACCAGCGTCGTGATCTCGCCACTGGACACATCTGCGAGCTCAATCTGGATCGCAGAATGGGGTCCATCTCCCAAGAGCTTGCTCCGAGTGCGCACAGGTCCTTCCTGGGTTTGCCGGAGATAGCGGAGGTCGAGGCTGGTGACGACGAAGGGCGAGTTGAACCGTGCCGCCATGAGTTCTTCTGCGGCAGCTTCAGCTAGGAGGGCGACCATCGCTCCCTGCATGGTCCCAGCTGCGTTGCAGATGTCTCTCGTCAGCTCGACCTGGACTATCCCCTTCGCCGCATCAATCACTTCAATGCCAGCTTCGGTACGCAAGGGGCGGGTGAGGCTCGGCTGTCCTTGAAACATCTGCGGGGTCTCTCCGAGCGGAATAAGTGGCTTCGGGGGATCAGTCGGCTTACGAGAAACCCTTGAGAAACCGATAGCGCCGCTGCCAATCGGCTCCCCCTCGTCGGTTCTCAGATCGACCAAGCACGTTGCCGAGCGCTTCCCCTGGCGAAGTATCTCGCTGACGGCATCGATGCGCAGAGGGGCCGGGACGGGGTGCATTCGGACCGACATATCCGAAGTGAGCATCCACGATTCGGCATCTCGGTCCAAGGGCATCCCTGCCGCTACATCGATGACGAAGGCCAGGACGCTTGCCCGAATGATTCCGTGGCACATGGTCTCAGGTTGGGGGAACACTTCGAGAACCAGCCGCCCGTTCTCAAATCGTGCTCCCACGCCAAGCCGGCTCGGGAGAGGTGTTCCGAGGGTGGATACGTCCGTCACTTGTTCTCCAGGGCCGACATGAAGTCAGGATGCTATCTGCGAGAACAGCTGGCTCTCTTCGACCTCAGCCGTGTGGGCTGGGGATTGGCGTCAGGCATCGCGGGTGACCATCCTCCAGGCGCCGAGCGCTGTCCACACGATGACCCATCCGGCCAGGACAAGGACGGCGACCAGGGTGGACTCGGCCACCGCCACTCCGCCCACCCCTCCGTTGTGCGCGCCACCGAATACGGACGGCAGTCCGCCGGGTTCGAAGTGGGTGGCGGCCAATCCGAGCAGGCCCCGTTGCAGATTCACCAGGTGGTCGATGGGTGAGTGCGATAGGAGTGGAGTGAGCACGATCTCAAGGACGATCAGCAGGATCACGGGGACGGTTCGCTGTCCCATCAGTGACGCCAGACCCAGGCCCACCAGGAACCCGATGGCCGCGTACAGCTCGAGCCACAGTCCGGATTTCACCATCAACGAAATAGACGGCGAGAGGAAGTGGCTGGAGTAGTCCACATAGTCCTGGTTGGCCATGGCGACGGCTTGAGTGCGGTTTACGGCGGGGGAGGTGGTCGCCTGCTGGGCTGCTCCACCGGGCACGACCTTGACGCCCGGACCTCCTGGACCATTGCCGCACGGGACGTTGGCGACCACCTGGCCGTTGAAGTTGAAGTTGCAGATGACCTCGTCGGCGTGGTCACCGGCCCAGGTCTCGAACGCTGCGTGCGACAGCCCAGCCGGCACGGTCACACCCTGGTAGCTCAGCTGGGTCGGTGCCGCGAGAACGCACACGGCACACACGATCGTGAAGCCGACGGCAACCAGGGTGACGATGATGGCCAGCCCGGCAGGGATCCGGGCCAGGTAGAGGGCCAAGCGCGATCGGCCGGTCACCACCAGGTGGCGGAACATGCCCTCGGTCAGATCGACCGACCCGGCGGTGCAGCCGAGTGTGGCAGCCACGATGAACCCGAAGATGAACATCACCCCCGCCACCATGGTGGTGAAGATCTCGTAGCCGCCGGCCGGTCCATAGGAGCGGGGGGCGAAGGCGTGGGCAAGAAGCCGGATAGCAAGGAACACCGCGGGGATGCCGATGTTCACGAGGATCAGGGCCGCCATGAGACCCCGGCGCCTGCGAAGCTCCATGAACCGCGTGGTGATCATGGCGCCGTTGGGCAAGAACGACCGGCGGTGGTCGTGTGTGAGATGTCCCGCTCCAAGCGTCAACGGCTCGGGGGGCGGAGGGTCGGCGAGCGTGGAAGTGCTCATGGTTGTGCCCCCAGTCGTGTGGTCACCTCGAGGAACCAGGACTCAAGCGAGGCGTGAACCTCCTGGAGGCGGTACACCGACACGCCGCCCTCCACGAGCAGCCGGTTGAGCTCGGCCACGACCTCGCGATCGGTGCCCGCCTCCAGGGCGATCCGCAAGCCATCCGGGCCCACTTCGACGCCGGTACCCCACGGCGTGCCGGCCAGGAGGGCACCCGCCCCTTCAGGCGTGGCGCAGTCGATCTGGAGTTCGAACGCCGAACCAGCAAGCAGCTCGGTGATCGACCCCTGGCGAATGACTTTGCCGCGGTCGACGATGGCCACGGCGTCGCACGTGCGTTCAACCTCGTCGAGCAGATGTGATGACAGCACGACGGTACGACCCTCCGCCACCAGGGAAAGGATCATCTCGCGCATCTCGAGCATCCCGGCGGGGTCGAGTCCGTTCATCGGTTCGTCGAGTATGAGGAGTTGAGGATCCCCGAGCAGGCAGGCGGCGACCCCCAAGCGCTGGCGCATCCCCATTGAATACTTAGCCACCTTGTCGTCGGCGCGGTCGGACATGCCCACTCGCTCGAGCGCCGCTCCAACGCGAGTGCGGGCAGCCCGTTCCCGGGCCGCTGCCAGGATTTGGAGATTCTGGCGGCCGGTGAGGTGACCGTGGAACCGCGGCTCGTCGACGATGGCACCGATCCGTGCCAAGGCCTGGTCCCGGTACTGCGGGACCGGATATCCGAGGAGGGACATGGACCCGGCGTCGGCGTGGGTTAGACCCAGCAGGACCCGGATGAGGGTCGTCTTTCCGGCACCGTTTGGCCCGAGGTAGCCGAAGGCGCACCCGCGAGGCACAAGGAGCTCGACCCCGTCGACCGCGGTGTTGTCCTTGAAACGCTTCGTCAGCCCATGGGTCTCGACCGCCCACTCGTTCCCCTGAGCGTCGGCGACCGGATCAAGAGCGCCCGTCATGGTCAGATCTCCTCAAAGGTGGTCGAGAACGAACGGCCCCAACGTCCTGCACTCGGGCCACTCTTGCGATCCTGTCCAGCGACCTGGATCTTCACGTCAACGGGTCCCTCGGTTGGAACCGCGGCGGAACCAGGGAGACCAAAAGAGGACAGCGAGACCAAGGGCGATGATGAGTACGACGAGCAGCGCGAACACCAGAACGGTGAAGGGCCCCGCCTGCTGCACTACGAACGAGGCTCCAGACACTGAGTACCGGAACGGCGGCGTGGGTGTTCCGGGGGCGAACAATCTGGTCGACCCCGGTACCTCCAAGATCCGGCGGACGGGGGCAGCAACCGCAGAGCCGTGTCGACCGACAATGGCGGCGGCAGCCACCAGGGCAACGAGCAGTACCGCTGCTGTCAGCGCGAGTGCGGCGATGGGCCCGTACCAGCGGGGACGATCTCGTGCGGGGACGGCGGAGGGTCCGTCGGGTACTGGAATCGATGAGGTGGAAACACCTCGAGCCCCGGCCCAGGCTGCGGCGAAGCGGCGAGGGTCGAAGAGGCTGTTCCCGAGAACGTCCTCAGCGGATCCGCCTTCGGCCTCGGCTTCCTCGATGTCGGCGGTCAGGTCTGCCGCCATTTCGTTGGCTATGGCGTCGGGAACACCGAGTCTCTTCCACTCCCGACGACATTCCTCGATGAACTCAATCACGGCATTACCTCCACTTTTGCCAAATCGAGAGCCCCGTCGATGGCGTCGCGGGCCGCCTTCCACTCGTCGATGCCCGTCTCCAGAGCGCGCTTGCCCTCAAGAGACAGGCTGTAGTACTTCCGGGGTGGCCCGCCATTGCTGGCTTGCCTCCGGGTCTCGACCAGGCCGTCACGCTCCAGTCGACCGAGTAGCGGATAGATCGATCCTTCTCCGACCATCGACAATCCGCGAGCGCGGAGACGCTTGGTCATCTCGTAGCCATACGCTGCGCCCTCCCCCATCACGGCGAGCAGACAGAGGTCGAGCACGCCTCGGAGCAGCTGGCTACGTCGGCCATCCACAGTTGCCATGCACCGCAAGGTATCCAACAGTAACTTGCAGTGCAAGTTATTAATCTCCGATCGTTCCCTTTGGGCCTTGGGTGGGCAATTTAAATCGGCCCGGGAATCCTGGAGGCTCCTTCCCTTGAGAGGACGGAGCATTGCCAAGGAATACCCGATACTCCCCGGAGGTGCGTGAGCGGGCAGTCCGGATGCTCGTCGAGCGCCGAGGCGACTACCCCTCGGAATGGGCGGCCATGACGGCCATTCCGGCGAAGTTGGGCATGACCGCCGAGACGCTCCGGATCTGGCTCTTTTCGACCCAGTCCGTGTGGGCTGTGCTCAGATGCACCCGGATTGCGGGCGGCGGGTTGCGTTTTCGCAGTGCCGATTGACCTTGCCGCAAGACTTGGCTGCATAATGAGTCCGGGGAGAGCGCAGGGCGGACTTCAAGAAGTGGCATAAGGGGGAAGCGAGATGTCTGGACCGATGGTGGTGGACCTCGGGGACCAAGGGTTCTGGCAGGATCCATATCCCGTTTGGAGCAGGGCCCGACAAGTGGGACGCACGGCGGTTACCTCAAAGGGGGAGCCGATCCTGCTGAATGCAGCGGACGTCGATCTCGTCTACAGCGACGATGCATTCGGCCAGCCGGGCCTGATGCCACTGGAACGGCTCGGCATCAACGACGGGCCGTTCTACGAGTGGCGCGGCCGGACGATGGCGGCGCACGATGGACCTGTCCACCGACGATTACGCGAGAGCCTTGGGCGATCCTTCACGCCGCGACGAGTTGAACCTCTCCGTGCTGCACTGCGTACGTATGCCGAAGGTCTCCTGGATCTCGCCATTGCCAAGGGCAGTTTCGATTTGGTCTCTGACTACGCCGACGAGTTACCCATGTGGCTTACCTGCGAGTTCCTCGGATTGCCCCAAGGGTCCCGCAACGACATCGCCGAATTTCTCGCTGGAACCGAGGAGGGGTTTACGGACCCGATGACCGATGAGGGTCGGCAGCGGGCCGAGCTCGGCATCGTGGCGCTCTACGGCTATGTGGAGGAGCTCGTTGAGACTCGGGTCGAGAGGCCAGCAGAGGATCTCGTCAGTGACCTGCTGGAGGCCGAGACCAGCGGCGTCATCTCCCGTGAAGAGCTCGTTGCTCTGGTCGTCAACATCATCGGAGGCAGCGTGGGCTCGTCTCGCGCCGGGATCGCAAACAGCCTGCTGCTCTTCATCCAGCATCCCGATCAGTCTGACTGGCTTCGGGCCTCGCCTGACCGGATTCGGCCCGCCGTAGAGGAGTGCCTGCGCTATCGGCCGCCGTTCCGGCATGGTCGCCGCAAAGCCGTGCGGTCGGTGGACATGTTCGATCTCCAGTTCCAAGAGGGCGAGACCGTGTTCATCGCCCGTCAGGCCGCCAATCGGGACCCGGCTAGGTGGGACGCGCCCGACGTGTTCGATGTGTCCCGAAGCGAGAAGCGGCACTTCGCCTTCGGCTACGGGTCACACTTCTGTCTCGGCCACGCATTGGCTCGTCTCGACATTCAAGAGGCAGTCCATGTCTTCTTGGAACGATGCCCAGGACTGGTACTCGGTGTCGACGAACCACACAGAGTTCCATTCACTGCAGACGAGCAGATCGAGTCACTCCCAGTAGTTCTCGCAGCGGCCTGACCTCTGACCCGCAACTTCTGCTATCGACCGCTCCCCCGTTTGACACTCTGCTCGAAGGCGGTGGCTCCCGCCTGCCAGGTCTGGTCGAGGTCCGACCCTGGCGGGTAGCGCTCGTCCATCTCGAGGATCAGCATGCCGTGGGCAAACGACCACAAGGCCTGCGCCAACGAAGAGTCAGCGGTGACTACGAACCATGGATTCCCGGCCCACTCCTCCAGGCCTGTTGGCAAGCTCTCCCGGTCGAGTTGGCCGGACGTACAGAGCCGATACAGGTTTGAATGGGCGAGGCAGTACCGGCGGTAGGCGGCCAGGAGCCTGACGATGGGCGTCGCGGCTTCCGGAGCGTGCAAGGCCCGGTGAGAGACCTCACCGAAGTCGAAGAGAGCGTCTTCGATCAACGCCATCTCGACCATCGCCTTGCTCGAGAAATGCTTGTAGAGCGACGGCGCTTGGATGCCCATGTCATCAGCGATTCGGCGCATGGTCACCGCGTTGGGCCCTTCGTCCTCGAGAAGGCGGCGAGCGGTGGCCACGATCTCGACCGCACGAGCTGTCCGAGCAGGCGGAAGTGCAGGGCGAGGCATCTCTCCAGCCAGGAGCTCCTCCTCTGATGTGGCCGCCTCCGTGGCCGCCGTCCTCACATCGTCCTCCGACTGCTGGTCCGTTTGCCCCAAGCCGAGGCTGGGTGAAGAAGCCGAGGTCGACTATCCATCGCTGCTGACTGCATCGCCACTTCCTTCTTAGCTCCGACCCGGAGAGAGACGGAACACAGGATGATTGGGCGCGATCCGTTGAAGATCGCTTTCCTCCGAGTCTGCGGTTACCCCATCGAAGAAGATGCCGACTTCTGACTTCCACTTGCGGAGATAAGCGCGGAGGATGGGTGACTTTTCGCTGTCGGGCACTTCCTCTGCCGTCCGCTCATCACGGTGCCGACCGAGCAGAAGGGCGAACCTGCCGTCAGCGGCACGAACGTTGCGGACCCACTGGCCATTGCCTCGGGCCGAGACCAGAAATTGAATCCCGTCGAGCTCGAGCAGGTTCACCGGGGTCTGGCGAGGATCCCCACTCTTCCGTCCCCGAACCTCCAGGACTCTGCTCCCCCAGACACTGATTCCTGCCTTCGTCAGCATCGAAATAGCGGGATTCAAAACCTTCCTCGTCATGAGTCCGGGTTCCCTGTAGTGCGGCTGCGTATCCATTGGTGTCTCCTCTCAGGTGCTCGATGGTCGGGCTAACGTTGTTAGCTAGTATGGCTAACATTGTTAGCCTCGTCAACCCCCTTGGGCGAACCCAGGCCGGATGAGGCGGCTCTCTGGGGTCATGCCCATGCCGCGTCGGCTCTCTCCGACGACTCGAGGCGAGCCATGGCAGCTGTCTCTGCGCATCGCCCCCTACTTGGCTCCCAATGGCAATGCCTCGCAGTTCGACGTGATCGCAGCGATCAGCTGTCGTGAGCAGAACTCCAGCCGGAGGTGCCTGAGTCAGGACCCCAACGCGGCTGAATCGGCCTTCCTAAGGCACGCCGTCAGGCGTCGAGAGCGGTGCATACCCCGGCCAGCTCCACCTTCTGCAGAGCGGCGAAGGCCACGGGGTTCGTCTTCGGGGTGATCTGCGAGTTGACCGAAACGGTCACCGACTCCGATCCGTCAGGCGTCGAGGCGATGAACTGTGTGTAGCCCGACGTGTTCCCGGTGTGGCCATAGACCGTCCCGCACTCGGTCTGATAGCGGAAGATGGCCAGGCCTGCCGAGTTGGCTCCCGGGCCCGGTGGCTCCGACGATCCGGGCCGGAAGGTGGTCATCTGGATGGCGTGGGTCGCCGCATTGGTGGTGGCACCCCGGGCGTAGCCCCTGACGAAGGCGGTGGCATCGAGGGGCGTGGAGACGATGCCGCCAGAGGCCCAGGCCCAGCCGGCGGCGATGAGCTCGGTGACATCTTCGGGCTGGTTTGGCGGGTCGGGCTGGTAGCCGGCGGCGATCGGGGCGGGCATGGCCACGCCGGACGGGAGACTGGTGTTGGCCAGGCCGAGCGGTCCGTAGACCTGGGTGGCCAACTCCTCCTCGTAGGACCGGCCCGTGGCGGCTTGGACCATCAGGGCCACGACGATGTTGTCCGAGTTGGAATACTCGTACTCGGAACCGGGGGTGAACTTCAGCTCGGGGTCGGCGTAGGTGAGCAGGGTGGCGGGTGGCGGTGGGTTCGTGAGGTTGGCAATCACGGCATCTTGGAAGGCCTTGGTTTGGCTGAAGTCGTCGATCCCGCTCGTGTGCTGCAGCAACTGGGCGAGGGTGACCTTGGACCACTGGCTGGGCAGGGTGGGCAACCACTTCCCGACCGTGTCCGTCAGGTGGAGAGTCCCCTGGGCGACCAGTGACAAAGCCACCGCTCCGCTGAACGCCTTGGCCACACTGGCCAGCCGGAGGTGGTCCTGGCCCGTGATCGGCGTGGACTCACCGACCTGTGAGGTACCGGCACTGTGGATATCGATGTGACCGTACCGGTCGATGACAGCTATCACGCCGGGTGGTCCGTTGTTCGTGGCCAGAAGTTGGCGCATGGCCGCATCGAGGGCTGCCCGGTCCGCTCGGGACGTCGCTCCCGCTTGCTGCCCAGTGACCGGCAGGAGGGCGAGCGTGAGTGCGAGAGAGGCGACGGCCACGACCAACGCTGTTGGTTTGGTCCGACACTTCCGCCAGGAGATCACCGGTCGAGCGTACCAAGTCCCGTTCTCCGGCTCACCCTCCGGTTTGGACTCGGTGGTGGTGTCTCAATGGCCTTTGATTTCGAGAGCTGACCCAGATGCCACCTCAGCGGGCTGAGCTGGTGACGCCATTCGATCCTCACCGAACACGGACTTTGAACTGATTCGTCTTTTCAGTTTCGGAAGGCGGCCTACTTGATGTCCTCAGCTCCAGCTGACCCCACAAGACCGAGATAGGCCTTGGGGATGTTGACCAGCGGGCCTTGACAGCAGAACGGCGCCCTCAATCGGCCGGCGCAGGAGGGACGGGCGACTCACACTGCGACCTCAGTTGCGTGAGCTGTGATCGGATTGGATGTGCGTGCGGGTCCGCTGGACGCCGTCGTGGCAAAGATTGATCGAGTTTGGCGATGTTGCCGGCGGATCTGAGACTGCCCGTCAATGACCTAAATTTAAGTGGTCGGTCGGCCTTTGCTCCGTTCGGGCGTGCGATGGAATACTCGACCAACTGCTCACAACCGGCGCTGATACCCCGAAGCCTCGTCGAAGGGGTCGAGTACCTTATGCAGTTACCAAATCCGCAGACGTCGGGTATGCATCGACACCAGATCGGACAGCTACTCACCGTCGAGGATCTCGCCCGGACGCCCGGGCAATGAGGTTGCGTACCAGTCCGTATGCAAATGAGGAGAACTGAGACATATGAACGATCGAGCGCGTGTAGCCCGGGCAGGCACCAAGGGGGTTGCCAAATCACCTTCACCCTCGACCAACCGAGTCGACGTGGAGCCTCAGACTGGCTTCTACGAGCTACCTCTCGGCACTCTCCTGTGGCACCTTCGTCTTACCGAACGATCTATGCAGAAGGCTCTGCGGCAAGCCCTCTTGCGGACAAGTCTCACCAAGGCACAGTTTGGCGTTATGCAGGTGTTGGATCGAGTTCAAGCTGCGTCCTCGGCTGCGCTCGCCCGTACCCTCACCGTGTCTCCTCAAGCGATGGTTGGCGTCATCGCAGGACTCGAAGGAAAGGGATTCATAAAGCGAAATTCCACTCCCTCAACATCGGCACGCGTGCTCGTTGCTCAGGTCACCCCCAGCGGCCGCAGGGCATTCGCCAAGGCAGCAACTCGGTTCGAGATCATTGACACCGCCCTGGATAGCGCATTCTCGGATGCGGAAAGGCAGAGGCTCATCTCTCTGTTGTCCAAGATGCGGGAGGTCTTCGAAGAGTTGGACGGCTCACTGTCCTCCGACCCTTGAGATCGATTGCATGTGAATCGCCTATCTAGACCTTTGCATCAGCGATCTCGTCCATAAGCGGACCTCGGTGACCCCAGTAGTCGCCGCGCCCGGACCACGCAATGACCTCCCATGTCGCATCATCGATTCTGAGTTGGCCGACTCCAACCTCTGCGTTGGTTCGGCCTGGAGTCCGCATGTAGAAGGAAGTGCACTTGTCATTACTGTGCTGGCCGAGCGAGTTGATGATCTCGATCTTCGCGTCCGTTGCCCGATCCAGCGCTCGTCCCACATCCCCGAGTGTTTGCGCTTCGACCATGAAGTGAGAGAGCCCAAATCCTCCGGGGATGGGTAGATCTACAAATGCCACCGTGTGGTGACGCTCGTTGCACCGAAGAAACCATGCAGATTTGTCACCCCATACGAAGTAATCAGTTACCTGGAATCCGAGAAGGTCTCGGTAGAACTTGACGGCCTGATCGCACGACGGCACGACATACAGAAGGTGCCCGACGCCAAGCGGTCCGGCGCAGAAAGCCGTCACACCCTGTGGTGATTCGAACGGGGTCTCGGTGACAAACTGACCCCAGAAGATCTCGATGGCATTGTCAAATGGATCGACGAATTTGGCCAGTCCACTCACACCACGTAGCTTCGCCTCGCTGGAGTCACACGTCAGTACCGCCACTCCAGCGGTCTCGAGCGCGGAAATCGCTGCTCTCCAGGCGCCTTCATTTGGGAGCTCCCAACCGGCTACATAGGTCTCTTGAGATGCAGTTGTCACCGAGATCCGATAGATCCGATCGTCCATGCGGAAATGAGAAGAGTTCGGCTCAGCACCTTCCGGACCGGAGTCGGGCATCAGTCCGACAACCCCCTCCAGATACCTCTCCCACTCATCTCTGTCCGGTGTTTCGATTACTAGGTAGCCGAGCCCGCGGCAATCCATCATTCCTCCCCCTCTCATTTCAACGGCGACTCGCGTAGTGCGCGCCTAAGCCTTTGCATCCATCAACATAACCAATGTTCTTCTACTTATCAACCTCTTGACATCACTCTGGCTCTGAATTACATTCGCCAATCGAAGCGCGATCTGCAGGATCACGCGCAGGAGGAAGCGGCGCATGCGGATGTGCATTTTGGGTGCCGGCGGACTGGGTTCGGTACTCGGCGGTTGGCTCAGTCATTCGGGGGTCGATGTCACGCTCGTGGGTCGTCAGTCGCACGTCAACGCCATTCGGCAGAATGGACTCGAGATCTCCGGAATACGCGGCAGTCTCACCGTGTCCGGGCTGACCGCCGTCACCTCTCCCGAAGAGGTAGATGGTGAATTCGATTACGTGATGCTCGCAGTCAAGGCCGCCGCGACCCACGAGATGCTCACGGCAGCGGACTGCCTTCGAGATCGAATTGGCGTCGCCTTCTCTGTCCAGAACACGGTCAGCAAAGAGGACGAGCTGGTGCGCTGGATCGGTCGAGAGCGGGTAATTGGTGCTTCGACGATCGAAGGCGGAACGCTGCAGGCACCCGGGATTGTGGCTCACACGGCATCTGCGCCCACTACGGCCTACTTCGGAGAACTCGACGGTTCCAGCACCCCACGAGTAGACGACCTCGTGGAGGCTTTTAACCTGGCTGGCTTTTCGACCCAAGGTGTAGAAGACATTTACCACGTGGAATGGGAGAAGCTTCTTCAGATTGCAGTAGTGGCTGGCTGGTCGGCGTCAATTTTCGGCGCCTTGGGTGGCTCCGTGGCACAGGGTCTCGTCGTTGAGGAAGCTGCGCAACACTATGTCCAACTCGCAACCGAACTACTCAGCGTCTACCAGGCGCTGGGATACGAGCCCGCTGACTATTACGCTCCATTCTCCCGGTTTCGAGATTTTGCCTCGTGGACATTTGAGGAGGCAGTCGAGCACATGACCGAGCTAGGGGTCTCGATGTGCTCACAGGGCCTATACGGTCGGCCATCCCTCCACGATGACCTCCTTGCGGGTCGACCCACAGAGGTCGAATACTCACTCGGTAGATGGCTGAAAGAGGCCGACGGTCTGGAGATCGCCGTACCTACTGCCGTCTCTGTCTACCGAATCGTGAAATCGTTGGAGCACTGGCTCATCGAGCTCGGAGGGATCACTCCTGTGCTCCCTCAGTCGGTCCCATGAAGTTGAGCCTGCGAAGGCTCTGACGATTCGAACCAAAGAGGAAACGGTGGCTTCCATTGCTCCAAGAGACAGAAAACAACAGCCGCAGCGAGTCACTGGGCACCGAGACTCTACGAGACTTCGCAGAAGAGCGAGCGGATCGAAAGGCTCACCTGGCCGGTGCTTACAGGATCTTCGCCCTATTCGGGTACGACCATTGGGTTGCCGGACACATAACAGTTCGCGATCCCCAACATCCTGAGCAGTTCTGGGTCAACCCGTTCGGCATGAGCTGGAGACAGATTCGCTCGTCAGACCTAATTCTCGTCTCTCCGGAAGGAGAGATTCTCGAAGGAGAAGGGAGTCTCAACGGCGCAGCCTTCGCGATCCATTCGGCCATCCATCGGGCGCGTCCAGATGTCGTTGCGGTTGCACACGCCCATACGCCAAATGGCCAGGCATGGTCGGCGACAGGAAGGCAACTTTCGCCGGTTACGCAGGATGCATGCGCGTTCTACCAGGATCATGCCGTCTTCGACGAATATACAGGTGTCATCTACGACGCTAGCGAAGGCGATCGGGTGGCAAGTGTTCTAGAAGGGAACAAAGCCCTGATTCTGCGCCACCATGGCTTGATCACGGTTGGCACGACGGTTGACGAGGCTGCATTTTGGCTCCACCTGTTGGAGAAATGCTGTGGGACACACCTGCTGCTTTCGGCTGCCGCACCAAACGAGCCGCTCCCGAGCATCGGACATCACGATGCGCTGAGGGCGCACGACCAAGTGGGGCAGCACAAGCATGGTTGGCTCGGATTTCAAACGCTCTGGAGCGACCTGCAGAAGAATGAGCCGGATCTCTTTGAATAGTGAGGTTCCCCAGAAATTGTGGA
>PLSY01000192.1 GCA_003164275.1 Acidimicrobiaceae bacterium | reverse complement strand
GGAGACCACACGGGCGGCAATGGGGTTTCGCTACAGCGTGACTACGTTGGACGGTCCCATGTAAGTTCGCAAGGACGAAATCTTGGCGTCTTCGTCGAAGGTCATCACGTCGATAACATCTACACGCTGACCAGAAAAGACGACCTGCACGTGGACGGCTGCCTCTCCGCCGGACACGTTCAGCGACACGAGGTCGACTCGCTGCTCTCGGCCGTCCCACATTGAGTGATAGGCACTGCGAATCGCTTCAATTCCGCGATAGACGTCGCCGCCGGCTGGACCGAAGATTGCGTTGTCGGCAAAGAGCGCCGCCACCTTGTCAGCACTCCCGTGTCCCGCCAACTCGACATACGACCGGACTACCTGCGCGATCTTCTCTGTGCTCAGTTCCGGTACGTCGTTTGTGTTGCCCGCCAAGGTACTGGCCGGGAAGTAATTGCCGTTGTCCATATCGGCCAGCAGGCCGGGCTGAGAGGGTTCCCAGCCGAGAGTCCGGCGGGTAATGAGGCTGGACGCCGGGTAGCTCTGCGTGACGATGTTTGCGAGGAACCCGAAGTACCCCGGTACCATCAGTTCGTCCACGGGCACGCTTGCGGCGGGCAAGTCCAGGCGGCTGCCGATGGCCTCTGCGATCTCGCGGAGCGGGATGCCCTCGTCCTGAACGGCGTGCCAGTAGTAGCCAGCCGGGCCCTTCTCCAGCGCCAGGCGGAACAAGGAAGCGACATCGCGGGCGTGCACGGCGTTCCACAGGTTCGCGCCGTCTCCGGGGTAGCCGACGAAGCCCTTCTCTTTCGCGAGGGCGATCAGGACGGGGAGGAAGCCGGCACGATCAGTCGTGCTGTGCGCGATATTGGCAATCCGCACGACCGAGGATCGTACTTCCCGCTCGGCGAGGTCGATCACGGCGGTTTCCACGAGGTTGCGAACCCGAAGGGTGCCCTTGTGCTCATCGCCGACGGGAAGGGCCGGGTCTTCCTCGGTGGCCGGCCGGCCCAGCTTCCCGGACGAGCCAATGCTCCCGGCCGCGACCAACGGCTTTCCGGATCCTGCGAGCGCCTCGCCGTACGCGAGCATGATCGGGAGCTCCGCGGCGGACACGGCATCCATCCCGCCAAACGGAAGCAGGTCTTGCCTGTGCGCGACGTGAATCACGCCGTCGGAGTCCGCGGCTGCCTCCATGAGCCCCTCGAGGTCCTCGAGGTCGCCGTGGCGCACCTTCGCGCCGAGCGCGGATATCGCCGCCGCAGCCGTGTCCGACCGGGCCAGGCCGGTGACCTCGTGCCCGGCAGCGATGAGCTCGGGGATGATGTACGAACCGGTATGGCCGGTCCCGCCAGTGACGAAGACGCGCATCGTGTTGCTCCTTGCTTTGATTGATGAAGCTGAGAAATGGTGGTGTCGGGTCCTCCGCCAGCGGGAGGCACGAGTGTGCGGGGCGCGGGTGCGCTCAGCCGAGAACGTCGACGCCGAGGGCGATGTTGAACCCCGCGCCGTGGCCGGCCACGCCCATCATCAGCAGACCCGCCCCTTCTAGCCAGTGCGCCATCTCCAGGCTGCCGACATCCAACGGACGCAGCCCGAGACTCTCGATGAACTCGGACACGCTCGCCTTGGCCCCCGCGTCGTCGCCGGCGAAGAGCACGTCCAGCGGGCGGCCCAGGGCCAAGACGTGCGCGAAGACGGTGTTGAACGCCTTCACTAGGTGCGCGCTCGCCGGGACGGCCTTGGCGATCTCCTGCGCGCCGGAAGACCCCTCAGGGGTGACCAGCTCGGTGTCGTCGGCGGCGGCGAAAGTGTTGGAGATGTCGATGATGACCTTGCCAGCCAGCGCGGCCCCGTACTGAGTGACGACGGGCACGGCGCTGGCGTACGGCACGGCGAGGATGACGATGTCGCCGACGGGCACGGCGCCGAATGTCCCGACCGTAACGTCGCCTCCGAGCTCGGCGGCCAAGTCATTGGCTTTGGCAGCGTCACGGCCAATGACCTCGACCGTGCTGCCAGCTTTGACCCCCCGAGCGCCAATGGCACGGGCGTACGTCCCGAGGCCGAGGATGCTGATGCTGATGCTGATGCTGCTCATGATGTGTACCTACTTTCTGTGGGTCGGAGTAGTAGCGTTCGAGCGCTGTCTAGCGGTACCTGCGCAGATCAAGCGCGCCGTATCGCCCAGCGAATCAAAGTTCGTCATCGGCCCGGGCCGGCAGGCCGACCTGCCGTCCAGGCGGCAACCTGGCTCCGACGGTTGCGGTGCGTCCGGCGCGACAAATGTGTTCGATGTCGGTCGAGTTCGGCGCCCGCGCGCTGCCAGCAGCGCGTCGCAGCGCGCGAGGCGAATCGAGCGACGAAAGCCCTACGACGGGAATGTCCCTGAGCGATAGGCGGAACAGCCCTCACCTCACAGCTGGCGGAGCAAGAAGCGCTCAACGGACCCTCGCTGGAGAAGGCAGCGGATCACTACAGCGCGACGCTGAGATCGTCAACCGCCGCGGATGCCAGCGCGCCAGGGCGGTGACCTCATGCCCGGCGGACGCGAGTTCGGGGATCACGTGCGAATCGGAATGACCGGTCTCGCCAGTGACGAATACGCGCATGCGACTGCTCCTTTTGAGTAACGGCGGAGTAAGCGGTGGTGTGGGGCCCTCCACACGAGGGAGGTATAAGGCCTTGCGACATCACACTAACAGATGCATGCGCAAGCATACAACTGTGCCAGCACATTTATTGGGTATGCTGGAGGCGTGAAAGCTCCCGAGTCCAAACCACAGCTCATCTCTCACGACCAGGTGGACGGGTGGTGGGCCCTGTTGTTCGCCCACGCCACCGTGACCGCCCGTATCGATGCCGTGCTGATGGAGCGCCTTCGCATCTCCTTCAGCACTTGTGAGATCCTTTGCCGGCTCCAAGACTCTGAGCCCCAGGCGGTGCGCGGCCTGGCAAGCCAGCTTGTCAGCGTCAGCCCGACGCGTGCGTCGCGGCTCGTGCAGGAGCAGATAGACGCCGGCCATCTACAGCGTGGCGCCGATCAAGACGACGGGCGGGTCTCGTTGATCAGCTTGACCGAGAGCGGGCGCGAGTATGCCGAGAGCGTCAAGCGGACCCTCGAGGAGTCGATGAAGGAGTTTTTCGTCGACCCACTCGACGACGAAGACATGGCCGCTTTGATCAGGATTTGGGCGAAGCTCGAGAAAGCAAGTGGCTGAGAGCTACAAATAGCCAGGCGGCCGGCTCAGAGACAAACGAATGCGAAGATCGACAGCCAACTCTTCATAAGTCCGAACACCGTGGACTACCACCTTCCGAAGGTCGTTCAGAAGCTGGGTGTCTCGTCCAAACGCGGTTTGGGAGCGGTTCTCCCGTCGGACCGAAGGGGATAGTCGCCTCCTCGATCTCGACTGTCTGGCGTCAATTCCGGATGAGTCAAGGGGCGCCGGAAGGGAACGAGGACATGGAGCGTGGCGAAGTCCCGCGGTGACCCTTGACGCATCGGCTCCCATCCGAAGGACCACACTCGGAACAGTCGGCCCCTCGGGCCGTCCTGGAAGCTCAACTGGTTTCCTAGGGAAACGTCCTTATTCTGAACTAGGGCCGCCGGGATCGAAGTGAACGGGCCGATGCGGGACCCCGTCATCGCCGACCAGCGCCCTTACGCAGTACCTATGCATCGGGTGCTTCACTGTTGCCAGTTCACTGGGCTGGTTCTGAAGTCCGCCGGTCACAAGTTGTGTGACTTCCGAATGCGCGTGCCAAGCCCTCGACCGAGGATCCCTTGAGTCCCGAGCACAACCCAAGCAACGCCAGATGCGATGGCACAGTGCTCTACCATCACCAGAGCAAATACCTAGTTATGCCTCTGGATTGGAAGCTCACGCCTGGAGCCACAATTCCTGGTCCTTTTCTGGGCCGCGAAACTACTCCTGCGACAGGGAGACCATTCCACGCCATCCACAACAAAAGTCCAGGTCAGCTACTTGATGTGCACCCCGGAGATGGCCCGTGAGATGATCAGACGCTGGATCTCAGAAGTACCCTCGAAGATGGTGTAGATCTTCGAGTCCCGGTGCCAACGCTCCACTGGGTGCTCACGAATGTAGCCGTAACCCCCCATGATCTGGATGGCCTCCTCGGTGACATAGACGGCCGTCTCTCCCGCGAAGAGCTTTGACATCGATCCCTCACCGGCGGTGAATTCCTTGTTGTTCCGCCCCATCCACGAGGCCCGCCACACCAAGAGTCGGGAAGCGTCGATCCGGGTCTTCATGTCGGCGAGCTTGAACGCGATGGCCTGGTTCTCGATGATGGCCCGGCCAAACGCCTTGCGCTCTTTGGCGTAATCGAGCGAGTACTCGTAGGCCGCCCGCGCGATCCCTAGGGCCTGGGCACCGACGGTGGGCCGCGAACCCTCGAAGGTCTTCATAGCCGCCTGGCTGGTCGACCGCTTGCCCTCACGGGCCCGGGCGATCTTCTCATCCAGTTTGTCCTTACCGCCCAGCAGGCAGTGTCCGGGCACACGGCAGTCGTCAAGGACGACCTCGGCAGTATGGGAGGCCCGGATCCCCATCTTTTGGAACTTCTGTCCCTGAGACAGGCCCGGGGTGTTCGGGGGCACGATGAAGCTGGCCTGACCACGGGAGCCGAGCTCGGGCACCACCGATGCCACGACCACGTGGATGTCGGCGATGCCACCATTGGTGATCCAGGTCTTCGTACCGTTCAGGACCCACTCGTCCTTGGCCTCGTCGTAGACGGCCCGAGTGCGGAGAGAGGACACATCAGATCCGGCATCGGGCTCCGACACAGCGAAGGCTGCCAGTTGGACCTTCTCGGGTGTCCCGAAGCACTGGGGACCCCACTCCATCANNGCGTCCCGTTGGCGGCGATGCCGGCGAGGCCCAGGGTCGAGCCGAAGATGCTCAAGGAGATGCCGGCATCGCCCCAGGACATCTCCTCGTTGGCGATCGGCAACAGCAGGCCGCTCTCGTCGAGAAAGCACTGGGTGATGAAGTCGAACGAGTAGAGCCCGNNATGATGGGCCACGGCGTCTCTTCGCGCTCGTCCCATTCGTGGCCCGCCGGCCGTACGACATTCTCGGCGAAGTCGTGGACCCACTTTTGGATCTGCAATTGGTCCTCGTTGAGGTCCAGGGAGAATTCGGCCATGGTGCCTGCTCCGTTCTGGCCCGACTGGGCCGTTCGCGTTCGTCGGCGATCAGCTGCGACCCCTTGGCCGTACCCCTTCAGTGGCGGTCCCACCACTGGATCGTCCGTAGTTACTCAATAGTAACCTTAGTCGTGCGCGTTGCGCTAGGGGCGCCGGAGCCGGTCGAAAGAGCATGGTCCAAGCGCGCGGCACCGATCACCGGAGATCAGGTAGTTTCCGCGGGGCTGCCCTCAGCGCCCCGAAGGACGGGCCGACGGTGGAGCTCAGCCCGCTGGCGGCGACAACGGCCAGCGGACGGCTTCCCTCAGGCGGGCTGGGCCAATCGCACGTCGACCGCCTGAAGACCCTTCGGCCCTTCCTGAAGGTCGAACTCCACCGCTTGGCCCTCTTCAAGCGAGCGGAACCCACTCATTTGGATGGCCGTGTGGTGCACGAATACATCGGCGCCTCCGTCCGGTTGCGAGATGAAGCCAAAGCCCTTCTCGGCGTTGAACCACTTGACTGTTCCGGAAGCCACGGTGGCATTCCCCTTTCCTCCACACGCGTCGTGCACCGGCAACCCCCTGGGGCAACTGGTCCGATAAACCCCGCGTGGAGCGGGTCTCCGACCACCCACCGAAGGCGGCTCCCTGCCCGGGAAACGCTAGCAGTCTCGTGTTCAGAATCAACCCTGGGAACGCCTCTAGAGAGGGTGTTCACACTGCGTTCATTGAGCCAAATAAAGCTCACTGGCGACGGATTCTGGTCCCTTCGGCGCTGTCTTCGACCACCCAGCCGGCCGACTCCAGCTCTGAGCGCAAGGCGTCGGCCAGTGCCCAGTCCCGTTCGGCCCTGGCCTGATCCCGCCGATGGGCCAACTCGGTGCTGGCCTCGTCAACCACAACCTCGGGCCCCGGCCGGAGGGCGAGGCCCAGTGCCGCGCACAAAAGGGCAACCGTTTCGGCCCGTCGATGCCCCTCGGTCAAGTCCCCGGCATCGGCCGCACTGTTGGCCCGGCGTACCAGCTCGAACACGGTGGCGAGGGCCCCGGGGGTATCGAGGTCGTCATCCATACGTTCTCTGAACCGGGCCACGGCTTCTGGGTCGATGTCGGCCGCGGCGCCCGGGTCAGCCACCGGACCCGAGCCCAGAGCGTCGGCCAGAGAGAATCGACGGGCGAGCTCGTCCAACCTGGCGAGAGCCGACTCGGCGTCGGCCACCGTCTCGGGGGTCACCTCGATGGGCTTGCGGTAGTGGGACCGGAGGACCAAGAGCCGATAGGAGCGGGCGTCGCTGCGCTCCAACAGGTCGTCGAGCGAGGTGAAGTTGCCGAGCGACTTCGACATCTTCTCTCCCCCGACCGTCACCCAACCGTTGTGCATCCAGTGGCGGGCGAAGTCACGACCGACGGCGACGGCCTGGGCCCGCTCGTTCTCGTGATGGGGGAACATGAGATCGAGACCACCGCCGTGGAGCTCGAAGCCGTCACCCAGGAGATCGAGCGACATCACGACGCACTCCGTATGCCAACCCGGTCGGCCTGGTCCCCAGGGCGACTCCCAGCTCGGCTCTCCAGGTTTGGCCTTCTTCCACAGTACGAAGTCGAGGGGGGAGCGCTTCTCCTCGTCCGAGGCGACACGGGCGCCAGCCCTGAGGGACTCGAGGGGCTGGTGGGCCAAGAGGCCGTAGCTCGGGACCTCGGCCACCGACAGGTAGACACCGTCATCGGTCTCGTAGGCCACCCCCCGGGCCGACAGGTCGGCGACAAGCTCCACCATCCTCGTGACGTAGGCGGTGGCGTGCGGGGTCTCGTCGGGACGCATGACGCCGAGGGCGTCCATGGCCTCCCACCAGACGGCCTCGTAGGTGGCCGTCAGCTCGGCGGGCTCGATGCCCTGTTCGGCCGACCGCTCGATGATCTTGTCCTCGATGTCGGTGATGTTCGACACGTAGTTTACCTCCCACCCGGTGAAGAGCAGGTAGCGGCGGAGTACATCGAAGACCAGGGAGAAGCGGCCATGGCCAAGGTGGGGTGCGTCATAGACGGTCGGACCGCACACGTACATCGAGATCCGGCCCGGAGTCCGGGGGCGAAGGGGCGCCACTTCGCCGGTGGCGGTGTCGTGGAGCATGAGCACGCAGGGTACGGTAACGCGATCATGAGTACAGACGCGACCAGCTCGGCCGACCAGGGTACCGGTCGAACGGGAATCCCCGAAAAGCCGGGGCTCGAGGGCCTTGAAGCCAACTGGTCCGAGCGATGGGAGAACGAGGGCACCTACGCCTTCGACCGAACGGCCGAACGCCACCAGGTGTTCTCCATCGACACCCCACCCCCGACCGTCTCAGGGTCGCTGCACATCGGCCACGTCTTCTCGTACACCCACACCGATGCCGTCGCCCGCTTTCACCGCATGCGGGGTCGGGCCGTCTTCTACCCGATGGGTTGGGACGACAACGGCCTGCCCACCGAACGTCGGGTCCAGAACTACTTCGGGGTGAGGTGTGACCCGAGCCTACCTTTCGACCCAGGGTTCGAGCCTCCAGAGGCTCCCCCAAAGGACCCGATCGCCATCTCGCGCCCCAACTTCGT
>PLSY01000021.1 GCA_003164275.1 Acidimicrobiaceae bacterium | reverse complement strand
GACCCGCTCATCGAATTCCTCTGCCGCTGGCTCCGGCGACACGTGCCACCGGCGCCGGATCGGGCCTCCGTCCTCCAGGGGGACACCGGCCCGGGCCAGTTCATGTTCGACGGATCCACCCTGACGGGCATCGTCGACTGGGAATTCGCCCAACTCGGCGACCCGCACCTGGATCTGGCCCTCATCCGCGGACGCGACTTCTACAATCCCGGTGCCGACCTCCGCCGGTGGTTCGAGACCTACCAGGAGCTGTCGGGCACGGCGATCGACTGGGACGCACTCGCCGTCTACTCGGTGAAGGCGTTGGCGCTCACCCCGATGTCCCTGGCCGGCCTGTGCCAGTCAATGCCCTGGATGACCGACTACGCCGAGTGGTGGACGATGAACGCCACCTATTCGCGGGCGACGGCACAGGCGCTGGCGGAGGCGACCGGAGTCGTGAACGCCGCCGCCGACGTCGTCCTCCCGGAGCCGGTGGTAGGGACCGTCGGCGGGTTCCTCGACGTGATGGACGCTGTCCTGGATCGGGAATTCCGGCCCGCCGACCCCTTCGGCAGCTCACGAGCGGATCAGGCGATGCGCCTGTCCCGCATGATCCGCAACGCCGCCAGCTCCGAACGGGAGCTCACGGCACTCGATCTCGACGACCTGGGGACCGTGTTAGGGCATCGTCCGCGCGACCCGATATCCGGCGACGCCGAGCTCGTCGGGGTGATTGCTGAGGACGATCCCTCCCGTGACGCCGACCTCGCCGCCTATTTGTGGCGTCGCACCATCCGTCACGAGGCTCTGTTCGTCGGGGCCCTCGGCGCGGGAGAGGGCGCTGTGCTGCAGCCGATCGCGGACCTGCGCTGAACGGCCGCCGACAAGGTCGACATGCGCAGGGGACGGATTCGTACCAGGACCGGGAAGGAGCTCATCCGGGCATGCTTTCAGCACTGAACAGATTGCACTGAGATGCCAGTTGGATCATACGTGCATGAGACGTTCGGGGATGCGAGGGTAGCGTTGCCGGCGTGGACGGCGAACGCACACCGGTGCCCTTCGAGATTTACGAGGCCGGCACCTTCCTGCACGGCACCAAGGCGGTGCTCGTTGCCGGGGACCTGCTGGTCCCCGGCCGGGAATCCAACTTTGAACAGGGTCGGACGATGAATTGCGTCTATTTCACCGCCACCCTCGACGCCGCCACATGGGGAGCCGAACTTGCAGTCGGTGAGGATCCCGGGCGTATCTATTTCGTCGAACCGACGGGCGAGTTCGAAGACGACCCCAACGTTACCGACAAGAAGTTCCCCGGGAATCCCACGCAGTCGTTCCGTAGCCGCGATCCTCTGCGAGTCGTTGGTGAGCTCGTCGATTGGGCCGGGCATCCGCCCGAACAGCTGGCGGTCATGCGTGCCCGCCTGGAGCAAATTGGAACAGGGCAGATCGAGGACTGAGCTCTACTGGGTCCCAGCGGGCCATGCACATCTTGCGCAGCGCTTCGCCATAGATCCGGCATTCGGGGAAAGGCTGGCCGGACTACTGAACGTCAAGGGCGGCATTGATGTCGTCACCATCGATGAACGGGCTGTCGCTGATGTGGACTGGGAGCGCCTCCAGGCCATCAGCGTTGAGAATCGAATCGATCAGCGCCTCGGATCCACCGACGTAGGTCCAGGCGTGGTCGATCTCGGTAGCCACGAACCAGGATCGGTCGTCCGGCCACCAGAGGTTCGGGGATTGGGTGTTCCATGGCTGCACGGTCGGATCTGAAGCGAACTGCGCGGGTCCCGTGTCCAAAGTGGCAAGCGCAACCTCAATCGGACCCGCATAGAGGACGTAGTCACGCTCCGGAAGGTGCACTCGTTCCGACACGCCATCAAAGTCGATGGAACCGAAGCCTTCCCAGACACAGAACCAACACGATCCCGGCGTCGTGGTATGAGGCCGAAGTACCTCGACCAAAATGGTGCGCTCTGGAAGGGGAAGCTCACCCCAGGCAAGGTTGTTGAGATAGTCGTTGAGGTCGTACTTCAAGGGCCTTGAACCGACGGGATGCCAGATCATGTGGATCTGCATGCCCGGGTGAACGACTCGACCGTTCTCGGTCGCAACCTCGGCCCACGTCCGAGATGCGGCCTCAGGCTCACGCGTCTGCACCGGATGGAAGATCCGGCAATACGCATCGAATCCTTCCGGGATGATGGAACCCGTGTCCACGCAGAAGGCGTGAAGCCGAGATTCGATCCAATCGGCCGGTCGAACGTCGTGGAGCCAGCTGATTCTCTTGTCGGCCGCCATCCCACCAGTCTGGCCTGTCCCACCCATCCGGTGGTTCGGGGCCACTCGGGATTGCCAAGCCGTCGGTCCAACGAACTCGTGTCGCCGAGGATGCGGGTACCGGAGATAGAACCAGGGTCAAACCTAGGGTTTCTCCCTGGGGATATCGCATGGCGATTCCCGTTGACTGGTAGCCATGGACGCCTCATCAACACCGAGTCGGACTGCGCGCCTGCTTCTCGAAGCCACTCGTGACCCGGACAACCGGATCGAGGGCCGGATCGGCCCTGACGGTCCGGATCCCGTTGATGACTGGTCGGCCTTCTCCGGCGTGCTCGAGCTCAGGTTCGCCACATGGCACAACGAGGGTCGACGAAAGGAAGAACAATGATCGAGGAACACCACCTCACCAATCGCTACGGCAAGACAGTGGCCGTCGACCAACCCGCACTGCTGGCCCAAAGAACACGGACATTCACCTGGGCGCGAATCGTTGCCCTGCTGATGTCCGTTGTCCTTTTGGCGGGACTCGCCTACCTGCGAGTCTCGTCCAGCCCGGAAACGGTCTCGGTCTCGCAGGGGGCGCACGCCGGCCAGCTGACCATGCACGCGTGCACTTACGCAGCCGAGAAGGGTGCGATGCCCGCGGACTGCGGAACGTTGGTCGTGCCGGAGGACCGAGCGAGCTCGAAGTCGCGGCTGATCGCGCTGCCGGTGACCCGGNNTCCTGGCTCGCTCATCCCACCCGTTGGCGCCAATCTTCCATCTCGACGGCGGCCCGGGCGAGACCAACATGACCTTCCCTCAAGCGAACCGGCTGGCTGCCCAGCACGATGTCGTCCTGGTCGGCTATCGCGGCGTCGACGGCTCTTCAGTGCTGAACTGTCCCGAGGTGACGGCGGCGCTGGAAACCTCTGACTACCTCGGCGAAGCGTCGTTGAGCGCGTACTCCGAGGCCTTCGCCTCGTGCGCGAAGCG
>PLSY01000341.1 GCA_003164275.1 Acidimicrobiaceae bacterium | reverse complement strand
GCTCGTCGACCGAGGCGGGGGCCAAGTACCGAGTGCATAGAATATATACACGGCGACGGTCGTGCTCACGGTCCACTTTCTGCCACGTAGCACTTCCCCCTACAGCGGTTCGATGGCCTGTAGGACCGCCTCTCCGGCCCGTCCCACCTGGACATCGACCTGTCGGCCGCAGCCGGGACAAAAGCACGACCGCACGACGAACTCAGCGCTGCCCTCGTAGGCGAGGCCGAGGGGGGACCGCTGAGCCGTCGAGGTCTCTTCCACCAACAGATGTTCATAGAGGTTCTCGGTGGCGAGGCACACCTCGGTGCCACATCGCCGGCACACGAGGGCGGCCTCGATCCCGTCGGTTCTGTCCACGATGGAGAAGGCCTCGCTGAAGCGGCGGTGTCCCACCTCGACAGCAGGCCGTGGGGCGCTTCCTCGCAACCGATTGGTCCGTATGGCCAGCCGCTTCTGTTCGGTGGCATCGACGTCGGGCTGTGGATGGCCGTTGACGTCGACTACGACCACCCCGTAGGTCTCCTCACCGGCCCGTCGTGACACCAGTCCCTCGGCGATGTCCTCGGCCACCGACTCGGGCAGCCGATCGATGGGGTCGCCGTAGCCACCACCGCCCTGCGATATGACCAGCATGGTCTGCCCGGTGCCGAGCAGCATCCCGGCGGTAGGCAATGGAACATCTGTCTGGGTGTCGGCACTGTCATGTGAGCCCATGGTGCGAGTGGCATCGACAGCCAGGCGTTGCGCGGTTGGCTCATCGAGGATGGCGAATCCGCTCTGTCCGCCCGGCTCCCCACCGGCGATGCCGATGGCCGCGGGATGCTGGAGCCCCTGACCAAAGGAGAGCACCCCGATGGGAGTGCCGACGTTGTGGGGAACCAGGAGTTGGAAGGTGCCAACCCCACCCCGGTAAGCCCCCGGTCCTCCGGAGTCGGCCAGTTCGCGGCGCCGGAGGTAGCGGATGGGGAGGTAGCTCTCGTTTATCTCGACATTGGCCACCGACGCACCGGGCGAGGTGGTGAACCCTGATGAGTCCGCGCCGTCGGCGTCATGGCGCGCGCCGCCGCCCCCGGTGATGTCGTCCGTCGTCATGGTGGCAAACGCGTGCCCCTGGTCGTCGGTACCCGAGATGGTGCAGGCCCCGGCGCCGGCCGACTGGCAGCTGGCCATGAGGGTTGAGGAGAGCGCCTCTGACGCCTCGAGCATCCTGGCCACGCAGGCGTTGACGCAGACCCGGATGGCTTGGCCGGTCGACGAGGTGCTCATGGCCACCCCCGCCGGCCAGCGGGCGTGAACGACCGTCCCTTCGGTGCTCACGATGTCGACGACGGGCCACACGCCTCCGGGCACCCACGGCATGCCGTTGCAGAGGTAGATGAGGAGACCGGCCAGGGCGAAGTTGACCAACGCCGGCCGAGACGAGTTGATGGCACCCGGGGCCTGGGTGTCGCTGTCGGTAAAGTCGAGTTCAAGGTGGTCGGCTCGCTTGGTCATGGTGAGACGGACGGCGTAGTTACGGTCTTTCCGTCCCTCCGGGGCATCTCGGTCGTGGTGCAGGACATAGGCCGTGTGTCGCCAACGTCCGTCAGGGAGCCCGGCTAGGCGTTGCCTCAGTTGGCGTTCGCCCGAGGTGAGGAGCTGGGCCAGTGCCAGCTGCAAGGTTGGGGTGCCGTATCGAGCACAGAGTTGTTCGATCTGGCCGGTCGACTCACGGTTGGCGGCGATCTGTCCAGCCAGGTCGAGGGCGTTCAGCTCGGGCGTGCGTGATCTGATGAGGTACTCGCGCTCGATGTCGTTGCGGAGGGTCCCGGCTTCGACGATCTTGGTCGGGGCCATGGGGATGGCCTCATCGAAGATGGAGCGGGCGTCGTAGGTGATGCCACCAGGGGTGGGGCCGCCCACATCGGACTGGTGGACCACTGAGGCGCACCATGCCACGAGCGTCCCCGAGACGAAGATGGGGGCGGCGAGTACCACGTCGGGCTGGTGCAAAGTGCCGACATAGGGATCGTTGGTGATGAACTGGTCCCCGGCACTGATACCCGGGTTGTCCGAATAGTGCTCGAGAATGTAGGAGACCACCAGGTGCATGGACGCCACTTGGATGAGCACGTATCGCCCACACGCCACCACCCGGCCGTCGGCGGCCATGATCACCGTGTTCAAGTCGCTGGCCTCGACGGCGATCTGGGAGCCGGACACCCGCTTGAGGGTGGAGGCGGCGTCGTCGTTGATGTTGTTGAGACGGTGTCTGATGATCTCCAAGAGGATGGGGGAGACCGAGGGCACGGCGGCTGTCGACGTCTTCGTCATGGGTTCTCTATCCGGATGTTGGCGAACTGGTCGATCAGCGCCGTGTGGCCCGGGTAGACGACCACTGTCGACTGCTCGGACTCGACGAACGCCGGTCCGACGATGCTCTGGCCCGCCCCGACCTCGCTCCAGTGATAGACGGGGCAGGGGACCGGTGATCCGTCGAACCATCCGACCCTCTGGTGATGGGCGTCGGCTGTTCCACGTGGACGCAAGGGGAACGGCGCGTTCGGTACGGGAATGACCAACTGGACGCTGACCGACACGACCTCAATGGGCGCGTCCCCCCTTGCCGAGCCCGTTCCCACCATCCGCTCGTAGCGCTTGACGAACGAGGCGACGAGCTGATCGATGTCGGCGGAAGCGAGCGCGTCCGGCCCGACCGAAAGGTCGATCCGGTGGATCTGGCGATAGAAGCGGAGCCCCACCGTTCGGATCACGTGGCCGCCTCCGCCCAACTTCTCGACGACGTCCCCGGTCACGGTGAGCTGGCGACGGGCCTCGCCCTCCAACTCGCCCAGGGCTCGGTTGATGCGGTCGAGACTGGCGAGCGGGTCGCCGGGCAGGAGGTCTCGTTCCACCATGACCTTGACCTCGCTGGCGATGGCCCCGTAGGCGGAGAACTCGGCGGCGAGGGCCGGGATGACCAGCTCATGGACGCCGAGCCCGGAGGTGTAGCGCCCGGCATATTGCGGCCCAGCGCCCCCGAAGGCGTACAGGGAGAAGTCGGTCGGATCGTGTCCCCGCTGCACGGTGATCCGTCGGATCAGGTCGTGCATCTCCTCGCAGGCCACGTTGACAATGCCGTCGGCGGCCGACTCCACAGTCATGCCCAAGGGGCCGGCGATGCACTCTTGGATCACCGTTCGAGCCGATCGGACGTCCAGCTCCAATGCTCCGCCGAGGCCGTCCACCAATCCGAGGACGACCGCTGCGTCGGTCACCGTCGGCTGGGTGCCTCCTCTTCCGTAGCAGGCGGGTCCGGGCATGGCCCCTGCGCTCTTCGGCCCCACTCGCAGTACCCCGAGGGCGTCGTCCAGCCAGGCGATGCTCCCTCCCCCGGTGCCGATAGACGAGACGTCGACGACAGGAATGGCAAGAGCCTGCCGCTCGATCATCGGCTTCGGGGAGAACATAACCTCGCCTTCGATGACGAGGCCGACGTCGAAGCTCGTCCCGCCGACATCTGTGGTGATGACGTGGGTGTGGCCGAGTTGGGCCCCGATGGTGGCTGAGGCGGCGACTCCTCCGACGGGGCCTGAGTGCAGCGTCTGGACCGGCATCGATCGGGCCATGGCGGCGGGAAGCACACCACCTCCCATGCGCATGACGACGAACAAGCCGCCGAACCCCGTCGCCCGCAGTCTGTCCTCGAGCCTGGCCAGGTACGAGGAGACCAATGGCCCGACGTATGCGTCGACGACGACCGTCGAGGTGCGCTCGTACTCTCCGATGCGAGGAACCAGTCTGCTGGAGACAGAGAGGTGAGCGTCGGGGAGTATCTCTTCGGCCAGGGCCACCAGGGCATCCTCATGGACGGGGTTGGCCACCGACCACAGCAAGGCGATGGCCAACGAGTCGACGCCCTCGGCGGCCAACTCCTCCAGCCGGGCGCGGGCGTCATCGCCATCCATGGCGACCACCACTTCGCCTGTGGCGTCGACTCGTTCATCGATCCCGCGGGTCAAACGACGCGGCACCAAGAGCGGGGGCTTGATCCAGCTCGTCGGCTGCTGCAGCTCGTCGTCGGTCAGGCCATGCACCTTGTTGGCCTTGGCGATGGCGAGTGTCGACTCGAATCCGGCCGTGGTGATCAAGCCGACGGTGGCCCCGGTCCTCGTGAGCAGGGCGTTGAGGCCGGCCGTCGTCCCGTGGGCCAGGATGTCGGTATGGGCCAACACTTCGCCGGCGCTCATCCCGAGTCGTGCCCCGGCGTCCTCGAGGGAGGCTATGACCCCGTCCTCCAGGTGGCCCGGGGTGGACAGGGCCTTTCCGACAGCGAGACGGCCATCAGAGGTGGCGACCACCGTGTCGGTGAAGGTTCCGCCGGCATCGACCCCGATCAGCTGCATCGCAGAGCCCCCGGTGCCCCGTCTCCCCTGATCGCGCTCACGAAGGCAATATATTTCATATCCAACAGCGCCGTCTCGGTGAAAGGCAGAGGATGAGCTTCGATCGACTGATCCGCTTCGCGGTGCAACTGGTCCGGACCGAAGATGCCCGAAGCTGGGCTCAGGCGGCCAAAGGGGCAGAAGGGGCCGGGTACTCGGTGGTCTCGCTGCCCGACCATCTCGGCGACCAGTTCGCCCCGATCCCCGCCCTGGCGGCGGCCGCGGCGGCCACCGAGCAGGTCAGGCTCTCGATGTTCGTCCTGGCCAACGACCTGCGTCACCCCGGGGTGCTGGCGAAAGAGGTGGCCACGCTGGACGTGTTGTCAGGTGGCCGGGTGGAGCTCGGCCTCGGGGCCGGATGGAACCGCGACGAGTACCGCTCCCTCGGCATCGAGTTCGACCCACCCTCGGTGCGGATCGACAGGTTGGAGGAGTCGGTCACCATCATCAAGGAACTGCTGGCCGGAGACACGGTGACCCGCACCGGTCGCTTCTATCGGATCGATGGTCTGGCCGTCCGCCCCCTGACCGCCCAGCCCGGCGGCGTGCCCATCGTTCTCGGCGGGGGAGGCAAGCGCATGTTGTCTGTGGCTGGCAGGTTGGGGGACATTGTGAGCATCGCCACCTCAAACGCCGGCCAAGGCGGTGCGGGCGGACTCGGCCCTCAGCTGAGGACAGCAGCCGTGCGTGACCAGGTGGCGTGGGTGAGGGAGTCGGCCGGCGCCCGGTTCGCATCGTTGGAGCTCAACTTGAGGATCCGTGCCGTCGCTGTCGGGGTCGAACGACGAGAGGCTGCACGACACTCCGCAGCGGAGATGGGCTGCGATCCCGAGGAACTCTTGGACTCCCCTTTTTGCCTCTTCGGCTCTGTGGACGAGGTAGCCGACCAGTTGCTGTCGGTACGGGACGAACTCGGGATCTCCTACTTCACCGTCAGCCAGCGCCACATGGACCAGATGACCCCCGTGGTGGAGCGGGTGGGGGGACACTGAGTCATCTCTCGTACCGGCCGCCGGGTCAGGAATGACTGTGGGCGCCCCCCGCCACCGGCAGGGAGACACCGGTGATGAACGACGCCTCGTCCGAGCAAAGGAACTCGATGGCGGCGGCGGTCTCGTCGGGTCGCTGGGGACGACCGAGCGGGACCTGGCCGTGGACCCAGGTGGCGAATGAGTCCGCCTCCTGGTCGGCGAGGCGGGAGAGCCCTGGGTTGGGGAAGCGGTCGTCTCCCGAGCGGACGCTCAGCGGCTGTACGGTATTCACCCTGATGTTGTGGGGCGCGAGCTCGATAGCCATGGTCTCGGTGATGGTGTTCACCGCGGCCCGGGCCGAGGCGATGGCACCGTTCCCGGCCGGCGGGACGATGGCCGAGTACGACGACAGGATGACGATGGCGCCGCCTGTCTCCCGGGCCACCATGTCCCGGGCGCAGGCCCGGCTGAACAGGAGCGGGGCGACCACGTTCACGTCGTAGCACCGCTGCCAGGACTCGAGGGGTACGTCGAGTAGGTCACCGTTGCCGGCGGCGGGCCCAGTCGTGCCCATCAGCGCACAGCAGATGTCGATGCGGCCGAACTCGGCGATGACGGTATCGGCTGCTTGCTCCCAGGCAGTGGGGTCGAAGGGGTCGACTCCGAGCGAGTACCCCTCGGTGCCGGATACGGCGCCCACCTCGCGAGCCACCTCCTCCAACAGTTCCAAGGTGACGATGCCGGTGTCGTACCCCGACTGGGGCTGGGGCCCAACTGCGTCGAGGCAGGCGACGACCGCCCCTTGTCGGGCCAAGCGGAGGGCGGTGGCATGTCCCATCCCCGGGGGACGGGCGCACCCGGCCACGACGGCCACTTTCCCTTCGAACCGACCGCTCACCGCGTCACTTCCTCCATGTCGACATCCTTCCTTTCATTATTGGTTCCCGGACCCTGGCCGTTCCGCCAGGGCGTCCGTGGCGATGTGGGCGAGCTGGACTTGCTGGTCGCCAAGGGTGAAGCGATCCAGCAGAACCCGGCGGAGGTAGTAGTGGCCAATGTGCTCCCAGGTGTGGCCTATGCCCCCATGGATCTGGAGCACGGCCTCCACCACCTCTTGTGCTCGCGTCGAGACAAAGGCCTTCGCTGTCCGAGCCGCCATCAAGGCACGGTCAGGGGCGAGCCCGTCTACCGCCCAGGCCGCGTAGTAGGTGGCACTCCTCGAGGCCTCGATGCTCACATGCTGGTCTGCAGCCAGATGCTGGATGGCCTGGAACGAGCCGATCGGTCGCTTGAACTGAACCCGTTGCTTGGCGTACTCGACGGCGACGTCGAGTGCTCCTTGCATGGCACCGACCATGTCGGCGCTCAGCAGAGTGAGGGCGAGGGCCTCGACGGCGACCAGACGGTCCTCGGTGATAGGTCGACCGACAACGGAGCGGGTGGCGTCAGGGTCGAGGGTGACCAGGCTGCGGCTCAGATCGGCGCAGTCGCGAGCCAGACCGGGGCCGGCGAGCAGGGCCACGCCAAGAGCACGATCGACCGGGGTCAGCACGGCGAACTCGGCGGCGTCCGCACAGTCCCACCCGACGACCTCGGAGGTGGCACCCGATGTGGCCAGCGACGACATGGTTCCGTCGACGCCGATGCTGATCCGTCGGTGGCCCTCGGCCACTGCTTCGAGCACGTCGTCCGGTGCCTCGGCGGCCCTCAGGAGCTCGGCGGCGATGACGGGTCCGACATAGGGCACCGGACTCACCTGCCGACCGAGTGCCTCGGCGACGATGGCCACCTCGATGCCGCCGGCCCCAGAGCCTCCCGCCTCGGGTGCCAGCCGAAGTCCGAGCAGTCCCGCATCGGCCACCAGGCGCCAACCGGCCAGGCGATCGGCCCCCGGGTCGATGCTGGTGCCGATGCGCCTGGCGATGCGATCAGCCAGTTCGGCCAACTGTTCTTGTTCTTCATTGAACGTTGCGTCCATCGTCCCCCCCTCATCGATCGCCAATGCCCGGACCGGTGCCAGCCGACCGGCACAAGTGGTGGCCTGGTCAGAGGCGGAACACTAGGGTCACATGGCTACACCGTCGAGCCGACCCATCGCCACGTGCGATGACCCAGTGGGGAACGCATGGACTTTCGAGACAGTGAGGCAGAAGCGGAGTTCCGCGCGGAGCTGCGATCGTGGATAGCCGGTCGGGGACCGGTCGCCCCTATGCCGCACGACGACGAGGGTCGACTGGCCTATCTCTCCGAGCTCCAGGCGAGCATGCACGAAGCCGGTCTGTCGGCCCTGACCTTTCCGGCCGAGTACGGGGGCCGGGGCCTGCCGGCCGAGTACGAGGCGATCCTCCTCGACGAGATGGGGAGGGCGGGACTGCCTTCGGCCTGGCACTACGGGTACATCGCCCGGGTCATCCTCATGTACGGGAATGAGGAGCAGAAACAGCGCTTCCTCCCGACCGCCTTCAGCGGCGAGGAGCGATGGTGTCAGGGCTTCAGCGAGCCTGATGCCGGCTCCGACCTTGGGTCACTGACCACGCGGGCGGAACTACGGGGCGACATCTATGTCGCCACCGGCCAGAAGGTCTGGACATCGGAGGCCAAATGGGCCGACTGGTGTCTGCTTTTGGCCCGCACCGAGCCGGACCAGCCGAACCATCGAGCCATGTCCTGCTTCATCGTGCCGATCGATGCCCCAGGTCTCACCGTGCGGCCCTTTCGCCAGATCACCGGAGCCATGGAGTTCGCCGAAGTCTTCTTCGATGGCGTCGAGATTCCCATCAGCGCCCGGGTTGGCGGGGCGGGGGAGGGATGGCCGATCGCCATGTCCACCGTGGCCTTCGAGCGTGGTCCCGGGGATGTGGGCTACATCGCCGACCTCGGACGATCGATCGCCAAGATGACCGACCTTGTCCGCTCCAAGCTGTCGACCGATGGGGTCGTCGCGCCTTCGGTGGCAACGAGCCCTTATGCGGTCGGTCTCGCCCAG
Organism: Acidimicrobiaceae bacterium; assembly: GCA_003164275.1. Next base: position 19,921 of record PLSY01000341.1, on the reverse strand, counting down.
TCGATGGTCGAGGTGGAGGTCCTCAGGGTGCACGTCCTACGCAGCCTGTCCCGACGCACCCGGGGGACCTCGAGCGAGATCGACGCCTCAGTGGACAAACTGCTCATGGTCCGCACCGAGCAGGCCCTCGGCCACCGGCTGATGGATGTAGAGGGCCCAGACATCATGCTCGGGAGGGCGCCGTCTGACCTGCATGACTACCTATGGTCGCGGGCGGCAAGCGTGTACGGCGGTTCCGAGCAGATACAGAAGACCATCGTGGCCACGCGCCTGCTCGGCCTGCCGAGGGAGCGGTGATCGAGCGCCCTGGCCGCGAAAGCTTCACATCCTTGTCATACAGCTGACACGGATATACATTATCAAGGCGGGCTCTTGCTGCTGGGGGAGCGCACGCATCGGCCGTGGAAAAATCTTCGGCCGTGGATCTACATGGGGGATGCACATGAAGCGTTGGGGATCGTCTCGAGCTGTCAAGGCTGCCGTCGCCGGGGGACTGGGTGTCGCCCTCACCGTCGGCACGCTGGCCTTCGCCGGAGCGGCGGGCGCGGCCTCGTCGCCGTTCATCGTCGTGATCGACACCGGTGTTACCGGCCCTTACGGGGCCAATGGGACAGCGGCCGTCGACGGCACCAAGGCCGCCGCCGCCGTCCTCAATAAGAACGGCGGCATCCTGGGCCACAAGGTCCAAGTGCAGGTGCTCGACAACCAAGGCAACCCGACCAACGCCGTGAGCCTCTTGGAGCAGCGACTGGCCAGTGGGCCGAAGCCCTCGATGATCGCTCCCGGGTCCATCAGCACCGAAGGTGTGGCTGAAGTGCCGATCGCCACTGCCGCCAAGATCGTCTCGGTGGGGACGCCCAACGACTCCTCGCTCAACGACCCGACCAAGTACCCGTACAACTTCCTGATCGCCCCGTCGGCACTGCTGCCGTCGCAGTCGCTGATGGCGTACCTGAAGACCAAGGGCTATACCAAGCTGGCCATGATCTCGTCGTCGGATGCCTACGGGGCGTCGGTAGCCCAGGCCACAGCGACGGCGGCCACGGCAAACCACATCACGCTCACGACGGCCACGTACAACGACACCGACCTTGACGTGACCTCACAGCTCCAGCAGCTCCAGGCCACCAAGCCCCAAGCCCTGTTCATGCAGGGATTCGGATCACCGGTGGGCGTCATCTTGAGCAGCCGGGCCAAGCTCGGTTGGACCATCCCGACGATCGGTGACCTCACGGCGTCGACCACGCCGCTGATCAGCACCCTGGCCGGCACCAACCAAGAGAAGAACGTCTCGGTCCAGATCCTTCAGCTTGAGAAGTACCAGGCCATCCAGCCGAAGGGGACCCTGGCCTACATCCGGGCACTCCAGGCCATCGCCCCGATCACCACGGTTCTCACCACCTCGTCGTACCAGTACGACTCGGTGATGGTCGTGGCTCAGGCGGCGAAGCAGGCCGGCTCCATCTCGACGCCTGCCATAACGAAGGCACTCGAGCACCTGAAGCAGCCGGCCAGCCCGCTGTGGGTGACGCTCAAGACCTACGTCTACACGCCGAAGAACCACTCGCCGTTGTCGTCGCCCTCGAACTGGATCTATACCGTGCCGACCCCGCTGGTGAACGGGCAGTTCAACAATCCGTCCGCCAGCAGCGCCACCACCACCTCGGCGGCCGGTTAGAGCGTTGTGAGGAGGCGCGGCCTTGGTGGTGCGCTTGCCGGTCCGTGGTGCTGGCGGGGCACCCGGACCACTCACAAAAGAGGAGCATGATGACTGACGAACTCACGGCCCGAGTGGCTGGCGAACTAGAGGTCCGGAACGCCATCTCTCGGATTGCCATCCTGGCCGACCAGGGAGACCTGGACGAGTACATCGACCAGTTCACCGAAGAGGCGGTGTGGGGATTCCCGGGTGGCGTGCGCACGGGGCGAGCCGACATCCTGGCCGGGGCGGTCGAGCGGAGAGCCGGCGGGGTCACCGGGCCCGGGAGCAACACCCGACACGTGATCACGACGGTGGCGGTGACGGTCGAAGGGCCCGACTCGGCCTCTGGCGACTCCTACTTCCTCTTCTATCAGAACACCACGACCGCCCCCACGCTGTTCAACATGGGCTGGTACCACGACGCCTTCACCCGGGAGGGTGACCGGTGGCGCCTGGCCAGGCGCGATATCACCCTCGGCTAGACCCGCCAGACCTCTTCGACGGACGGGCGGTGCCGCGAGGCACCCAGCCGACGCCAGAGCGACCGAGAAAACCCTCCGGTCAGGGCTCCGAGCGTCTAAGGGCCTCGACCCGGAGGCCGGGCTTTGCCACCTTGCCCACTGCGTTGAGGGGCAGGGCGTCGACCAGCCAGAGGCTGCGAGGAACCTTGAACTTGGCCAGGCGATCCTCGCAGTGCTCGATCAACGAGTCCACCTCGGGGTCCGACCCGACCTGGGCGACGACGAAGGCCGCCGGCACCTCTCCCATACGCTCGTCGGGTAGCCCGACCACCGCGGCCTGCGACACGGCCGGGTGCTCGTGGAGCACCTTTTCGATCTCCGCCGGATAGACATTGAATCCGCCCACGACCACCATGTCCTTCAGACGGTCGACGATCCGGAGGTTGCCGTCGTCCCCGATCCACCCGAGATCGCCGGTGGCGAGCCACCCGTCGCGGATGGCGGCCGCCGTGGCCTCGGGGTCGTTCAGGTAGCCGAGCATGATGCCCACCCCTGCGACCTCGATCTCACCGATCTCGCCCGCGGCCAGGTGCTCTCCGGCGCGGCCGGCGATCTGCACTCGCACCCCGGGTATCGGACGGCCCGAGGTCTCGGCCACCACCTCGATGGCGTCGCCGGCCCTGGTCATCGTGCAGACCCCGGTCGACTCGGTCAGGCCGTAGGCGGTGACTACCCGGTCGAGGTGGAGCACGTCGTACATGTCGCGGACGAGGGAGGGGGGGATGACCGCCGCGCCGGTCACGCCGACCCGCAGGGAGGAGAACGCCGCCTGGTCATTCCTGGCTCGGTCGACCAGCGAGTGGAACAGGGTCGGGGGCCCCTGGACCACCGTGACGCGTTGATCGTCGACCAGTTGCGCGAAGTCGTCGAGGACCAGAGTGGAGAGAGGCAGCGCCGCGGCCCCGGTCAACAGGCAGGCGAGGAGCCCTGTCTTGTGCCCACTGATATGAGAGAACGGGCTCACCACGGGATAGCGATCGCCGGCGGTCAGGCCGACCACACCGGCCCACTCCTTGGTCGTCTCCACCATGGCGCGATGGCGGAGCATGGCCCCTTTGGGGGTGCCGGTGGTCCCCGAGGTGTACTGGATGTGGCTGACGTCTTCGGGCTTGAGACCGACCAGACGTCGGTCGACCTCGGCGGCCGCATCGGACCCTCCTTGGGCGACGAAGTCCGACCATTGCAGTGCCCCCACCGCCCCCGTAGGACCCAAGGAGACGACAGGGACGCCGCCGGCGAACCCGATCGCCTCAGCGGCGAGGTCCCGGCCCGGCCCGGCCCGGTCGGCCACGATCAATCGACATCCGGCCCTGGCCACCAGGTCTGACGCCTCGTGGTGGGTGTAGCGGGCGTTGATCGGGACCACGGCTCCGCCGACGAAGAGCACGGCCAACGAGGCAACCGCCCAGTCGAGCGAGTTCGGAGCCCACAAGGCGACCCGGTCCCCGGCCTCGAGACCGACCCCGATCATGGCCGCCGCCGCCGCTCGCACCTGGGCTGCCAGCTCATCGAAAACGATGGTCCGATCTGGGCCGATCAGGACGGGCTGTCCGGCGTAGGTAACAGCGGAGCGCTCGAGCGCTCCAGGAATGGTGGATGGCGGAGCTAGGGGAGAGCTCATCGACGCTGCCCGAATGGCCGTTCCAGGCGAGCCCGTTGGTCTGGCCTGCCGCTCTCGGACACCTCCCTCGTCGACCGGAGTCGGTCGTTCGCCGATGCGGGCCGCACCCGGATCAGACGGGCCGGAAGACTGGAACGCTGATCTCGGGCGCCCGTTCTTCGAACTCGACGTGGAGGTCCATCCCGATGCGCACCTCACCGAAGGGGATCCCTATGATCTCGGTCATCATCCTCGGGCCCTCCTCCAGGTCGACGATGGCTGGGACGTAGGGCACGCGATCGGCAAAGGGGAACAAGTCGTTCCGCCGCACGACCGAGAAGGTGTAGAGCGCGCCACGCCCGCTCGCCTCCTCCCACACCACATCACTGGACCAGCAGAACGGGCAGAACGGCCTCGGGTAGAAGTGTGGGCGGGTGCAGTTCTGGCACCGCTTGATGAGGAGCACCCCCCGCCGGGCCGCATCCCAGTACTCCTGGGTGCTTTCGTCGATGATCGGTAGATCACTGCGGCCTGGCGTCAACATTCCCCCCGTCATCAGCCGTCCGGGCATCTTGCCGCGGTTGCTGCGAATGGAGATAGTTTATCTGAAATCGTCGCTGCGACGGCTCCCGACATCTGCCCGGCTGGCCCATCAGGCCACCCCGGGCCAACGGGGCCGGGACCGACTTGGGAACCATGTTCGAGAAGGGGGAGGCGTTCAGACCCAATGGCTGACGCGGTGACAACCAGGACCGGCAACCGGAGAGTGGCCATCGTCGGAGCCGCCCTCTCCGACTGCGGACGCGTCGATGACAAGACCCCCTACGAGCTCCACTACCAGGCGACTGAGCGCGCCCTGGCCGACTCGGGGCTTACCCGGGAGGACATCCAGGGCTTCATGTCCACGGGCACCGGGACGTTGGCGCCCATCGAGGTGGCGGGCTATCTGGGCCTCCGTCCTCAGTGGGTCGATGGCACCAACGTCGGTGGCAGCGCCTGGGAGTTCATGGTCGAACACGCGGTCGCCGCCATCGCCAGCGGGTACGTCGACGTCGTGGCCATCACCTATGGCTCGACGACGAGGAGTGACCTGAAAAAGGGTTTGCGAACAGCCAACCTCACGTTCGGCGGACGGGGTCCCGAGCAGTTCGAGAGCCTCTATGGCCATACCCTGATCTCCCGGTATGCCATGGCCGCGCAGCGGCACATGTACGAATACGGCACCACTATCGAGCAGTTGGCCGAGATCGCCGTCTCCACCCGGTACAACGCCTCTCTCAACCCGGAGGCAACCCACCGGGACCTCATCACGATCGACGACGTCCAGAACGCCACCATGATCGCCGACCCCTTGACCCAGCTCCACTGCTGCATCCGCTCCGACGGCGGGGGCTCGGTCATCCTGGCCAGTGAGGACCGGGCCCGGGACTGCGCCAAGGCGCCGGTGTGGATCCTCGGGACCGGGGAGGCCATCTCCCACACGGCCATGAGCGACTGGCTCGATTTCACCCAGACGGCCTGTGTCGAGTCGGGTCGGCGCGCCTTCCAACAGGCCGACGTGACACCGGCGGATATCGACATCTGCCAGATCTACGACTCGTTCACCCCGACCGTGCTGCTCACCTTGGAAGGCCTCGGGTTCTGCGAAAAAGGTGCCGGAGGCTCCTTCGTCGAAGGGGGCACCCTGCGGGTGGACGGGGCGCTGCCGACCAATACCGACGGCGGGGGACTGTCCGCCTGCCATCCGGGCATGCGAGGGATGTTCCTCCTGGTCGAGGCGGCCCGACAGCTGCGGGGTGAGTGTGGGCCCCGACAGGTCGCTGACGCCCAGCTCGCCTGTGTCAACGGCACGGGTGGCTGGTTCTCATCGGCGGGGACGGTGATTCTCGGGAACGAGCCGGGAGCGGCATGACCACTATCTGGTCGGGACTGTCTTCCGGAGCCGTCTATGCCCTGGTCGCCCTGGGCTACAACATCTGCTTCATCGGATCCGGCACCTTCAACTTCGCCCAGGCCAGCTTGACCATGCTGGGTGTCTTTCTGGCCTACTGGGGACTGTCCCAACTTGGGTGGGCGGCCCTGGCCGTCATCGTCGTGGCCTTGGTCATCGTCGCCCTCTCCGGAGTGACCGAGGAGCGGGTGGCAATCAGGCCGGTGAGGCAGTTGCAGGGCCTGTTGGTGACGACCGTCGGGGCGGCGACGCTGATCACTGGCGTCATCGAGGTCATCTGGGGCCAACAGGCGCTCGAGGTGCCATCCTTTTTCACCAACAATCCACTGACGGTCCTCGGCGGAAGGGTCCTGCCCGACGACCTCGTGCTCATCGGCCTTGCCCTCGTATTCACCGCCGCCTTTGCCGCCTTCAGTCGATTCACCATGACCGGGCTCGCCGCACTGGCGGCAGCCGAAGACCGGGAGCCCGCTCTACTGCGGGGGGTGAACGCCCGTCGCTTCCAGATCGGAGCCTTTGCCATCGCCGGCGCTCTGGCCGGTCTCCTCGGACCGTTCATCGGGCCGAAGACCTTCGCCTCGTTCGGGCTGGCCCAGTCACTCGCCATCATCGCTTTCGTGGCCCTGGCCATCGGCGGGTTCGGCAGTCTGGCTGGCGCCACCTTCGGGGCCTTCGTGATCGGACTGGTCCAGGCGTACACGGACCGCTACATAGGCGGCAACTACGAGAACCTCATGGTCTTCGCCATCTTGTTGGTGGTCCTGCTCATCCTGCCGACCGGACTCTTCGGGCGGAGAGGGGAGCGGGTGGTGTGAGCTCACTGTTCAGCGTGGGCAAGCGACCCGTCCCGAATCTCTACTTCCCGATGGCCCTGGCCGTGCTGGTGGCCATCGGCCCGTGGTTGGGCATCGGCCCTTACTGGACGAGGGAGATCATCCTCATCACCACGCTGGCCCTGATCGTCAGCGGACTGAACCTGAGCCTCGGCTACGCCGGGGAGCTGGCCCTCGGCCAGGTGGCCATCTTCGCCGTGGGCGCCTATGTCTCGGGCTACTTCGCCATCCACGTGAGCACCGACCTGCTCCTCGGCCTGCTGGTGGCCGTCATTGCCGCTCTGGTCGTCGGCCTGGTGACCGGCATCCCCGGTCTCCGGCTCGGCGGATGGGCGCTCGCCATGACGTCGTTCTTCTTGGTCCTCTTGGTCCCCGACGTCATCACCATCTTCCAGACCTACACCGGAGGCCAGGCCGGGCTGGTGGCCATTCCCGGCTACACCCTGTTCGGCCATCTCCTCGACGCCAATCAGTACTACCTGGCGACCGTGGTGGTCGGCATCATCTGGTTCGTCCTCTTCCGCAATCTGGTCATCTCCCGCCACGGCTCGGCCTTTTTGGTCTTGCGCCAAAACCCGACACTGGCCTCGTCGCTCGGCATCTCGGTGCAGCGACTGAAGCTCACCGCCTACGCCCTGGGCGCCGTCCCGGCCGGCATCGCCGGCGTGTTCTTCGGCAACCTCGACCACTTCATCTCACCGAGCGACCCGGGGCCGTTCACGTTCTCGATGAGCATCGCCGTTTTGGCCGGCTCGGTCCTTGGCGGTTCGACCAGCGTGTACGGAGCCGTCGTCGGGGCGACGCTCCTCGAGCTGGGCCCGCTCCACACGGCTTCGTTCCAGAAGTACTCCGACGTCGTCTACGGCGTGTTCCTGATTGCCTTCGGGGTGCTCTTGTCCCAGGGCCTGGCCGGCATCGGACGCTATGCGCTGGCCCGATGGGCACGCCGGTCAAGACCTGTCGTCACTGCGCCGGCTGGCCGGGCCGAGCGACGACCCCTCGACGTCACCCTGCCCGGGGAGCCATTGGTCGTCTCGCATGTGACCAAGAGGTTCGGCGGCCTCTTGGCCCTGGACGACGTCTCCCTCGACGCCGCGCCCGGTCGTGTGACATCGATCATCGGTCCGAACGGCTCGGGCAAGACGACCTTGCTCAATATGATCTCGGGCTTTTACACCCTCTCCGACGGGACCATCTCGGTGGGCGATCGGGCCATCAGTGGCCAGGCCCCCCACAAGATCGCCCGTCGGGGCGTGGCCCGGACCTTCCAGACCCCGATCATCCCGAAGGATCTGAGCGTCCTCCAGGCGGTTGCCACCGGACGGTACCGGACGGCCTACAGCTCGATGCCGGCCACCATCTTGCGCCTTCCTTCGTTCCGCCGGGCCACCCGGGCCGACACCGACGAGGCCCGTCGCATCCTCTCGGTCCTGGGCATCGGCTACCTAGAGAACGAGGCGGCCGTCGACCAGCCGCTCGGCATCCGCCGCCTCATCGAAGTCGCCCGCGTGCTCATCGCCCAGCCGAGGGTCGTGCTCTTCGACGAGATCGCCTCGGGCCTCGACGACCATGAGGTCGAGGATTTGGCCTATGTGATCGACCAGCTGCGAGTGGCCGGGGCGACAGTATTGCTGGTCGAGCACAACTTCAAGCTCGTCCTCGAGCTGTCGGACGAGATCCATGTGCTGGCCAACGGGAGGTTGGTCGCCTCGGGCCCACCCGACGAGATCGCCTCCCATCCCGCCGTGCTCCAGGAGTATCTCGGGATCACCCCGGACGTGGTGGAGATCGGCGTCGCCGATGCCGCCGTGGCGACAACCGGCCTCGGTGACTCGCCCCCCGGCACCGGCACCAGTACCGCACCGGAGGCGCCATGACCGACGTGGAGCCGATCCTCGTGGCCGACTCGCTGTCCAGTGGCTACGGCGACATCCAGGTGCTCTGGGGGGCCTCAGTCACCGTGTGGCCCGGTCGTATCTCGGTGCTCCTCGGCAGCAACGGCGCGGGCAAGTCGACCATGCTGCGGACCATCTCCGGGCTCAACCGGGCGACGAGCGGCCGGGTGACCTACCGGGGCCGGGACATCACCGGCGAGTCGGCGCCGAAGCGTGCCCGGGACGGCATCGCCTACGTCATGGAGGGCAAGCGCCTGTTCCATGCCCGCACGGTGGAGGAGAACCTCATGCTTGGTGGCTACACCCGGTCACGGAGCCGTCGGACGCTCAGGGGTCGGGCCGGTGGCATCTACGAGAAGTTCCCGATGCTGGGGGAGCGCCGCTCGGTGCGGGCCGGCGCCCTGAGCGGCGGGCAGCAACAGATGCTGGCCATCGGCCAGGCCCTCATGTCCGAGCCGGCGGTGTTGATGCTCGATGAGCCGTCTGGGGGACTGGCCCCGGCCATCGTGAAGGACGTCTTCCGGATCGTCGAGGAGCTTCGGGCCGAGGGTCTCGGCGTCCTGTTGGTCGAGCAGGCTGCCGAGCAGGCTCTCGCCATCGCCGACCATGTGACCGTGCTCAACGTGGGCAAGGTGGTGATCGACCGCCCCGCCGATCAGGTGGAGGACGTCTCGGTCATCCGCAGTGCCTACCTCGGCATGGGGGACCTCGAGGCCCCAGGTGCTGAGGGTGGCCAAGCTCAGCCGGAGGACCAACCGACTCCGCCCGTCGATCCGGCCCCGGGCGACGAGACCCGTTGACCGAGCCTCGACCATCAGGGGCTGGGCGAGTCACCACCGGACCCGATCGGCGAGCGGCCGCCGGACCCGAGCCCGTCCTCACCGATCTGCGGGTCGTCGACCTGAGCTCGGGTATCGCCGGCTCCTACTGCACCAAGCTGCTGGTTGATGCCGGGGCCGACGTCGTGATGGTGGAGTCGGCGTCCGGCCATCCCCTCCGTCGCCGCCAGGCCTCTGAGCGGCCGCTGGCGCCGGGCGAGGACAGCCCGCTGTTCCGCTTCCTCGCCGCCGGCAAGCGAAGCGTTCCCACCGATACGGCCAGCGGTGCCGGTGGCGACACGGACTCCATCGAGGAGTTGCTCGCCCACTCGGACATCGTGGTCACCGACAGAGCGCCGCCCGATGCGCTGGGCCCCGACCTGGCGGCCCGCTTCCCCGGCCTCATCGTGGTCTCGATCAGTCCATTCGGACTCGTCGGTCCCTGGTCCGAGCGGGTGGCGAGCGACCTGACCCTCCAGGCGTTGAGCTCGTCGGTCACCGGGCGGGGGGAGCGGCACGGCACCCCGGTGCGGGCCGGAGGAGAGCTCAGCCAATGGGCCTCGGGGGTCACCGGCGCAGCCGCTGCCCTGGTCGCCCTGCGCCGCCGCCGGCTCACCGGCCTTGGTGAGCACATCGACCTGTCCGAGCTCGAAGTGGCCATCACCATCTTCAACGGCTTCCGTGGCGTGTCCGGCCAGTTGGTACCGGCCGGGCCTCCTCCCTATCAGGTGGTCGAGGTGCCATCCATCGAGCCGGCCATGGACGGATGGATCGGGTTCGCCACCTTGTCGGCGGACCAGTTCTCCAACTTCGCCGCCATGATCGAACATCCCGAATGGGCCACCGACCCCGAGATCAGTCGCATCGACGTCAGGATCGAGCGGGCGGCCGAGCTGAGGCGTGCGATCGCCTCGTGGACGAGTGAGCACCCGGTCGAAGAGATCCTCAAACTGGCTGCCGCCCGGCGCATCCCGACCGCCCCTGTCGGGGACGGGGCCACCGCCCAGGAGCTCCCCCACCTGGTCGATCGCCAGGCCTTCGTGAACGCCCCGTCAGAGTCCTATGCCCAACCTCGCGTGCCCTACCGGCTTGGCCGCTCGCAGCAGCCGGGCTTCGGTTCGCCCCCGGCCCGGGGATCGACCGCCGCCGAGGAAGTGAGCGCCCACTGGTCGACCCGAACCGGTGATGGCGCCCAGTCAGCCCATGGGGGCGGACATCCCGACCTGCCCCTCCAGGGCATCAAGGTCTTCGACTTCACTTCGTTCTGGGCCGGCCCGTTCACCAGCCAGATCCTCGGCTACTTCGGGGCTGAGGTCATCAAGGTCGAGTCGGTCCAGCGCCCCGACGGCACGCGGATGGCGACGTCCTACGGCATCCGCGGCGACCGGGTCTGGGAGCGTGCACCGCTGTTCCAAGCGGTCAACACCGGCAAGCGGGGCGTCACCCTCGACTTGAGCCGCCCCGCGGGTCGCGAGCTCGGGCGCCGTCTACTGGCCGAGTGCGACGTCCTCATCGAGAACTACTCGCCCCGGGTGGCCGAGCGCTTCGGCCTGTTGGACGAGGGCCGGGACGACCTGATCACCGTGCGCATGCCGGCCTGGGGACTGAGTGGCCCCTGGCGGGACCTTCCCGGCTTCGCCCAGACCATGGAACAGGCCTCGGGTCTGGCCTGGGTCACCGGCTTCGCCGACGGCCCTCCGCTCATTCCCAGAGGGCCGTGCGACCCGATCGGTGCGCTCCACGGGGCCTTTGCCACCATGGTGGCCATCCTCGATCGCGACCGCACCGGGCTCGGTCAACTCGTCGAGGTCCCACTCGTCGAGTCGGCCCTCAACGTCGCCGCCGAGCAGTTCGTCGAGTACGGGGACTCGGCCACCCTGCTCGGCCGCCTAGGCAACGCTCACCAGACCGCCGCCCCCCACGGCGTCTACCCGACAAGGGATGGCTCGTGGGTGGCTATTGCCGTGATGGACGACGACCAGTGGAGGCGCCTCGCCGATGCGCTCGGGCGACCGGCATGGGCCGATGGTCCGGGCCTCCAAGAGACGAAGGGCCGGGTGGCGGCGCGAGAGGAGCTCGACGCCCACCTGTCCGACTGGTGTGAGGCACGCTCGCCCGAGGACATCGTCGAGTTGCTGTGGACCCGCGGTGTTCCGGCCGCCCCCCTCGTGCCGCCACACGAAGTGGTCGCCCTCGAGCAGACCGAGCATCGGGGGTTCTTCGAGCGGGTCGACCACCCGGTGATCGGGCCGATCAGGCTCCCGGTCTTTCCGGCCCGTTTCGGGTCGCGTGCCATTCCCTACCACTCGACCCACGCCCCGCTGCTCGGACAGGACAACGCCGCCGTGCTCGGCGGATGGCTCGGCGTCGACGACGCTGAGCTCAAGTCACTGGGTGACCAGGGGATCATCGGCGACACGCCTGGCTGAGCAGCGGCGCGTGGGCGTGGGCGTTGGCCCATGACGGCGTCGCTCGTTGCGCCAGTGCGCTCGTCAGACCAGGGGCCTCGGTCAGGCGTCGAGGTCGAGGTCCAGGTCGGCGGCCAGATCGAGATCGGACCAGGCGACCACCCTGTCCACCTGGCGCGGATAGCCGGTCGTCAGCCGATCGAAGAACTCGAGCTCGAGTGCCGTCATCCTGGCCGCGGCCAGATCGGCATCGTGGCTGGCCACGGCTTGGTGGATGGCCCGCAGGCGGCCGAGCGTCTCTATCCGGTACGGCTCGTTCGGGACGAAGCCGGCGCTGTTCACGATGGCCCGGAGGGCGGGCGAGAGGAACATCAAAAAGGCATTGTGGGTGCTCTCGGCCAGGTGGTTCCAGTACTTGAGGTAGGCGCGGGAGAACCGCCGATAGTTGCCGATCTGATCCTCGACCTCGTCGAGGTCGAAGGCCATGGACTCGATGTCGTCCCTCGTGGCATGGAGCGCGGCCATTCTCGCCACGCCGGGCTCGATGGCCGTGCGGGCCTCGAGCACCACCCGCATCGGGGCGTCGGCGAACTGGAGGAGCAGGGCGATGGTCGAGGCCAGCTGTGGCCAACCCGGTCGACGGATCTCGGGACCACCACCCGGCCCGGCGCGGATGTTGACCACCCCTTGGATCTCGAGGAAGCGCAGCGCCTCGCGGTAGGTGCCGCGTGCCACCCGGTGGCGCTGGAGCGCGTCGGCCTCGGACCAGTAGCGGTCGCCGGGCTGCATCTTCGCCTCGTAGATGGTCGCCACGATCTCTTGGGCCAGGCGCATGGCCGCTTTGATCTTGGGCACTGGAGCCCGCCTGTCGCCCGTCGGGCGCTCGGGCACCTCTGGGGCCATCAGGTCGAGTGGGCCATCAAAGGGGGTGGACGGCCTTGGTCACCGAGTTCGTCCCGCCGAAGCAGAACTGGCTCCGTCCCGCCGACGCCCCGACGACGAAGAACTCGAAGGAGTCCGGTGAGGGATTGACCGTGACCTCGGTCTCTGGCGCGTCGAGCAGCCACAGCAGTTCCGGATGAGAGGCCACAAATGCGTCATAGGACTGGTTCAACATCAGCTTCCTGAAGGCGATCTTGGTCTGGCGGTGGATGGCCTGTTGGATGTCGGTCGGCGTCCAGCCGGCGTTGCCGAAGACCGAGGCGTGGTCGGGCGCCATGAGCAACATGTTGGAGAACTTGCCGTGGAACGGGTAGCCCTGCTCCAAGGGGGCGTTCACCTTGATCAGCCACGCTCCGGCCGCTGGCGTGCCGCACGCCTGGGAGGTGAGGGTGGCCCACGTCTCGATGAGCAGCTCGGGGTCGGAGTTCTGGAAGTCGAAGAACTCGGTCATGCCGTAGGGGACGTTCACCGTCACTGTCGACTGGTCGGCTGAGAATCCCTGCTGGACCCGCCATGAGTCCCACGGCGTCTTCTCCTCGTTCTCGGCCACGCAGAAGGAGAATTTGGCCGGCGTCCCGATGGTGTCCATGTCGGTGATACCCGGGTAGGACAGGCCGACGTTCATCATGATGAGACGGAGAGCCCTGCCGATCGACACGTTGACTTGTGAGATGGATGCCGGTCCCAGGGCGCAGACGCCGTGGTTCATCCCGATCTGGTCGGCGATGGGGCCAGACACGAGGATCATCGGGGCCTGGGGACCTGTCGACATGGCCCAGGTGCGTAGCCCGATCGACGGTTCGAGGATGCACTCCATGACCGCCATGATCACCGGCATGGTCTCTGGCTTGCAGCCGGCCATGACGGCGTTGGCGGCGATCTTGCGCACCGTGCCGATGCCCATGCCCGGAGCGAACAGGCCGACGACCTCGTCACCGCTGCGACCGCTGGCATCGACCATGGCGTCGACCTTCGAACGGGTCGGCGGGATGAGCGGCAGGCCGTCGCTCCAGCCGTTGGCCACGAACTCTGTCTGCATCCGGTCGAAGGCCTCGAGGAGGTCACGGCCGTCGAAGACGAGCTCGGGAGCGGAGTTGAGGGTCATGCGATCGAACTGGGGAAGGTCCTCGAAGACGGTGCGGTCGACGGTGAGGCACTCGATGACCGTCGCCATGGCGCCGTCCACCATGGCGTTGATCTCGTCGGTCGTCTTGTTGGAGAAGCACTCAGGGACGATGACCGGACAGGCCTCGGGGACGCCGAAGGTCTCGGTCGAGAAGTTGGCGTCTTCGTAGAAGATGGCAGCCGTGTAGCCGACGGCCGGGACACCCCGGCGCTCCAGCTCGCAGAGGTCGCGCATCAGCCAAGAGCAGCAGCTCCCGCAGTCGGCCGTCGAGCACACCGCCGCATCCACCTGGTCGGCCAGCATGGCCAGCTGGCCGGGGGAGAGGTAGCGGTTGGTGCCTCCGAGCTCGCCGACCACGTCGATGAAGCGGATGTCGTGGAAGCGCTCGGCGAGCTGTTGCTTGGTCCGAGCCAGGGCTTCGAGGCCGTTTTGCTTGCCGTTCCAGTAGAGGGCCACCGTCTTACCGTCGAGAGAGTCGAGGCGGGGGGCGGGCGGGTGCCGGTCGGCGCCATGCTCGCGGGCTTGAGGGGCCGCCACTGGGTTGTCGATAGTCAGTCGCGCGGTGGATCGAGGGCCATCGTGGGCGTCGGTCTCAGGTTCTGCGATGTCAATGCTCATGGTCATTCCTCGGTCGTAGATGAGTTTGGGCGTCGCCGCTCGGTCTTCACGTTGTGTCCGGCTCAACAGCAGCCCACGGGATTGATGGTCCTAGATTCTGATGGTCCTAGATTCGCGACACCACGACGTGCAGGGAGGGATCCCGTCGAGCCAGGGTCTCGGCCATCAGCTCCTGCAGCTCTGCGTCGGGCAGGACGCACGCCCCGTCGGCGCAGTCCGGGTCGACCCCGAAGCGGTAGCCGACGCTGATGACATTCCCGTCGGTGCCCAGCAGCTCCAAAGAGCCCCCATCCCGCTGCACCATCCGGTTGAACTGCGCCACCAGTGACGTGGCTATGTCCATAGCTAAACCCTCCCCTGCATCACGTTCAGATTCGATCGGTCTCTCGCCCGATCTCCTAACTGTGATACTAGTTAGGTCGCCGTTGAGGGTCAACCATCGGGCGCTCGGATGTTCCTGGGGCCGGATCTGTGAGTGGGTGGCGCAGAGGCGGTAGAGTTCGGCGCTCCCGATTGGCGGCGGAAGTGTTGGAAGTGCTGGGGAGGCACTGGCTGACAGTGCCCGAGCGTTGAAGTGCCGGGGGAGACGGATGTCGGAGATGAACGTGGACTTGAACGGTCGCCCGCTGGCCCTGCGCACCATCGACTGGGAAGCGTTGATGGCGCCGAAGACCGTGGCGGTAGTTGGCGCCACCGACACCGAGGGGACCCAGCAGCGGGCCCAGTGGATCCAGGTTCACGAGCGTCTGTCGGCCCGTGGGGCAACGGTCGTTCCCGTGCACCCGACCAAGCCGGACATCTTGGGCACGCCGGCCTACAAATCGATCACCGCCGTGCCCTTCCACGTGGATCTGGCCATCATCCTCGTCCGCCAACCTCTTCCCATCCTCGAAGAGTGCCTGCAGTGCGGGGTCGGGGCCGCCGTCGTGTTTGCCGCAGGCTTCGGGGAGGTCGGCACCGAGGAAGGAGCCATCGCCCAACGGCGGCTGGAAGAGCTTTCGGCGGGCCCCATGCGAGTCCTCGGCCCGAACACAAACTTAAACATCTTCCAGCCCTGGCGACAGGACATCGCCGGCAAGAAGCTCGCGGTCGTCACCCAGTCCGGTTACCAGGGAAGGCCGATCGTCCAGGCAGAGTCCCTCGGCATCCCCATCCAGTCATGGGCCACCATCGGCAACGAGGCCGACCTCGAGTTCGCCGACTTCGTCGGCTACTACGCGGGCCTGTCCGACACCGGGGCCATCGCTGGGTATGTGGAGGGCTTCCAGGACGGTCGAACCCTCATGCTGGCCGCCCAGAAAGCGGCCGAGCACGGGGTGCCCATCATTGTGATCAAAGTGGGTCGATCCGATGCGGGGCGCGAGATGGCAAAGGCCCATACCGGGCACCTGACCGGATCGGACGCCGTGCATGACGCGGTGTTCGCCCAGTCGGGAATCGTCCGAGTCGACGACATCGACGAGATCATCGAGATCTCTGGGATGTTCTGCCACGTGGACCTGCTCCCGGCCGGCCGTCCGGGCGGGGTGGCCATCTACGCCATGTCCGGGGGCACGGCTTCGCACATGGTCGACCTCTGCGCCCACGCCGGGCTTTCGGTCCCCCGCCTGCAAGAGTCGACCATCGAAGCACTCGGCGACTACATCCCCTGGTTCTTGTTCAAGGACAACCCCGTCGACTCAGGAGGGGCCATCGCCGCCCTCCCGGCCGGCCGTGCCGTACTCGATCTCATGTACGACGACGCCAACATCGACATCCTCCTCGCTCCCATCACCGGCGTATTCGCCGGCATGAGCGATGCGCTGGCCAAAGACCTCATCGAGCTGCACCAAAAGGGCTCCAAGCCGGTGATCGCTGTCTGGAGCTCGCCCATTCGCGACGATCCCGCCTACCGGGCCCTCTGTGACGCCGGCGTTCCTTTGTTCCACTCGTTCGGAGCGGCTGTACGCGGCATCAAGGCCCTGGTCGACTTCTCGGCCTTCGTGGCCAGGGACGAGAACCCCTTCGCGGACGTTCCGTTGTCCCCCTCTGGCGGTGGCGAAGTGGCTGGCGCGCTCCTGGCCGGGGGCCGGACCCTCGATGAAGTGGAGTCCAAACAGGTACTCGCCGCCTTCGGCATCCCGACGGTCGGCGAGCGGGTGGTCGCCACCAAGGCGGAGGCCACGATGGCTGCAGCCGAACTCGGGTTCCCGGTGGTCATGAAGGTGGTGTCGGCCGATATCGCCCACAAATCGGACCTCGGCCTGGTCGCTCTCGGCATCGACACGCCGTCCGAGGTCGAACAGACCTTCGAACGGTTGGTCGCCTCGGCCAGGGACCAGTGCCCCGAGGCTTTGGTGCGCGGGGTTGTCATCCAGCCCATGGTCACCGGGGCGGTGGCGGAGGCCATCATCGGGCTCAGCCAACAGGCCCCGTTTGGGCCGACCATCCTGTTCGGTCTGGGAGGCGTGTTCACCGAGGTCTTCGAAGATGTCGCCTTCCGGGTCCCGCCGTTCACAAGGCGCTCGGCCCGGGCCATGGTCGAAGAGATCAAGGGTGCGAAACTGCTCCATGGCACCCGCGGCCGGCCGGCCGGCGACCTCGAGGCGCTGGTCGACGTCATCATGAGGTTCCAGTCCCTGGCCCTCGAGGTCGGCGACCAGATCGCCGAGCTGGACGTGAACCCGTTGATCGTCCTGCCTGACGGTCAAGGCGTGGTGGCCGTCGACGCATTGGTGGTCGGACGACCGGAGGAAGGGCTAAGGGGCCAGCGCTAAGAGGCCTTCAATCAGGAGCCGAAGGGGCGCAGTTGCGCACAGAGCAGTATCGAACGAAGGGGAAGGCATGACGGACCGAGATCTGTTCTTGCATGAGATCATCGATATCGAGGGCCAGCACCAGTGGGACTACATGGCCCACACCATGGCCCAGTCCGGTGACGAGAAGGTTGACTTCGAGCTCCTTGGCACTTGGTACACGATGGGGATCACCGGACGCTGGCCCCAGGTCATCAACATCTGGGAGATCCCCGATGGATGGGACGGCTGGTTCGGCAAGGTCGACCGTTTGGGGATGAAGCGGATGAGCAATGCCAGCCTCGAGTCTTGGTGGACGACGGCCTACAACTATCGCCATGGTGGATTTGACCGCCTCTTGGCCGCTGCACCGGGCTGCCCGACCATCGCCTCGCTCGGCGAGGCCGACGTCACCGGCACGCTGTTCGTCCACGAGATGACCGAGGTCCGACCGGGGACGGCCCTCGAGTACCTCGATGCCGTGCGCGATATCCGGGTCCCCCTCATGGCCGAGTACGGACACCAGCTCGTCGGTCTGTACGAAGTGATGATGAACGACTACGAAGTGTGCACGACGTGGGCCACCGATCCCGACGAGCACGTGCGCATGAGCAAGGCGAGGGACGTGGCCCGCGGGGTGGCAGACGCTGACGCGGCGGGTGTGGCCGGCGACGACCGCATCGAGGCATGGCATCGGCACGCACGACGCTGGGCCACCCGCTGGCGGGAGGAGCTGATGACCCCTGCTCCGGGCACACTGTGCGGACCGGCGGAGGCCCCCATCGACGACAGTGTCGCACAGCAGCCGTGAGTGCTACATCCATTGTTGCGATGGGTCTCGCGGACTTGAGGGCCGGCCGTGGCTGACCCTCGTGGCACTGGCCGACTGGTGGGGGAGACGGCCATCGTGACCGGGGCGACCAGTGGGCTCGGACGAGAGGTGGCTCGACTCTTTGGCGCCGAGGGCAGCGCGGTGGTCGTGACGGGAAGGAACCTCGAGCGAGGGGAGAGCGCGGCACGCGCCGTGCGCGAGGCCGGCGGCGACGCCGTCTTCGTCGCTGCCGACCTGAGCCGAGACGAGGACATCGAGCACCTGGTGGGGATGACCGTCGATCGGTTCGGATCCCTCACCGTGCTGGTCAACAACGCTGTCAACAACGTGGCCATGGCCGATGACGGCCCGGTGGCCGAGGTCTCCCGGACCACCTTCGACGCGGTACTGGCCGTCAATTTGGCTGGCCCGGCCATGCTCTGTCAGCGTGCGATTCCGGCCATGCTGCAGTCCGGTCACGGCGCCATCGTGAACGTCTCGTCTCGGGCCGCCGAGTTCGGCACGCCCCGTCTCGCCGCCTACACGGCCAGCAAGGGCGGCCTGAATGCCCTGGCCCGCTCGATCACCATGGACTACGGACGACACGGTATCCGGTGCAACACGGTGCAAGCTGGCTACATCATCCACGAGGTGAGGGACGCAGGCGTGACTCCCGAACGCCTGGCCGAGATCGAGGGCATGCACCTCACGCGTCTGTCGACGGCGACCGATGTCGCCTACGCCGTCGCCTTCCTGGCCAGTAGCGAGGCCGAGACCATCAGTGGCGTGACCCTGCAGGTCGACGGGGGAAGTTCTGCCGTCCGTGGCCGGACCCTCGGATGAGCTGNNACGCGACCGATATCTGCTCTGCGCCGGGCGCGCGGTCGAGGGCATCGCTGCTCCCGAGTCGACGGAGACGATCAGCGGTCGGCTGCTGGGATGGGTTGGGCCCTCTCTTCGCCCGGTCGAGTCATCTCCTGCGCTATTGTTGATCTAACCGGTAAACTTTACCGGGAAAGGCGGCAGCGGGCCGCGTAGGGAGATAAAGGCGATGGAAGCAGTGGGAGTGGTCTCTGATCGGGACAGGGTCGAAGCGTTGTTCACGGCGTTCGGTGCCGAACGGATCGAGGCCTTCCTCTCCGGCTGTTCGGAGCAGCTGCTCGTGACCTTTCGCGGCACGAGTGACGCGNNCCACGGTGTTCGGTCGGCCCGACGTCGCGTCGTGGTGGGCAGGACTAAAATTCCTGGCCGGCGGACCCGTGACCGTCGACGTCGCTCTCGTCATGGCAACCGGGCCGTCGATCGTCGTGGTGCTTGGTTACAGCTTCGTACGGGACGGCAGGGCCCGGCGCTACGAGACCGTCAACTACTGCACCCTGCGGCACGGCGCACTGGCGGCCTGGTTCGCCAGTCCGCTGGAGAGGCGCGAGTACGCCGAGGCATGGGGGGTGGCTGACGCGTCCCCCGCCACTCGGCGGACGAACAAGTTGGTCGGTGCGCCCGCGCCGTGAGGGATCACTCCAACGTCAACGGGGGTCGATGCCCGGTACGCCGTTGTCGGTAACGTGCTCGGTCCATGCAGTCCCTGACCAGTAGCGCTGCTCATGGCGAACGAACGGGTCGGTGAACCAGCCCGGGGCGGTTCCGGTGAAGCTCTGGCTGCCGGCCGGGGCGGGCCCGGTANNGGGTCCCTTCAGCCGGGCCGTGTCGGACCGGTGGGGCAAAAGAGCGCTGTGTCGAGGGGTCCGGCCGGCGAGGACGGCCCTGGTGGCCGTTGCGCCGACGTTGCGAGGTGAGGTAGCGGACGAGGAACGTCCCTCCGAAGAGCAAGACGGCGATCCACGAGGCGTGGCCGTAGTACATGGCCCCAGTGTACGGCCGGGCTGCTCCGCTCGGTCGGCGCCCTAGCTGTAGTGACCCGG
>PLSY01000145.1 GCA_003164275.1 Acidimicrobiaceae bacterium | reverse complement strand
GCGGCGGCGTCAGCCGTCAGCACGCCCGGATCAGGAGGAGTGGCCATTGGGCAGGATGTTAACGACGCCAGCCATCCCAAGGTCAGCAGCGATGGCAACCGGCCTCTTGTCGGTGTCCGCCCGTTGTGTCCGGTCATCTCGCGCAGATCATGGAACCCAGAGCGGGGTGGTAGCGAAACTGCGGAGGCCCTGGTCAGCGCGCTGAGTCCAGAGTACGGATCGGGGCCTGCACACGAAATCGACCCGATCGTGCACACACCTCAAACAGGGTGCGGCGTCCCGGGGCCCCGTGGACGTGGGCGTTTCACTGCGGTGGAGGTCGGCGGAGTCGACCAATACTATGGTCCCTCAATACTATTGCCGCACAATACTATTGCTGGACAATAGTATTGCCCAGGCATAGTATTGTCTGGCGGAGCGACGGGAGGGTGGTGCGCATGGGTGACGAGGACGCAGAACAACTGGCTCGGTTCTTCGACAACCCTATCGGGCGCCCCACCTTGGGCCTCCTGTACGGACGGCGTCGGATCGGCAAGTCCACCTTGCTCGTGCGTGAAGTCCAGTCCCGCCAGGGCTTCTACTTCGAAGCAACCCGCGTTGAGACCCCGGTCCAACTCGAGCGGCTAGGCAAGGCGCTGGGGGAACACCTGGGTGTCCCCCGTCTGGCCCTTTCCTCGTGGGAGGAGGCGGTGGCTGCACTCCTGGCGTTGGGTAACGATGGCCCGGTGCCCGTCGTCATCGACGAGTTCGGGCACATCCTCGAGGCGGACGGCTCCGTCGAGTCCGTCCTCGCTGCGGCATTCGGGCCTGGAGCTCGGCGAAGCTCGAACGGCCAGGCCCGCCTCGTACTCTGCGGCTCGGCCATCGCCATGATGCGCGCTCTCACTGATGGAGAAGCGCCGCTGCGGGGCCGGGCCGGGATGGAGCTCGTCGTGCAGCCAGACGACTTCCGGATCGCTGCCACCCGACTTCCTTTGCCGGTCTACCTGACCACCGCGGTCCTGGTCTTCGCCGTCATCGGCGGAGTCGTCGGCTATGCCACCGACATGGTCGACTTCGACCTCCCCGCCACCGAAGAGGATGTAGAGCGTTGGATTGTCCAGAGGGTCCTCAGTCCGGGAGCCACGTTGCATCGAGAGGCCACGACACTCTTGGCCGAGGATCCCAGCTTGGCCGGGCAAGCGTCGCTCCTCCACCACAGCATCCTCGGGGCTATCGCCAACGGTGCCGTGACGGCCGGAGCCATCGCCGGCAAAGTAGGCAAGCAAGTCGCCAACCTCAACCCACCGCTCAACCGGCTCATCGAAGCCGGGTTCGTAGCCCGCTATGAGGACCCCATCCGTGGCAAGCGCCCCCTGTACGCCCTGGATGACCCGTTTCTCCAGTTTCACTACGCCATCCTCGAACCCCACGGAGCGGAATTGCGGGACCGGCCAGCCGACCAAGTCTGGAAAGAACAACTCAAGTCCATCTTCGGGTCTCAGGTGCGCGGGCCGGTATTCGAACAGCAAGCCCGAACCTGGGTACGGCGCTACGCCAGTGCAGAGACCTTGCCGAATCGCGACTACGTCGGTCGGTCGTCCGTACCATACGAGGGCAAGGACCATGAGCTCGACATCGTCGTGGCCGGCGCAGGTGACGTGCCCGGTGATCGTCCGGTGTTCGCTCTGGGCGAAGCCAAGGCCGGGGAAACCATCTCGCGTCGGCACCTGCGTCGCCTGGAGCTGGCCCGCAACGCCCTCGGATCGAAGGCGGTCGACGCGAAGCTCCTCTTGTTCGGCACAGCGTTCGACTCGGCGCTCGAGGAGGTCAGCGCCTCCAGGCCCGAAGTTGAGCTCATCGACCTCGAGCGTCTCTACCGCGGTTCGTGAGACGGGCGGGTCCTGATCCGCAGGTCTACAGACCCTGAATTGAGGTCGGCGCCGATCTGGTTCGCTGCTACATCGCCGAGGATGGGTGATCGGCAGCCCTGATCGAAGGCGCCCCGGTCACGGAGGAGACGGGTCTGAGCGCGCCAGAGACGGGGTTTGAGCGGACCGAAGACCGAATGCGCCAGCAACGGAGGCAGGAGGGGGCGAACTCGCCTGCTTAGGATCACCGCCATCCCGGTGGCACCTCCGACCGAACTTCGCCACCTGCACCGGCGCCCGGTCGGCCACCCACGACCGCCGGGGCGGGCACCCGCCGACCACCCACCACGCAACTGTCCACCCACTGGTCACCGCGGATGGCGGCCATCCAACGACCACGACCGCCCGGGACGGGCACCCGCCGACCACCATCACCCACCGATCAGCCATCTCCCCCGGCCCACCAGCCGGGTGGTGGTCGAACCCGACCAGCGTCGAAGCGGGTGGAGAGGAGGAGGACGAGGAGGATGAACACTAGGGCGAAGGCGATGAAGGGGAACGCCAGCAACGGGATGAGTAGCACGGCAAGAAGGAACGACACCAGCAGGACGATCAGGAGGATGGACGTCAGGTGCACGACCAGGAGGCTGAACACCAGTAGCGCGTCGTGGTCGGCTCAGGTGTCGGTGTGTGACCACCCGATCGGCCATCTCAACTGATGCGGCTGTCGGCCGAGCCGTTCACTCGGCGGTCGAAAGAGCAGGGCGACCACCTGACGATGGATCAGGTCGGCCGGGTCGGCCGGGTCGGCCGGGTCGGCCACCGGCGGGTGCATAGGTACGGGAGTGGTAGAGGTCGACCTGGTCGACTTCAGGTGCTCACCGTACCCATCGGCCGTGGGGCATGAACCTGGTGGTCAACCTGCGGCACCGCGGCTATCAGACGCAACGCGCCCACTGCGAATTCAGGCCGGATCGGTTACCCATACGACGTTGCCGGCGGCGTCGGCCTCCGGCCATGGACCAGGTCCGGACGCCATGCAGATGGATGCCACCCGCGCGAGAAGGCGGTCGTTGTTGGCCATGGCCGCCTCTCGGGCCACAGCTGCATTGTCTGCAGACCCCGTCGAGTGCTCATCCGTCATGAGATCCAGGGTACCGGGGACCTCGATCAGATAGCGACGACCGAGGGCGTGGCCTCCGTGGAGGGGTACGACCCCGTGGTGGCAGCCGTGGTGGAAGCGATGCCGTCGGTACCGATGAAGGCGATCTGGACGGAGCTGTAGGCCGGTGTGAGGAAGAGCGCCGTGCTGAGCCCATCGACCGAGGTCACCGGCCGCGTGCCGATCGAGGTGATGACGTCACCGGTTGCCAGGCCGGCTGACTCGGCTGGGGACCCGCTTTCGATGCCCTGGACGAGGGCGCCGGCCGGGGTGGCGCCCTGGGCCGGCTGGGTGGCGACCTGGACGCCGAGGTAGGTGACCGAGGGAGTCGTTGCGTTCGCGTACGCCGTGCCCGCCCGGGAGGCCAGGGCGATGTTCACGGTCATCTGGTTCCCGCCCCGCAGGATCTCGAGGGGGATGGTCGCCCCCGGCAAGCCCAAGGCCACCTCGTCGATCACCCCCGGCCCGAGATCGCTGGACGTGGGAGCAGACACCCCCGAGACGCCAAGCAGCACGTCTCCGGGTTGGAGCACGCCGGCTGCCGGGGTGCCTGGCACCACGCTGACCACAACCGGGTTGGGCGGGGGCGTCACCTGCTGGACGTTGACCGGGACGACCGCGTAGACACCCAGCCACGACTGGGTGCTGGCGGTGACCACGTAGCTGGTCGACGTGTAGCCCGACTGGGTCTGAGTGCGCAGGCCCACGGTGGTGACGTACGACCGGACGGCACAGCACTCGGGGTCGATCGAGGTCAGCCACCCGGCGGGGATGGAGAGCTGCTGGTGCGCCGCCCGCCCGACCGCGGTGGGCACGGACTGATTGGGGGCGAACGACTCGTAGTACGGGAGGGTGGCGGTCTGGCCATCGAAATGGAGGATGCCGACCTCGATGCTGCCGTTGGCCCCGGCGTTCTGGATGGACCAGAAGGCGAGGTCGGTCCGGCCGGGGGCGGAGTGCAACGGGAAGTCCTCGAGGCGCACCACGTTGTCTGAGGTGGGGAGGACCGCGTTGTCGGCAGGTGTACCGCCGACCGACCCGGGCGCTGCCACCTTCGACCCGTCGAAGATGTTCACCCACCGGTGGGCGTAGCTGTCCCAGGACAGGACCAAGAGGTCCCGGGTGGTGAAGTTCTGCGGCGAGGACTGCTCGCTGGTGTAGGTCACCGCCACCTGGGGCGGCCCGTGGGGGGTCAGCTGGACGGACTTGACGCTGGTGACCTCGGCCGAGGCGGGGACGAAGTTCCCGAGCACCGGCTTGGGCGGCAGCGTCGTCGCCGGGGAGCTCCCGGAGCTGGACGAGCAGCCGGTCAGGCAGGCTGCTACCGCTGCCAGCCCGAGGATGATCGCCTGCGTCCGCCGCCGAGGTTGCACGTCGAAGTGAGCTTACGTCCGTGGTGTGTCACAGCGGTGGTGTTGACTGCGTACTTGAGAGGCGCAGCCACTATCCGGATGAGGGGCTTGTCACCGGGGCGAGCCGAGACTCATACAGACCAGGCAGGCGCGAAAGAGGAGCAAGCGATGAGCGATGACGAGATGATCCTGAAGATGTCCATGCCGCTCGACTCGGATGGCTTCCTGCGGAGGCGGTGTTCGTCGTGCGAGCGAGAGCTGAAGTGGCTGGCCGCCGGGGACGACGAACAAGGTGCCGAAGCCCCTGACGGCGGCTTCTTCTGCCCCTACTGCGGGATCCAGGCACCGCCAGCGGAGTGGCTCACGGAGGCGCAGGAAGCGCACTTCAACGCCATGATCCAGCAGGAGGTCCTCGGTCCGCTGCTCAAGAACTTCGGCGAGGGGCTCCAGCGAAGCGCGCGTGGGTCAGGTGGGCTCGTCTCCGTGGAGGTCACGCAGCCGGAGTTCGACGAGCCCGTCGAGCTCATGGAGACCGACGACATGCGGCGAGTGGACTTCGCGTGTCACCCGGGAGAATCGATCAAGGTCATCGAGGACTGGTCCGGGCCGGTCCGCTGCGTTGTCTGCGGCACAGTCGCAGATCAGCCTCTGCCTGGCTGATCCGGGATCGCATCTACGAGCGCGGCGACGCCAGCATGTACCGCCAGCGCGAGCTCACGAACCCCGTCGTCCAGCATCCTCTCGGCTTCTATGGTGCCGACCGGCGCCTTGGCCAATTCGGTCGGAGTCCAGGAGTAGTGCTGGCCCATAACGCGATCAGGAGACACCAGAACGAGCATTTGCAGCAGGAGGCTCCCATCATCCAGCAGATGCAGTGCTCTCGACATTCTGAGGACAGGCGCCATCGGTCCATCCAGCGGAGCGACCCTTGTGCACCGCCTCCAGCTCCAGATCGCCGCGTGTCGGAAC
This sequence comes from Acidimicrobiaceae bacterium, assembly GCA_003164275.1. The sequence continues at coordinate 6,439 of PLSY01000145.1, read as the reverse complement.
TCGAAGGGAACTGCCAGGTGGTTCGTGGTCAGCTCGTCGTTGGTGAGGTCGACCTGGGTGCGTGAGTCGAGCGACTTCAGTTCGTCGTTCAGAGGCCGGACGAGGTCCTGCATCTGACGGACAGCTGCGTGGGCCAGGTCCCTATGCAGCGCCTCGGTGTCTCGCGCTGCGAGTGACGTCTGCAGTTTTGCCCGGAGAGCAGTCTTGGCGTCAGAGACATCAAGCGCCGGGGCAGTGCTGTCGAGCGCGAGCCAGGCGCGAAGGTCACGCGCGACCTGCTCCATTGTGGGCCGATCCTCGGGGCGATTCTGCGTCATGAGGTCGATCTCCTGGTCGAGCGCCAGGGATCTCGGATGGGGCATCAACTCCCCGACCCCCATGCCATTTCCGACCGCCTGGTGCCCACTGGGTGCGTACCGCTGACCGGTCGCCAACACCCAGAGCGTCTTCCCCAGCGAGAACACGTCGGCCATGTGTGGATCGGCGTTCGACGGGTTGAGGATCATCTCGTACGCAGTGAAGTGAGCCGGGCCAACTTGGCGGCCATCCTCGGTGAGTGAGGCCGCGTCAGGCACTGAGATCAGACCGAAGTCACCGATGAGCCACTCTCCAGCACGCTCGTAGAGGTTGCCCGGCTTGATGTCCCGGTGACCTACGGCATGGTCCCGCTGAAGCCGCGCAAGCGTCTCTGCGATCGTGGCTATCGCCTCGACGACATCCGCAAGGGGTCGACCATCGAGCGCACGGTCGATCGGTGTAGCGATCGGCATCGAGAGCCAGGCGCGATCGTTCTTGCTCGGTTGCGAAGGCAGGTAGGAATCCAGCATGGGGAGCACGCCGGGGAGTGCTCCGTTGCGTCGGAAGAAGTCCACCTCACGGATGAAGCGCTGATAAGACTCGCTCTGGACCTTGGTTTCGTTGATGACTTTCAACGCCACCTCCGGGCCGCCGGCATGCGTGGCGCGCCAGACCGTGGCGTTGCCACCCCGTCCGAGTTCTTCGAGCCGAGTCCACGGCCCGACCGGCGAAATTGGTCCCGTCATCGGTCACTACCCGGGTTAGAAGGTGGCAAGTGTGTGGCTGTGGACCGCATGTCGACCGACTGTGGTGATGTTGGGCATCGGCGCAGCGTACCGCCAAGGTGTTCGATGACCTTCGGGCTAGCCGTGGGCGCTGGCCGGCCACAGGAGGGTGTGGCCCCCTGCACTTGGTCAGGGCAGTGATGGAGTCCAGATGGCCGCGGCGGTGTCCCCGAAGGCGGTGCACCGGCCGCCCAGGTACTCGATGCCGACCCACCCGCAGACGAGGGCATCAAGCGCGTCTTCGTAGCGCTTGAGCGCCGCGGTGGTCATCGTCATGGCTTCCGGCGCTGTCGGGAGCGGGAGCTCGATCCCTTCGATGACCTCGCTCAGAGCATTCAGGATCTCGGCCCACACGAGGACCACCTCTGCTCGGCACTCGGCTGCGTTGAGCTCTGGCCAGAACTTCCTGGCCTTCCCCGCCTTGTACTTCACCCGGTAGTCCACACCGAGCAGCACCAGCAGCGCCGGGTGCGGGTAGACCTCGACCAGCGCTGGCTTCCCGCCCGGCACTGTGTCGGCTCCGGCAACCTCGTAGCCGCGCCCGGTGAAGGCGCGGGTCAGCTCCCTGCCGAGCGGTCCAGGGCGGATCTTGTTCGGTGTGTGGGTCCCACATCCGAATCGCNNCCGAATCGCCCGTACGCCGCGGAGACCAGGTTGTCCGCGACTCGCCGTGTCTCGAACGGGTGGGACGACACCGGCATGTCCACCGTCACCGTGCCCACCGGCTCACCGAGCAGGGCCTCGGCGGCCACCAGAAGCCGTTCGGGATCGGGTAGGCCGCCCACGGGTCGGGCTGACCAGTCGACCGCTACACCTTGAGCAAGCTGGAGGAACGAGCTGTAGCTCGGGGCGACACCAGCACACCGCCACGAGCCGTCGCGGTATCCGATGGCCGCGACGCCGCTCGGTTGGCTGGGAGTCCAGGCTGGATCGAGGGCCAGGATGTCGCCGGCCGCGGCCATCAGGGTCGCACCGAGGTTGTGGGCGCCTTACCCGCGACCGCCGGCGCTACCGGGCCCGGGAGCCTGGTCAGCTGACCGCATCGACCGGATGAGTCCGGCCGTCCGGCTCGTAGACCGTGAGTACGCCTGCCGCATCGAGCGCCACGGTGGTCTGGCCCTCCCCGAGGAGCACCTGTCCGAACGAGACGGCCGCCACCCGCTCGCGGATGCGCTCGTCGATGGCCCGGTTGGTCCGTGCGGCATCATCGTCGAGACTGTCGCGGCATCCATCGGCCATGTGCCAACGCTACCCGGCCAGACTGGCTGGATGGCCTCGAAGTACGCCCCGTTGAGCCGCTACCTGGGTGCTCAGGCAGACGACGAACCCGTATCGCTGACCTGGTTCGAAGTCGAGGGCCTGGTGGGGCCGCTCCCGCCCAGCGCCTCGATCCGCCAGTGGTGGGCCAACACCGCGGCGAGTCATCAGGCCCAGAACTGGCTGGAGTTGGGGCGGCGGGTCACCGAGGTCCGTCTGGGGCACTCGGTCGTCTTCTCACCCGTTGGGGAACCGGTCGCCTACCCCCCACACCAGTCCGCCGGCCCCACCCAGCGTCGCGGCCGCAGTGGTGGGCACCCACCAGTGATGGATGGCATGGCGGCGTTGGCCGAGACCCTGGCCCGCGCCGGTTACGAGTCGACGGTGCAAGCGGTCGCGGCCCACACCCTGTTCCTCGATCCGTCCACTGTGTCGCAGACCTGCGGGGAGCCGGTCTTCCCGGTGATTCGGAACCCGAACCGCCGCGGGGAGGTCACCGAAGTCGATGGGCGAACGGTGATGTTCGACGACAACACCACGCCAACCCTGACGCTTCTCTGGGGCGCTCGTCGGAAGAAGGGTCCCGACGTTCAGTACAACCATGTGTTCGGCGATCCGAGGAACCCCGCCACCTACACGGCCCTTTGGAATCTCTGCGTGACCCCGGCCTTCCTGGCCAAGACCACTGACGGCTCGAACCACCCGGAGGTGCTGGCCGCGCTCCGGTATCGGGTGGTCGACCTCTACGGGTGTTGGCCGGCCGGGGAGGAGCGCCCCGCAGAACCCGCCGGCTACCAGGACCTCGCCTGGGCGGAGGCACCGGAACCGGTCGCAGACTTGGAGGCCGAGCTCCGCGCCCGGCTCGCCCAGGCGCCGGCGAGCCCACCAGCCCGGGCAGCGCGGCAGATCGGCTGGCTGTTCAGCGACTGGAGGCCGGATCCGGACGTCTAAGTTGCCTCGCGTGATCACGGCGCAACGGACCCCGCCGCAACGCGGGCCGGCGCTGGAGTCCGCCCTATTACGCGATGTCTTCGACCGGAGCTTCGGGAGCTCGCCACGTCTCGGCCGCGGTGCGGAGCTCGCGGCGCACGTTGGAGCGCAACTGGTCCTGCTCGAGCATCTTCTGCCGAGTTGCTCCAGCTTCCAGCCCCTCTTGCAGCCATGCGTTCACGTCGTGGAGGGCCTCTTCGACCGTGCGCCCTGCCTCCATCGCGATGTCGCACCAGTCCTCGATGAGGTCCGCCTCTTCATATACGGGGGCGGTCACCTCGTCGAAGTCGTGAGTGGGGACGACGACCCGAGCCGAGTGGAAGACCCATCGCTGCAGCAGAAGATTCAACCCTCGGGGTGAGAGGCACGCCACTCGCACCGCGAGGTCATCAGGGTGCACGTGGTAGGTGTGATCAAAGAGGGCGGCCGCGTGCCGCTTCCCGGTCGTGAACTGCGGGTAGAGCTCAGGGAGCGGCATGAGTTTGCCGTATCCCGACCACTGGCCAGGCTGGACTTCCGGGTGCTGGCGGACTTCAGCGACCAGGATGCTCGACGCAAGGCCGGTCCCTTGTGGGCGCATTGCACAAGGGTGTTGGATCACCATGACGGTCTTGGACTTGGGCTTCTCGGCCCTGGGTGCGAGGACCTCTACGTTCGTGAAGATGTCCCCGGTGAAGACGGGACGGTGATCTACGACCTCTTCAGTTCCCCGAGCACGGTAGAGGAGGCCCCAGTCTGCACGATTTCCGTCTGGTGGCTCGAGGTTCAGTGGCACGGATCACTGCTCCCTGCGCCGAAGTGCGACTCCATCATCGGCTTGAAATACCTCGAACTCGCTGCGGTACGTGTCGCGCCAGTCAGGGTCGAACACGTCCAGTACCTGCACCGGGTCGGTCTTGCCGCTCGCGAGCAGGAAGACGAGGTTGATCTTTTTGCTGATGTACAGGTCAAGCGGAGTAACCGGGACCCCGGGCAGGATCGGGCACTCGAACCAACGGGCCAAGCCGAAGACGACGTAGCTCTCTTCGATCAAACGACAGGCAGCCACCACTGCAGCAGTGTTGGTGCGACTCTCCCCACTCACCGAACCTCCCCGGCGCCATTTTTGGACGGCGGGCACACTGACTCCGATGAGTTGGGCGATGCTGCGCCAAGCGAAGCCGAGGTCCGCCAGTTCCGCGAGCAGTTGAGGGACATCCAAGCGAACGAGTTCGGTTGTCTTCACTCCCCACTCCCTCATAACGAGATCTCCGTGGAGCTCGGAGGTGTCGGCTCGGAGCAGGCTGGCTTGAGTATCAAGGACGCCGGCGTGTTCGCGGAGCTGCGAGACACTTGGCAGTCCAGTTTCTGGCAGCGTCGGTGCAGGAGTGATGCCGGCACTGGCCGTGCCTTGGTCAACCGTCGTAAGGCCGGACGTGTCAGTCATTCCGCAGCACCTCTTTCCTCAGTCGGTCGGTGATAAGTGCCTCGAAGAGACCCCAGACTGGCTCATGCAGCTCCTCGCAGGCTCTCATGATCGCGTCTTCCGCGAACTCTGGGACTTCCCCGGTGGGCGTCCAGAAGCTGTCGATGTCAAGCAGGAAGAACGGGCCGGGTGACGGAACTGCTCGCTGCAGTGGTCCGCCGGGGGCAACTGCAAAGCCCTCGCGTGGCCCGAAGCGCAGGATCAGTTTCCGACCCTCACCGCGGTCGAACACCGTGAGTCCCTGCCACTGTTCGGGCACCAGACCGAGAGATGCTGCAAGTGGGATCGGACCCAGCAGGCTGGAATCCACCCACTCGTCCCAGTCCTGTGGTCCGCCGGCGAGGTCAGGCACGCGCACTTCATCGATGTAGCGGAGCCCCAGTCGCATCAACCCTTCAACGGGTGCCACTTGCTGTCGTGCTCGAACGGCCACGCGCAAGAGCTCACAGAGTTCCTCGAATCCCTTGTGACTCGTCGTCTCGACTACGACTGCCTGGCTGTTGAAGGTCACGGCAGTCGCTTGGTCTCGGGTGGCGAACCGAGGCGCAGTGCGTTCGCTCACCACGGGGTCGGCCGGCGGCAGGTGGGTGATGCTCTGGCTGGTGACGGGCTGTGGAAGGGGCAAGACATCGGCAAGGAGGCGCTTGAGTTCGCTCTGCTGGCTGGCATCCAGGTCTGGTGACTCAGGGTGGCGGGCTTCTACCGCGACGAGCACGGCAGGGGCGTTGGGGTAGAACTCTCGATCGGGCACGAGTTCCACTGTACCCGAAGGTGATACCGAAGCGACAACCATATCGGTAACCGTCACACCACGGGCATGAGATGCCCGAAGGTGGACGAAGTGCCTGCTCAGCGCCGTGCGAGGCTTATGAGGCGTCCCGGAGCCGCTGGTAGAGCCGGGTGGCGTAGAGGTCCATCAGGGCGCGCTGGAACTCCTCGTCATCGAGGACCCGCTTATAGATGGCCTCGTTGTCATCCATCCGCTCGATCACCGTGCCGAGGAACATGCGGTCGAAGACCAGGCGGAAGTTGTCGTACTCGTTGTTCTTGGCCTGGGCGACCACCTCGGGGTCTGACGCCCAGGTCTCCTCGAACTGGTCGAACAGGAGCTGGTCCGCCTCGGTGAGGTGCATGCCGAAGCGCTCGTTGAGCACGTCGATGATGGCTGAGAGCTGCTCCTTCTCGGGGACGTGCTGGGGACCGCGGCCGGAGAAGATGGCCTTCACGTCGCCCTTGCCCTCCTCGAGGGTGAGCGAGCCCTCGCTCTGGAGCTCGGTGCGCAGGTGGCTGAGCTTGACCTCGGAGCCGATGTCGATCCCCTCGGCCTCGCTGCGGGGCAGGCGGGACTCGAGGGCCCGGGCGTAGACGTAGTCGCGCTCGAGGTCGGCGTCGGTGAACCTGACGATCTGGGCGATGAACCCGTAGAGGGAGACGTAGCGCCCCAGGACCTCGCGGAACTCGTCCTGGTCCTCACGGTCCAGCTCCTCGTAGCGGCTGAGGGCTGGGTCGAGCGAGGCGTAGACCTTGGCGTGGTTGGGCACCCCGCGGCCGGCCAACAGCTCGGCCACCGCGGCCGGGATCTCGTCCTCGTCGATGACCGGGGACTCCATAAGCAGGCGGTGGGTGTCCCACAGCAGGTTGGGGT
>PLSY01000175.1 GCA_003164275.1 Acidimicrobiaceae bacterium | reverse complement strand
CTGGGTCGCCGTCGTGAAGCCCGGTCGCATCCTCTTCGAGTTGGCCGGCGTCGAGCCGGAGCTCGCTCGCGAGGCCATGGACCGGGCCATCCAAAAGCTCCCGTTCAAGGCCCGCTTCGTTATCCGGCCCGGGACGCACGGCACGCCGGAGGTGCAGGTCTGATGGCCACCGCAGCAGAAGTCTCTGAGTACGACACCGAAGAGCTGGAGCGGCAGCTGGGCGAGACCCGTCGGGAGCTGTTCAACCTGCGCTTCCAGCTGGCCACGGGCCAGTTGGACAACTTCTCGCGGCTCAACCACGTGCGCAAGGACATCGCCAGGATGATGACCGAGCTACGGAACCGGGAGATCGCCGAGGCCGAGGGTCTGGCCTTCGAGGAACTTCCGGCCCACCAGGCCGCAGCCCGTCGTCGAGACGAGGACAAAGCCCTCGGACGCTCGACGACAACCGCCTCCGAGCGTCGGGCGGCAGCCAAGGCCGAAGCGGAGCCGGTCGCAGACGAAGAACCAGAAGAACCCGAAGAACCAGAAGAAGTGATCGACGAGGACGAACTGGCCGAGGAAGTGGCCGACGACGACGGCATGGCCGGCGCCGATGACCTCGAAGACGCAGAGGAGAAAAGCTGATGGCCGACGAACAAGTCGCCGAACAAGAGCGGACTAACCGCCGGAAGGTCCGTGAGGGACTGGTGGTGTCTGACGCCATGGAGGCAACAGTCATCGTGGCCGTCATCGAACGGGTCCGCCATCCCCGCTACGGCAAGACCGTCCAGCGGACCAAGCGCCTCTACGTCCATGACGGGGAGAACGCCGCCAAGCTAGGTGACCGGGTACGCGTCGTCGAGACTCGACCCATCTCCAAGTTGAAGCGCTGGCGCCTGTCCGAGGTCTTGGAGCGTGCCCGATGATCCAGCAGGAATCCAGACTCCGGGTGGCTGACAACTCCGGGGCCAAAGAGGTGCTCTGCATCAAGGTGCTCGGTGGCTCGCGCCGCCGCTACGCCTCGATCGGGGACATCTTCGTGGCCACCGTGAAAGACGCCATCCCGGGGGCAGCGGTAAAGAAGGGCGATGTCGTGAAGTGCGTCGTCGTCCGGACGAAGAAGGAAAAGCGTCGTCCCGACGGCAGCTACATCCGCTTCGATGAGAACGCTGCCGTCCTTATCAACGATCAGCAGCAGCCACGGGGCACCCGCATCTTCGGCCCCGTTGGCCGCGAGCTGCGAGACAAGCGCTTCATGCGCATCGTCTCGCTGGCACCGGAGGTGTTGTAGATGCGAATTCACAAAGGTGACAAGGTCCAGGTCCTCTCGGGCAAGGACCGGGGTAAGCAGGCAAGCGTCGTGAGGGCCCTTCCCGCAGAGGGAAGGGTCATCGTCGAGGGTGTGGCCGTGGCCAAGCGTCACGCCAAGCCCACCCGCGCCACCATGCAGGGTGGCGTGATCGACAAGTTCATGCCCATCGCGGTGTCGTCGGTCGCCATCGTGTGCGACTCATGCGGTCCGACGAGGATCGGGATGCGCATCGATGAGCAGGGGCGCAAGATCCGTGTCTGCCGCAAGTGTGGGACGGACCTGTAATGGCTACCGCAACCCAGACGAGCCAGCCCAGGCTGAAGAAGCGCTACGACGAAAAGATCCGTGGCGAGCTGAAAGAGACCCTCGGCCTCGACAACATCATGGAGGTCCCTCGCCTGACGAAGATCGTCATCAACATGGGCGTAGGACGGGCCACCCAGCAGAAGTCCCTCATCGAAGGGGCCATGCGCGACCTTGAGATCATCGCCGGCCAGAAGCCGGTCGTGACGAGGGCCAAGAAGTCGATCGCCTCGTTCAAGCTCCGTGAGGGCCAAGAGATCGGCGCCAAGGTCACGCTCCGCGGCGACCGGGCGTGGGAGTTCTTCGACCGACTGCTGGCCATGGCCATCCCCCGGATCCGTGACTTTCGTGGGCTCTCGTCCCGTTCGTTCGACGGGCACGGCAACTACACCTTCGGGGTGACCGAGCAGCTGATCTTCCCCGAGATCGATTACGACCGCATCGACACCACCCGAGGCATGGACATCACCATCGCCACCACCGCACGTACCGACGAAGAGGGCCGGGCACTGCTGGCCGCATTCGGCTTCCCGTTCCGACAGGAGAACCAGTAACCCATGGCGAAGAAGGCTTTGATCGAGAAGCAACAACGCACACCCAAGTTCAAGGTGCGCGGCTATACGCGCTGCCGGCGCTGTGGCCGCCCGAAGTCGGTGTACCGCAAGTTCGGCCTGTGCCGGATCTGCCTGCGGGTGATGGTCCACGCCGGAGAGATCCCTGGCGTGACGAAGGCCAGTTGGTGAGAGGAGGCGACGCACGATGACAATGACTGACCCGATTGCCGACATGCTTACCCGCATCCGGAATGCCAATACCGCCCACTTCGACACGGTGAAGATGCCCGGCTCGAAGTTGAAGGAGTCCTTGGCCGCCATCCTGGTGGACGAGGGCTACATCGTGGGCTACCAAGTGAACGAGGACCCGTCCAAGCCGGGCAAGACCCTCGAGATCACCATGAAGTACTCACCTGACCGCGAGCGCACCATCTCGGGCATCAAGCGGGTGTCCAAGCCCGGACTCCGCATCTACGCCCGGGCCGACAAGATGCCGCGCGTGCTCGGCGGCCTTGGGGTGGCGGTGGTTTCGACGTCGAAGGGCCTCATGACCGACCGCGAAGCGCGGAAGCGCCGCATGGGCGGCGAGGTGCTCTGCTATGTCTGGTAACCACCCGTCACGCGCCGGTAAGGCGGCACGGGCCGGCACTATCTGTGGAGGTACCCGCTGATGTCCCGCATTGGACGCGCCCCGATCACCGTCCCCTCCGGGGTGTCGGTGGCCGTGGACAACGAGAACACGGTGACGGTGAAGGGGCCTCAGGGCGAGTTGGCTCGCTCGGTGCCGCCGGCCATCACCATCCGACAGGACGGCGACGTCCTGGTCGTGGAGCGCCCGGACGACCAGCGCCAGAACCGTGCCCTGCACGGGCTGACCCGGTCACTTATCGCCAACATGGTCGCCGGGGTCTCGGGAGGGTTCACGAAGGAGCTCGAGATCGTCGGAGTCGGCTACCGCGCCATCCCGAAGGGTGACGCCGCCCTCGAGTTGGCCCTCGGCTTCTCGCATCCGGTCAACGTCAGCGCCCCCGAGGGCGTGACCTTCGAGGTCCCGACGGCCACCCGGATCATCGTCAAAGGAATCGACAAGGAAAAAGTCGGCCAGGTGGCCGCGGACATCCGCAAGCTGCGCAAGCCCGAGCCCTATAAGGGCAAAGGAGTGCGCTATGCCGGTGAACGCGTCGTACGCAAGGCCGGGAAGGCAGCCAAGTAATGGCACGCACTGATCACAAGCTGGAGCTCCGCCGCCGCCGCCACAAGCGCGTCCGCCGGCGTGTCCACGGCACGGCCAACCGGCCGCGCTTGGCCGTGTTCCGGTCCAACAAGCACATCTTCGCCCAGCTCATCGATGACGACTCTGGTCGCACGCTGGGGGCCGCGTCTACGGTCGAGGGCGACCTGCGGGGCACGTCCGGCGGCAACATCGATGCCGCCACCAAAGTGGGCAGCCTGGTCGCCTCTCGGGCCAAGGCTGCCGGTATCACCACCGTGGTGTTCGACCGTGGCGGATTCGCCTATCACGGGCGGGTGGCCGCCCTGGCCGACGCCGCCCGCGCCGAAGGACTGGAGTTCTAGACCATGGCCATGAACGATCTGCAATTCGAAGAGCGCACCATCCGGGTGAACCGGGTGTCCAAAGTGGTCAAAGGTGGCCGTCGCTTTTCCTTCGCCGCACTCATGGTGGTCGGTGACGGCAACGGGAAGGTCGGACTCGGCTACGGCAAGGCCAAAGAGGCCGGGCTGGCCGTGCAAAAGGGCATCGAAGAGGCCCGCAAGAACATGTTCGACGTGCCGCTGGCCGGCTCTACCATCACCCACCCCATCGTGGGTGAGAGCGGTGCCGGACGGGTCATGCTGAAGCCTGCGGCCCCCGGTACCGGCGTGATCGCCGGGGGAGCGGCCCGGGCCATCTTGGAGATGGCCGGCATTCGCGACATCCTGGCCAAGTCACTGGGCTCGAGCAATGGCATCAACGTGGCCCACGCCACCATCGCCGGGCTGAAGGGCTTGAAGCGACCCGACGAGATCGCCAAGCTCCGCGGCAAGCCGGTCGAAGAGGTTGTGCCCGCGGCCATGCTGCGGGCATACCGCGAGCGTCGGCGTGAGAACGACCTGTTCACGGAGGTGAGCTGAGTTGAGTGCTGCATCGACTGATGACACGGCAACGACCGCCTGGTTGCGAGTCACCCAGGTAAGGTCGGCCATTGGCACCAAGCCCAAGCACCGGGGAACTCTCCGGGCCCTCGGGCTGCGGGGCATCGGGCGCACCAATGTGTTGCCCGACCGCCCAGAGATCCGTGGGATGCTGGCCCGCGTCCCGCACCTGGTGGACGTCACGCACGCCACGCAAGACGAGAGAGGTTGACCATGAAGGTCCATGAGCTCCGCCCACCAGCTGGGTCCACCCGCGCCCGTCGGCGCGTCGGACGCGGCATCGGGGGCAAAGGCGGCAAGACGGCCGGCCGAGGCACCAAAGGCCAAGGGGCGCGCGACACCATCCCCATGGGCTTCGAGGGGGGCCAGCTGCCCCTGATGCAACGGATTCCGAAGCTTCGTGGCTTCAAGAACCCATTCCGGATCGACTACACCCCGGTCAACGTCGGCGCCCTTTCGGCCGTCGAGGGTGACTCGGTCGACCTCGCCGGCCTGGTCGACCTCGGTCTGGCCAAGAAGGGTGATCTGGTGAAGATCCTCGGTGGCGGGGAGTTGTCCCGCGCCATCAATGTGGAGGCACACGCGTTCTCCAAGTCGGCTGAGGCCTCGATTACCGGCGCAGGAGGGTCCATTACCGTGGTTCCTCTGCCGTTCGGACACAATCGGCCGCCGGCTCAGGGCAACGCCCTCACCAACCGGTAGCATCGGCCAACCGCGGCGTCGAGGAGCCCAATGCTCGCCAGTTTGGCCAACATCTTTCGAATTCCCGACCTTCGTAAGAAGGTTGTCTTCACGCTGACCATCATTGCCCTGTACCAGTTCGGGGCGAACGTCCCGGTTCCGTTCGTCAACTTCTCCAAGGTCGCTCAGCTCACGGCGGCCTCCAAGTCGTCGGGCGTGCTCGGCTTCCTTAACCTGTTCTCCGGCGGCGCCCTGACCCGCATGGCCGTCTTCGGCCTCGGGATCATGCCGTACATCACCTCGAGCATCATCATCCAGCTCCTGGCCACGGTGATCCCGAAACTCGAGCAGTGGCGGGACCAGGGCGCGGTGGGACAGAAGAAGCTGACCCAGACGACCAGGTACCTGACCGTGGCGCTCGCCCTGATGCAGGCCACCGGGCTCGTCTACCTGTTCCACAAGGGTGGAGGAGGCCTGTTCGGTACCAACCAGAGCATCGACTTGATCCTCAACTACTCGATCTGGCGGGCCATGTTCATCGTGCTCACCCTGACGGCCGGCACCGCCTTCGTCATGTGGCTGGCCGAGCTCATCACCCAGCGGGGGATCGGGCAGGGCATGTCCATCCTGATCTTCGCCAATGTGGTGGCCGGCATCCCCTCCGGCCTCAACACCGTTCTCCAAGAGGGCGGCCGGGTGAAGTTCGCCGTGATCCTCGTGGTCTCCCTCGCCCTGTTGGTACTGATCGTCTTCGTCGATCAGGGCCAGCGGCGCATCCCCGTCACCTTCGCCAAACGGGTCGTCGGGCGGAAGATGTACGGGGGCTCGAACACGTACATCCCCCTCAAGGTGAACCAGGCTGGCGTGATCCCGATTATCTTCGCAAGTTCCGTGCTCTACATCCCGGTGCTTTTGTCCAATATCATCCCCTCGGCCGCCTTCCGCAGCTGGGTAAACCACAACGTCACGCCGACCAGCGTGTTCTACATCGCCGTCTACTTTCTCTTCATTCTGTTGTTCACCTTCTTCTATGTCTATGTGGCCTTCGATCCCCACCAGCAGGCCGACATCATCAGGAAGCAGGGTGGCTACATCCCGGGCATCCGGCCGGGTCAGCCGACCGAGCGCTACCTCTCGCACATCCTCAACCGGATCACCTGGCCGGGGGCCCTGTTCCTCGGTGGGGTGGCCATCACGCCGTCCCTACTCATGGCGGCTTGGAGCATCACCAGTTACCCCTTCTACGGCACCACTCTCCTGATCGCCGTGGGCGTGGCTCTCGAGACGATGAAGCAGATCGACAGCCAGCTCATGATGCGAAACTACGAGGGCTTCCTCAAGTAAGTGGTACCCGGAGCCAGGCTCGTTGTCCTCGGCAAACAGGGGGCAGGAAAAGGGACACAGTGTGTACGCCTTTCCCACCACTATGTCGTTCCCCACGTCTCGACCGGGGACATGCTGCGCGCTGCCGTGAAGCAGGGCACGCCGCTCGGGCTGAAGGCGAAGGACCTGATCGAGCGGGGTGAGCTACTCGGCGACGACCTGATCATGGAGATGGTGGCCGAGCGACTCCAAGAGAGCGACGTGCGGGCCCGCGGCTTCATCCTCGACGGCTGCCCGCGGACCGTCGCCCAGGCCGAGACGCTGGCCTCGGTCCTCGCCCCCTTCGATCTGGACCTGGCCATCGACATCGAGATCCACACCACCCAGGTACTGCGACGTCTGGCCGCCCGACGGGTGTGCGTCGATTGCGGCGCCAACTACTCGCTCTCGTCGCCTCCCCTCATCAACTGGACGTGCGACGTCTGCGGGGGGGAGGTCATCCAGCGCAAGGACGACACCGAAGAGGCCATCTCCCGTCGCCTGCAGCTCTACGAGGACGAGACCGCCCCCCTGATCGAGTGGTACCGGTCCCGCGGCCAGTTGAAGTCGGTCCCCGGCACCGGTTCGCCCGATGCCGTCACCCGTAGAATGGTCAAGGTCATAGAAGAGCGGCGGCAAAAGGGAAGTGGTTTCGGATGAGGCGCAACGCCGAGGAGTTGGCCAAGATGCGCAAGGCCGGCCGGGTGGTGGCCGAGATCCACGAAGCCACCCGGGCCGCCATCAAGCCCGGTGTTTCCACCCTGGAGATCGACCGGGTGGCCCGTGAGGTGCTGGACAAGCGCGGCGCAGGCTCGAACTTCCTCAACTACCACG
>PLSY01000257.1 GCA_003164275.1 Acidimicrobiaceae bacterium | reverse complement strand
GCGCATCTTGTCTTTCATCTACATCTCCTCGCGGCAACTCCGCCCAGGTCCATGTTAGGCGAGCGTGCCTGGGGACACTCGAGACCCGAAAAGGGCGCGACCGACGCGCACTTCGGTGCTACCAAGTTCACAAGCGATCTCGAGGTCCTCGGTCATGCCCATTGAACGCTCCACGAGCCCGAGATGGTCCGCGAGCCGTGCCGTAGACGAGAAGGCCGTGCGCGCCGCCGGTTCGCCCGGCGCGGCCACGCACATCAACCCGCGAAGGTCGAGTCCGAGGCTGCGGGCTCGAGCGCAGAGTCCCTCGATCTCGCTGGCCGGTGCGCCGTTTCGACCCTGCGCGCCAGTGAAGTCGACCTGGAGATAAAGAGCAGCTCGCGTCGAACACGCCGCGATGCGCTCGAGTTCGCGCAGCCGCGAGACTCCGCATATCACGTCGGCGGCCCCACAGACCCGGGCGATCTTGTTGGTCTGCAGCGCGCCCAGGTAGTGCCAGCGAAGGGTGGTGTCGCCGGCCTGGCCACGTTTGGCCTCGAGTTCGTCGACGTAGTTCTCGCCGACGTCGCCTAGACCCACCGCCGCTGCCGCGAGCACCGCCTCGACGCCGAAGGTCTTGGTGACCGCCACGACGCGCACCCGCTCTGGATTTGGGGCGCTCGCGGCGACGCGCGCTCGCACCAGGGCCAGGTTGGCCGCGACGCGCGCGACGAGCGGGTCGCTAGCGAAGGAAGCTGGGGAGGTCGTCATCGCCACCGANNTGGTGGTGTTGGTGAAGATGTCGCTGCGCGGCCCTTCGGTGAAGACCGGCTCGCTCGTCGTCACCGGCGCCGTCACGGACCGCGGGGCACCGGTGTGTTCGAAGCCTGCCGCGATCACGGTGACGCGAACGGCCTCGCCGATCGATTGGTCGATGACGCTGCCGAAGATGATGTTCGCGTCCGGGTGGGCGATGGCATGGATCGCCTCGGCCGCCTCGTTCACCTCGAAAAGCCCAAGATTGCTCCCACCGGCGATGTTGAGCACGATGCCCCGTGCGCCGTCGATCGAGGCCGACGAGAGCAGCGGGCTCGTGATCGCGTGGTGCGCGGCGGTGAGCGCCCGCCCCTCGCCCGACGCGATGCCGACGCCCATGATCGCCGAGCCGGCGTCGTGCATGATCGTGCGCACGTCGGCGAAGTCGGTGTTGATGAGCCCGGGCACGGTGATCAGGCTGGTGATGCCCTGGACGCCCTGCATGAGCACCTCGTCGGCCATCTTGAAGGCGTTGACCATCGACGTCTTCTCGTTGGACACGGTGAGGAGGCGGTCGTTCGGGATGATGATGAGGGTGTCGACTTTTTCTTTCAGGTTCTGGATGCCCTGCTCAGCCTGGACCGACCGGCGGCGCCCCTCGAAGGTGAACGGGCGGGTGACCACGCCGATGGTCAGCGCGCCGAGGCCCTTGGCGATCTCCGCCACGACCGGAGCGGCGCCGGTGCCCGTCCCGCCGCCCTTGCCGGCCGTGATGAACACCATGTCCGCGCCCTTCAGCGCCTCTTCAATCTCGGAGCGGTGCTCTTCGGCGGCCAGTCGTCCGACTTCGGGGTCGCTTCCCGCCCCGAGCCCCCGGGTCAGCTGACGACCAATGTCGAGCTTCAGGTCGGCGTCGCTCATCAGCAGCGCCTGGGCGTCGGTGTTGGTGGCGATGAACTCCACGCCACGCAGACCGGCCTCGATCATGCGATTGACGGCGTTAACGCCCCCGCCACCGACCCCTACGACTTTGATGACGGCGAAATAGTTATTCTGCGCCGGAACGGTCATGTAATCCCTTACCCTCGACCAAAGGTTGAAACCGTTCCAACCGGCGAGTTAGCGCCCACGATACGGTCAGCGGAGTACCTGGTCAAGCACTGGGGGCCGCGGACAGGCCCTCGGACACCCTGGTCGACCACATCTTCGCCCCCCTCATCCACTCGTAGTCGGCGACTGGGGGACGGTGACATCGATGGTCGACGTCGGATGCAGTGTTTCGTGAGCGAGGATGGTGGCCACGTCCTCGTACTTGGCCGGCAGATCGGTAGCAGTGCCGAGCAGGACGGTAATCCCCGAGTTGAGGGCCATCGAGATGGTGTTGTCCGGGGCCAGGGTGAGCGAGACCACCTGGGTCGAGAAGGCCTTCGGAAGCGTACGGGCGACCTCCAGGCCAGCGTCGGCGGTCGGCGGGAGTGACTTGCCCACAGGTGCGGGGGGCACGCCGCCGGTCACCGTGTGGACGATGAGTACCACCAGCCCCGGAAGCCGGTCGGGCCCGACCTGGATGGTTCTCCCCTCGCCGTCCAAGACCGACCACGACGTTGACGGGCCGGCCATCTGGACGACCGGCGCCCGCTCGGTCACCGAGATGGTGATGCCGTCGGGCCAGTGCCTCGAGACCTTGGCGCTGGCGATGTAGGGCAGTGCCTCGACCTTTTCAGCCGTCCCGCCGAGGCTGACGCTGATCATCGGAGGATGACCGGCCAGATCGGCGGCGGCGATGATCGCCGTATCGCTTGTGTGGGGGTGGAGACCCGAAATCTTGACCACCCGCACGCTGAACGGGGGGGTGTGGAGCAGGGCGATGAACGCTGCGACCAGGACGGCGATCACGACCACGGCCAGAACCCAGCGCAGGCGCCGGCGTCCCTGGCTGCGCTGGATGGCCACCCGCCGCTGGCGGATCCGTGGGTCGATGGACGGGGGGCCGGTGTCTTCGTCGTCCTCGGTCGGGCTCATCAGGCCTCCTCGGACGGCTCAAGAAAGCCGATCATGCGGACCTCAGTGCGAAGGGCGATCCCGGTGGCCTCGGCCACCGTGGCCTGGACGTGAGCAATGAGGCGGGCCACGTCGTCAGCCGATCCGTCAGCGTCGGCCTGGATGAAGTTGGCGTGCTTCGGCGACACTTCGGCCGTGCCCATCCGCAGGCCCTTCAGGCCGCACTGGTCGATCAGGCGCCCGGCAGAGTCGCCCGGCGGGTTGGTGAACACCGAGCCGGCGTTGCTGCCCCCGGGCTGATTGGCCCGGCGCCATCTGACGATCTCATCGATGGCCCCCTTGGCCGACTCAGGGTCGACCGGGACCAGGTGATGCGTGGCCGCCACCACCACCTCGGTCGCCTCGAGGGCGGTGTGACGGTAGGAGGGCCGGAGCCGGGAGGCGGGCGAGGTGACTGTGCGGCCCGAGGCCAGGTCCACTGTCCGGTAGCTGACCAGCGTGGCTGCCGTGTCGGAGCCATGGCCACCGGCATTCATGCGGACCGCCCCTCCGACCGAACCGGGCACCCCCACTGCCCACTCGAGGCCGGAGAGCCCGGCCGCCGCCGTCTTGCGGGCCAGCACCGGGAGGCTGAGGGCGGCGCCGGCGGTGACGTCTGTCCCGTCGATGTCCAGTGACTCGAACCCCTCCCCGAGGGAGATGACGAGGCCGGCATAGCCGCGGTCGGCCACCAACATGTTCGACCCACGGCCGAGGACCAGCACAGGGACGTCGAAGCCGGCGAGGATCTCGGCCACCGAGGCGAGCTCGAGCTCGCCGGCCACCACGGCCAACAGCGCGGCTCGGCCGCCCACTCGGTAGGTGGTCACCGCTCCGAGCGGTTGGTCGGCCGAGGCCAGATCCCCGAGCGCGGCAGACAGGGCGTGGAGGTTGTCTTCGATGCGGCTCACTGACCTCTTCACCAACTCGGGTTGGCGATCAACTCATCTGGGAGGGAGGTGAGGTCCCCGGCGCCGAGTGTGCAGCACAGGTCCCCGGGCCGGAGGATCCCGCCGAGCACCGCCCGCAGATCGGTTCGGCTGGCGGCATAGGTGACGGGCTGTTCCGGTGCGTGACGGCGGACGGCGTCGGCGATCAGTTCACCCGACACCCCGGGCACCGGCGCCTCGCCGGCACCGTAGACATCGGTCACCACCACGAGATCAGCGTCATCGAAGGCCAGTCCGAACTCGGTCCACAGGGCTTCGGTACGGCTGTAGCGGTGGGGCTGGAACACGGCGACCACCCGGGCCCACCTGCCGTTGGCCGCGGCCGCCAGCGCCGCTCGGACCTCTGTCGGCAAGTGGGCGTAGTCGTCGACGAAGGTCACCCCTGCGGCCGTGCCCCGGAACTCGAAGCGCCGGGCCACCCCGGCGAACCGGGCGAGTGCCCTGGCCGCAGCCTCGAAGGACACGCCGGCGGCGAGGGCGGCCACGGTCGCCACTGCGGCGTTCTTGGCATTGTGGAGCCCAGGGACGGGCACCGCCAACCGGCCGAGGTCGAGACCGTCCGGATCGACCAACCCGAACGACACCGAGCTCCGGGCCAACTCCAAATCGGAGATCCGGTAGGTACTTTCCGGGCCCGTGCCGACGATGTCGGCGCCGGTCGCGACACCGATCCGGGCCGCCTCCGGGTCGTCTCCGCCCACCACCCGGTGGTGCGTGGCACTGGCCGCGAACTCCTCGAATGCCGTCCGCACGGCATCGAACGAGCCGTAGTGGTCGAGGTGATCGGCTTCGACATTGGTGATCACGGCGATGTCGGGCACCAGGGACAGAAACGTCCCGTCGGACTCGTCGGCCTCGACGACCAGCCACTCCCCCTCGTCCCAGACGGCGTTCGTGCCGATCTCGTTGACGTCCCCGCCGATCAGGAATGACGGCCGGAGGCCCCCTTCGACCAGCAGCAAGGACAGCATCGAAGCTGTGGTGGTCTTCCCGTGGGTCCCGGCCACGGCCAGACATCGGCGAAGCGAGGCGATGGCGGCCAGGGCCTCGGCACGGGTGAGCACGGTGATACCCCGCCTCCTCGCCTCCTCGATCTCGGCATTGGTATCGGCAACGGCCGACGACACGGTGACCACAGTGGCCGACCCGACATTGCCTCCGGCGTGGCCGATGGCCACGTCCATGCCCATTTGGGCCAGACGGTCGGTGACGGCTGAGGACTTGAGATCGCTACCGGTCACGGTATGGCCCAGGGCCTGGAGGGCGACAGCGATGGCACTCATGCCAGCCCCGCCGATGCCGACGATGTGGACGGTATGGGGGTGGGCCGGGTCACCGAAGGAGACGGACCCCTCTTCGTTGCTCATGGCCTCGTCCGCCCCCACGGCGGCCGGGCGTGGCTCTCGACCACGGCCGCGCCGGCGGCTGCGGCGTCCGGGCGTCCGAGCGACGACGCTGCTCTTCCCATGGCCTCGAGCTTCGCAGGGTCGTCGAGCATCCCGTCGAGCGTAACGGCCAGGGAGGAGCTCTGACAGGCGTCGTCGGCTATCAGAATTGCGGCGTCAGCCCCGCTCAGGACCCGGGCATTGGCAGTCTGGTGGTCACCGGGCGCCCCGGGCAGTGGCACGAGGATGGACGGCACCCCGGCCACGGCCAACTCGGCGACGGTCATCGCCCCAGCCCGACACACCACCACGTCTGCCGCGGCATAGACGAGGTCCATCCGATTCTCGTAGGGAACCCGCATGACGAAAGGACCACGTCCTGGCGTGCCCTCCGAGGCCACCGGCCCGTACTGGTCCCACTCCCGCCGCCCGACGATGTGGTAAATCGCCCGGTCCGCTCGATCGCTCCACTCCCCTGCCAGTCCACTGGCTGCCTGGTTGAGGCGCCGGGCGCCCAGCGATCCCCCGAACACGGCCACGGTCGGCGTTCCTTCGGGGATACCAAGGGCGGCCCGGGCGCTTCGGCGTGACTCGGGGGTCCGGTCCACCGCCCTGACCTCAGGGCGCACCGGGGTCCCGGTGACCACGGCCCGGGGCAGCGGGGTGCCCTCCCATCCGACGGCACTGGCCCGGGCGAAGCGACCAAAGAGGCGGTTGGCCGACCCGGGCACGGCGTCCACGTTGACCAGCACGAGGGGCACACGGAGCACCACAGCGGCGAGTGAGGCCGCGAGGCTGGCGTAGCCGCCCACCGAGACGACCACCCTCGGTCGGGCCCGCATGACGATGCCGAACCCGCGGACAACAGCCGACGCCAGGCCGGCCGCAGCGCCGAGATTGGTTCGTAGGTCACTTGGCTTGAGGCTGCGGACGATGCCTCGTCCGGGGAGGAGCGTGAAGGGGAAGCCGCGACCCTCCAAGGTGACTCGGTCCTGGCCCCGGTCCGATCCCACGAACTCAATGGACTCTCGCGGATGCCCGGCCTCGACCAGCGCCTCGGCGACGGCCAGGGCCGGCTGCAGATGTCCTGCCGTGCCGCCTCCCGCTACCAGTGCGAAGCGCTCCCCGCTCACCGCTTGGCGGGTTGGCGACGCGGTCGAAGGGCGTGCGGTGTGGCCCGCTCATGGGCGGCGATGTTCACCAAGATTCCGACCGCCGCCATGGTGATGACCAGGGACGATCCACCGAAGGAGATGAACGGCAGGGGGATGCCGGTGACTGGCAGCACGCCGACCACGGCACCGATGTTGATCACCGCCTGGCTGGTGATCCACGTGGTGATGCCGACGGCCAATAGGGAACCAAACCGGTCGGGCGCACGGGTGGCCGCCCGCAGGCCGTACCAAGCCAGGGCGAAGAACAAGCCGAGGGTCACGATGGCCCCGAACAGGCCCAGCTCCTCTCCCACCACCGAGAAGATGAAGTCGGTGTGGGCGTTCGGCAGGAGCCCCCACTTCTGGCGCCCTCCTCCGAGGCCCAAGCCGAAGATGTGCCCGGACCCGAGCCCGATGAGGGACTGCCATACCTGGTAGCCGGAGCCCGACCGGTTTGCCCCGGGGTTGAGGAACGACAGGATCCGGTCTCGGCGGTAGGGGTCGGCCAGACCGACGATCACCGCCAGCACCCCGAAGGCCCCAAGGATCTTGAGGATCGGGGCCATCGAGACGCCACCCATGAACAAGATGCCAAAGGCGATACAGCACAACACGAGGGCGGTGCCCATGTCGGGCTGTTTCAAAATGAGGATGGCCGAGATGCCGAGCACGCTCAGAACGGGAACGATGATCATCTTCTGGTCGTTCGTGCGGTCGGCCCGGCGGGTCAGCAGATCGGCGGCGAACACGGCCAGGGCCAGTTTCATGAGCTCGGAGGGTTGCAGGCGCAGCATGCCGAAGCCGATCCAACGCGACGAGCCGCCAGCCGTGACTCCAAGGCCCGGGACGAGCACGGCCACCAACAACGCCATGGTGACGATGACCAAGGGGCCGCGAATGGTCCTCCACTTGCGATAGTCCATCCGGGAGAAGATGAGTAGCACGGCCGCACCGACGCCCATCCACATGACCTGGCGGATGAAGATGGTCCAGGGTGAGCCGTAGAGGCCGAGGGAGATTACCGGCGACGCCGAGCCCACCATGACCAGGCCGAAGACGCAGAGCACGCCGACGAGCACTGCGATGGCCCGAGCCGAGCGGACCCGGGTCAGCCATCCGACCTGCTTGGACCCCAACCGTGACACTGTCCCCGTTCCGGACGCCCGGGAGGATGGTGTCCCATTGGGGTCCGCGCCGTGACCGGCCACCCGTCCGGGCCGCTTGGCCCCCGGAGTGGAGGTCGGGGCCGAGACCGAGGGATGACGGCCCCGGGTCACCGTCCGGAGGGACGTGGATCGCTCAGCCACTGCATTCTCCTTGTCTCGAGGACTCGACTGCACGGTCGCTTCGGGCCTCGGGATCGGGTCTGGACATCGGGTAAGCCTTGTCGACAGGGCCCACCAGGTGGTGGAACCCCACAGCACGGCTGTCGCGCCTCCTCGGCGGGGCGCCCATCAGACCTTGCTCACCGACAGGAAGTCCCCGTAGAAGATTCCGAGCCCAAGAGCGGCGAACAGGCCGGCCAGGATCCAGAAACGGACGATGACCGTCGTCTCGGGCCAGCCCATGAGCTCGAAGTGATGATGGATCGGAGCCATGAGGAACACCCGGCGGTGGAACAGCCGGAAGCTGATCACCTGGATGACCACCGAAAGGGTCACGATCACAAAAAGGCCACCGATGATCACCAACAACAAGTCGATGTTCATGAGAAGGCAGAGGGCGGCCATGCCCGATCCGATGGCCAAGGACCCGGTGTCACCCATGAAGATCTTGGCCGGGGCCGCGTTCCACCAAAGGAACCCGAGGCATGCCCCGGCCAGTGCCACCGCAGCCAGCGCCAGGTCCAAGGCGTCGAAGACGTGGTAGATGGCGAAGTGCCGGTACTGCCAATAACCGATGATTGAAAGGCAGGCGAAGGCGAAGGTGGCCGAGCCGGCTGCCAGGCCGTCGAGGCCGTCGGTCAGATTCACGGCATTGGCCGCGGCCGCGGTGATCACCGTGGCCCACACCACCCAAAGGCCCGTGCCCATGTGCCAGCCGATCGAGTCGTAGCGGGTGAATGAGAGAGTCGTAGAGGCGTGGGCCCAGTAGACGGCGAGCAGAGAAAAGGAGACGCCGAGGCCGATCTGGGCCCCGAACTTCGCCCGCTTGTTCAACCCGAGGCTCCGTCGGTGCCGCACTTTGATCCAGTCGTCGGCGAAGCCGATCAGGGCGGCACCGACGATCGACCACATGACCAGGACCCCTGAGCGTGAGAACGTGACCCCGGGTACGGCATGCGCACACAGGTAGCCGATGATCACGGCGGCCACGATGCCGATGCCGCCCACCGTCGGGGTCCCGGCCTTGGCGATGTGAACCTGGGGGCCGTCCTCTCGGATCTGTTGGCCGATGTTGTTCTTGACCAACCATCTGATCAGCATCGGCGTGGTCAAAACGGCCACCCAGAGGGCCACCCCACCTGAGGTCATGAGCGAGATCATCGGTCGTCACCGCCGTCATCGGCCGCCCCACGGGCATCGAGAGCCCGGCGGGCCTCGATCCTGTCGTCGAAAGGGATGATGCGGCCGCCAATCGTCTGCGTCGACTCGTGACCCTTCCCGGCGATCACCACCACGTCTCCCGCCTCTGCCGTCTGGACGGCGAGCCGGATGGCCTCTGCCCGGTCGGGCACGACGCGACAGACGGCGTTGCCAGTCGAGCCACGGAGTATCTGGTCGATGATGGCCATGGGATCCTCGCTGCGAGGATTGTCGGACGTGATGATGGTCACGTCTGAGCGCTCTCTGGCGGCGGTCCCCATCTCCGGTCGCTTTCCCTGGTCACGGTCCCCTCCGCACCCAAAGACGGAGATCACCCTCCCGGATCCGGCGATGTGCCGAGCCGACGACAGGGCGGCATCGAGTCCGGCCGGCGTATGGGCGTAGTCCACGAACACGGCGAACGGCAGATCACCGGAAACCAGCTCCATGCGACCCGAGACCGGGGAGACAGAGCTCAGTCCCTCCGCCACCTGATCGTCGCCCAGTCCGAGGGCGGTGGCCACAGCCCCGGCCACCAGGGCGTTTTCCACATTGAATAGCCCGGACAGAGGGAGCTCGATCGATCGTCCACGCCAGGTGAAGCGCGAAGAGCCGGACTTGAGCTCGATGTCGGTGGCGTGGGTGCGGTGGACTTCGACCACATGACCGCTCCCCAGTCGGTCGGCCAGCCTCCGGCCGTAGGGGTCGTCCACGTTGACTACCGCGACCTTGGCCCTCGACGGCTCGAACAGGCAGGCCTTGGCCTCGAAGTAGTGCTCCATGGACCGGTGGTGGTCGAGGTGGTCGCGGCTGAGATTGGTGAACGCGGCGACGTCGAAGATGATGCTGTCCACCCGGTGCTCGGTGAGGGCGTGGGATGACACCTCCATGGCGACGGCCCGTCGACCATCGTCTCGGAACCGGGCCAGCAGGCTTTGGAGTATCGGGGACTCGGGCGTCGTCCTGGCGCCGTCGAGCGTTCCGATCACGCCGGTCGGCATGCCGGCCAGATCGAGGATGGACCGCACCATCTGGGTCACCGTGGTCTTGCCGTTGGTCCCGGTCACGCCGATCATCGCCAGTGAGCGGGACGGGTAGCCGTGGAACGCCGAGGCGACAGCGGCCATGGCCGGGCGCACCGAGCCCGGAGCCACCTGCACCTGGGTCACCCCGAAGTCGAGAAAGTGGTCACAGAGGAGCGAGACCGCCCCGGCATCGACCGCCGCAGCAGCGTGGTCATGTCCGTCGGTGTGGGCGCCCGGGACGCAGCAGAACAGGGCACCTGGCCGGGTACGGCGACTGTCGAACTCCACCGACTCGATCTCGGTTGCATCCAGGTCGCCGCGGACACCGACCACTTCGATGTCGCGGACCAACGTCGTCAACTGCACGGCTGGCGATCCTGGAGTGAGTGGCTCCCGAGCGACTGTCCGACTTGCCCAACGAGCCCCACTACGGGCCTTCCGTGGTAGCTCCGGTCGGCACCGCGACCGTTCCGGAGGCCCCTATGGCGGACGAGGACGACGAAGCCGTCCCCGCTGCCGTGGTCGGAATGCCGTAGTGGTGGAGGGCGTAGGACATGATCGTCGAGAACACAGGGGCGGCCACTGCCCCACCGTAGATGGGAGTGGGGTGGTCGAGGACCACGATGGCCGACAGCACGGGGTTCTCGGCCGGGGCGAATCCGGCGAATGAGCCGACATACGCACCCGAGATGTAGCCGAGATGGTTGGGATCGGGAATCTGGGCCGTTCCGGTCTTCCCGGCGACGGTGTAGCCGTCGATGGCCGCCTCGGTCCCCGTGCCCGATGAGACCACCCCGTCGAGCATGGACACGAGCTGGGTATTCACCGCCGGCGAGATGACCCGGTGGCTGGACGAGGCCTTGGCCGCGGTCACAGACCCTGAGGGGCTCACGGTGGCTCGAATCAGGCGGGGGGAGACGTACACGCCGCCGTTGGCCACTGAGTTGTAGGCATCCAGGATCTGCTGGGCGGTGACGGCATCATCTTGGCCGATCGGCGTCGAACCGATCGATGTTCCCGTCCAGGCCGAAGCCTTTGGCACGAGGCCCTCTGACTCGCCGGGAAAGTTCAGGCCGGTCGTCTTGCCGAAGCCGAGGTTGCTGATCTGGGAGAGCAATCGGTTCTTGCCGAGGGCCTCGGCCACCTCGATCGTGCCGATGTTGGACGACTGGGCCAGTATGTCGCTGGCTGTGAGCTTTTCCAGTCCGTGCTCCTCCGCGTCGTGGAAGGTGTATGTCCCCATCGGGAGGGCGGCCGGAACATCGAGGACCTGGTTCGGGGAGGTCACGCCGGCGGCCAGCGCAGCAGAGAACGTGACCAGCTTGAACACCGATCCCGGTTCGTAGACACCGGTGACCGCGGTATTCGATGGTGCTTCCTCGACCCCGGCCGGCAGGGTGTCGGCCTGGGAGACGAGGCTCGAGCCCGACGTGGAGACCGGGGTGGCCTCGGACTTGGTCGTCTCCGCCACCGTCGTGGCTTGAGCACTCTTCGTCGAGCCGGATCCAGTGGTGGCAGATCCGGTGGTCGATTGGAGATCGGCCATGGCCAGGATGTCGCCGGTCTTCACGTCCATGACGACCGCCGTGCCACTGAAGGCGTGGCTGGCCACGATCTCGGCGGCAAGCGCCTGCTCGGCGACATATTGCACGGACTCGTCGATGGTGAGTTCCAGGCCCGTGCCCGGTGTGGCCACCACGGACGCATTGGTGTCGCCGGACAGCGCCACCCCGTCAGGGGCCTCGAGGAGGTTCTTCGTTCCCGCCTTGCCTGCGAGCTCCTTTTGGTACTCGTACTCGAGGCCGGAAGCACCGCTCCCATCCCACTTGACCGTGCCCACGACGGGAAGGGCCAGCTGTCCGTCTGGCTCCACCCGTTGGGACTCGGGAACCAGATTGATGCCGGTCAGATTGAGGGACGTGAGCTTGGTCGCCACGGCGTCGGGCACCCGGTGGGCCAGGTAGACGAAACCCGAGTGCTCCGTGAGCTCGGACCGAAGCTGGGAAGTCGGAATGCCCAACACGGGCGACAGGGCGTCGGCCAGTCTGGCTGGGTGTTTGATCAGCAGCGGATCCGCCACCACCGTCTGCTTGGTGATCGACTGGGCGATGACCTCGCCGTTTCGGTCATAGATACCGCCTCGGACGGCCGGGACGGTCACCGTTTGGGATAGCTCCGATGCCGACAGGGAGGCGTAGTGCTGGTGGGAGAACTCTTGGACGTGAATGAGCTGGATGACCAGGGCCAAAAAGACCACGACCAGCACTAGCCGCATGGCGCGAGAGCGCCGGCCCAGCACCACCGAGGGGCTCACCGTTGCGCCGGAGTGGTGGTCGCCGTGGCACTGCTGGCGGAGCCATTCGAGGCCGACTGTGAGCCCCCCGTCGTCGACGCAGTCGTGGAGGAGGTCGTGGCGGTGGTGGTGGACGAGACAGGAGCAGGGGCCGGAGTCGTCTTCGGCATCGGAAGAGGGACATCGAGCGGTACCCGGGGCAGGTAGACAACGCTGGTCGGTATGACAAGACCCGCCTTCATGGCTTGCTGGACGACAACCGGCGGCGCTGCCTTTTGAGCAACGTCGATCTGCAGTTGCTTTTGCAGAGCGACGGCATCGGCCACCTGACGCTCGGTGTTCGACAGGCTGACCTGTCCCTGGGTGGTGAGTGCGTCCCCGACCACCACAGCCAGCAGGCTCCCGACGATCACGATGCCCGAGAGCCACATGGTCGATCGCCGGATGGCGCGAGGGGCGCTACGGCGCCGCGGCGCCGGCTCGAATACCCGTAGCGGTGGGCGCCGTGGGGCTCCTTGAGGAGGTCCGGTGAGTGGGCGAGCGGTCGATGACCGCCGGGCGGTAGCCGGTGGGGCCATCAGTCTTCCTCCTCGACCAATCGGGGCAGGCGCTCAATAACCCGAAGGCGGGCGGCCTCGGATCGCCGGTTCCTCGCCACCTCTTCCTCCGTGGGACGTTTCGCCCCGCGGGCCACCAGTCGGAACTGGGGGTCGGCGCCGCAGACACAAGGAAGCCCGGGCGGACACTGGCAGTCGTCGGTTGCCGCTCGGTGGAAGATGGTCTTGACCAGGCGGTCCTCGCCTGAGTGGTACGAGATAACGACGCACCGACCACCGGGGCGCAGCATGTCCAAGGCATCGTCGAGGGCCGTGCCCAACTGCTCCAGTTCCTCGTTGACAGCGATGCGGACGGCCTGAAAGACCCTGCGAGCTGGGTGGCCACCGGTCCTGCGGGTGGCGGCGGGAATGGCCGCTCTCACCACGTCGGCCAACTGCCCGGTGGTGGAGAGGGGGCGGGCGGCGATGACGGCTCGGGCGATTCGTCGGGCGAAGCGGCGCTCGCCGTTGTCAGAGAAGAGCTCGACCAGTTGATCCTCGCTGTACTCGTTGACCACGTCTGCCGCCGTCAGGCCCGACGTCGGGTCCATTCTCATGTCCAACGCCGCGTCCCGGCGGTAGGAGAATCCGCGTTCGGCCATATCCAACTGCGGCGAGCTCACGCCAAGATCGAACAGCGCCCCCGTGATCCCTTGTTCCTCGACGGGTGTGGCGAGCTCGGCTTGGACTTCCCGGACCACTCGGGCCACACCGTCGAATCGTGATTGGCGGACGACGGCGCGATCACCGAACGGCGAGAGGGTCTCGAGGGCTGCCGCCACCGCCTGGGGGTCGCGGTCGATGCCGAGGACATTGACCTCCGGGTAGGCGTTCAACAGGGCAACGGCATGACCGCCCCCACCGAGTGTGGCGTCGACAATGAGGCCCGGTGGGACCGGACCCAGTAAAGTCACCACCTCCTCGGCCATGACCGGCTCGTGGGCGAAGTTCTGGCTCATCCGCAGTCCCTCGACCGGCACAGTGCGTGCGGGTGGAGTGCCGCGACGTTCTCCCTGGAAGTAGGCGGAGGAGGATGCTTCCAGCGATCCGATCGAGGGACTGCGCATGGGCCAGACACGTTCGATGTGTACGTCCTGGCGGGCCACCGCGGCCAGGCCCGACTCATAGGGCGTTGGCCGGTGGTACCCGTCAGGCGTACCCGGCATATGGGGTAAAAGGCTCGGAGCCGACGTGATTCTCCGGATGTTGCTCCCGTCGTTGAACTGGTCTTCACGACTGTCGGGTGCTTGGGTGTCGACGAGTCGATCGACACTCGGGTGGTCGGGGCTGATGTGAGGAGCCGGGCCGGCGACCGTTCCCTCGGCGCTTCCATGCCGCACCACGTTGAGGCGCACCGCACTCAGCCGTCGTCGCCCTGGGTGAGTCGTTCCTCTTCGGGCAGCACCTTCTGATCCCATGACTCTCGATTCCATAGTTCGACCCTGTCGATCGCTCCGAGCACTAGGACGTCGCCGACCAGACCGGCGTACTCCCGGAGGCGGGCCGGAATAGCCATCCGCCCCTGGCGGTCGATCTCCAGCTCGTGGGAGGTCGAGGCCCACAACCTCACCAAGTTCCGGTCGCTCCGGCCGGTGGACGCCCGTTCCAACATGGCCTCCATCTGCTGCTCGAACTGATCCGGAGTCCAAAGCGACAGGCATCCGTCCTGGTACTCGGTGAGATAGCCGCCGTGCTCGAACGGTGCGCGGAACTTCGACGGGAGAATCACTCTTCCCTTGTCGTCGAGCGAATGCTCGTACCTGCCGAAGAACCGTGCCACTGGTGATTGCTCCCACAATGCTCCCCGCAGTGCTCAGAACCCGACGTTACGAGTTCCTCCCTTTCACACCACTTTGCGCCACTTTACGCCCCGACCCCCCACTGGTCAACCACTTGCTCCCAACCGACGCCCTTTGGCACGCGTTCTGGACGCGCTTCGCCACGGTGCGAAGCGAAGTTCCCGAGTGCCTCTCCTACGTGTCCCGGTGACGTGGGGCCCGGACAGAGGAGGGCGTCAGTCAGTCGTCGAGTCGGGGAAGTGAGGCGATCAGGGCGTCACCCACGGTCGCGCCGTCGACCACCGGAGAGCCGGACTCGAGGAGAAGATCCTGCACACCGACCACCGTCCGGGCGAGAGCCAACGAAGCGGCCTCCCGCTCGGGCGCCGACAGGTCGAGGATCCCAAGGAGGGTGGTCGGATCCCAATGGAGCATGCAGGCGGTGTGGAACCACGCGCCGAGCCGAGTCCGTCGTTGGGAAAGCCCAACGACCTTGCGGCCGTCACCGGTGAGCACCTCTCCACTCCCGACGCCGCCGAAGCAGACGAGTGAGGACCATCGGGTGCAGGCAACGAATCCTCCGCGATGGGGTGAGACGTCGCTAATGCCACAAGCGGCCAGAGCGTCGGCCCAACTCTCCCCCAGCCAGTCGAAGGCATGTCCGACGTCATGGGCCCAAAGCGGGTCACCAGCCGGGAGCCATACATCGATCCATACCGGGTTTTCCGGGGCGACCAGCACCGCTCCCCCGCCGGATCTTCTCCTCGCCACCGCTATGCCTGCGGCACGGGCCCTCTGTGAATCGACTACATCCTCCGATTGGGTGGAGCCGAGGATAACAGCGGGGGACGTGACCCGACAGACCGCGACCAAGCGTTGGCCGGGGGCTCGCTCGGACTCAGGCCACGTGGCATGCAATTCCGACGCCCGACCCGACCGCTCGACGACCCCCCAGGCATTGGACACCAGGCCACTCTGCCACCTCCGTTCGACCCTCCGATCGGAGCTGGGACAGCCGGTGGTCAGGCGGTCATCTGCGGCATCCGCCCACCAGATGTCCCAAGGTACGTGTCCCAGTCCTCGCTTCCCCCGCCACACAGGGCCAGGAGCTGCACTCGGTGGCGGGGAGCCTCGGGTGTCGCTCGCAGCACCATGCCCGCCTCGTGGGGCAGTCGGTCTTCTTTGCGGGTATTGCAGCGTCGACAGGCGGCGACGACGTTCTCCCATGTGTGGGGGCCGCCCTTGCTCCGAGGGATCACGTGGTCGAGGTTCTCAGCCGCTGAGCCGCAGTATTGGCACTGTGACCGGTCCCGGGCAAAGACCGTTCGGCGATTCACCGCCACCCGATAGTGGCGCGGAATCTGGACGTATCGGACCAGTCGGACCACCGACGGCTCAGGAACCGACACGTGCTCGGCCCGGAAGACCCGCTCGGTGGTGTGCACCAGCTCCGCTTTGGTGGTGAGGACCAAGAGAACGGCGCGACGAGACGACACGATGCCCAACGGCTCGAAGGTGGCGTTGAGCACCAGCGCACGCCGGCAAGGGGCTTGGGGCGATCGGACGGGAGCTCGGGCCGCGAAGGCGGAGTCTTCGGGAGCCGCCAACTTCGCTGCGAGCTTCGACCGTCGATCCATCAACTCAGAAATTTAGCCTTACCGGGCAACGTCTCGGTAGCTACCGGGAATGACAGGTTTCATGGCTGCCCTTGACCCCCGGGATCCGGAGGTGGTCCGGCACCATTGGAGATAGGAGAGCAGATCTGCGGGGGCCGGAGCAGCGTCGGCGTCCCCGTACGCGGTGAGCATGCGGAATGCCCAGAGTCCACCGGCTGGCAGTGGCAGATAGGGGGCGGACCTCCACCAGCCCGGTGCCGCCATTCGACATAGGGCACCGAAGGCCGACGACCACAGGTCGGGACGCTTGAGCACGGCCATCACCATGCCGACCAACGCTTGTCGAGAGATCGCCCCTGAAGCGGTCGAGCTCATCTCGTCGCTCCAGCCCAACGGCCTCTGTCGGATCCCGAAAGCCCGATGGCCGCGGCCCCTATGAGGGGGCCCGTGGCACCAAGCCCACCGGGAATGATCCGGGTGGACCGTGAGAAGTCGAGCCGCGATCGCTTGTTGATCTCATCTTGGGCAGCTTTGAAGAATGGTTCGCCGAAGCCGAGTGCCACCGATCCCGCCACCACGGCCAGTTCGAGGTCCAAGAGGTTGGCGACAGAGGCCACAGCTCGACCGACCAAGGTGCCGGTATGAACGCGCACGCCGAGTGGGGCCTCGGCTGCCGGGCGGGCAGTGGCGGCCTCGATCGACAGTCCCGACGCCTCGGCCTCAAGGCATCCCTGTCCGCCGCATACGCACTGGCGGCCTTCGGGCTCTACCACCACGTGGCCAATGTGCCCCGCGTTGCCATGCTCTCCATCAAGCAGCCGGCCGTCGATGACGATCCCGCCACCAACGCCCGTTGACACCACCATGGCGACAAAGTTACGGGACCCGCTAGCCGCTCCGAGCCATCCCTCGCCGAGGGCAAGGGCCTTCGCATCGTTGTCTACGAAGACGGGCAGCCCGACCAGATCGGCCAAGCGTTGGCGCAGTGGGAAGCGCCTCCAGCCTCGGATATTCAGAGGGGACACCTCCTCACCGCCCGTTGACATGGGGCCGCCACAGCCGACCCCGCAGACCAACGGCGCAACTTCTACGGAGGACACGGTGCTCTCGATCGCACCGGCCAACGCGGCGAAAAGCTCCTCTGCGGTTGCCTCGTGGGGGGTGGGCACCTGTGCCCGGCCAAGAATGGTCCCGGCACCATCGACTACCCCGGCTGCCATTTTCGTCCCGCCGATATCGATGGCCAGAACAGGCCCTAGCTGCGCATCGGGTGTGACCGCCGCGGAGCCCGGTTGGCCCTGCGGAGACGCAGGCGACACGTACGGTCAGTCGTCTCGGTGAAAGCGCCCGCGGATCCAGTCACGAGGATCATGGACCGTTGAACTGATGTTCCTGCTGTGCAGGGAGCGTGAGATGTCATCGATCCCGGCTTTGCCCATGCGGCGGGCATTGTTGGCAAAGACGACACCGGACAAGAACATGACAACGACTCCGACGAAGCCCAGAATGACCGATCGGGAGAAGGTGAAAAACATGAACACCAAGGCGGCCACGAACACCAATGCAGACCAGATGCAGTAGCGGCCGGCATGGCGGTACACCGTTTCGGATCGGACCCGTTCCGCGAAGTCTGGATCCTCCTGGTAGAGGGACTGCTCCAACTCATGCAAGATGCGCTGTTCGTGCTCAGAGAGCGGCAACTGCTCGTCCCCTCCACCCATTTTCATGCCTCACTACAATTGCTAATAACATCCTCGCGCAACCGGGACTCAAAAACATCGCACGCCTGACAGTAGTTGAAGCCCTGCATCGTTGAGCCCTTGACGAAACACCGACACCATATTACAAGGTGGCGGATTGTTCATCATCCGCACCAGGTGATTTCGGCCGTGCCGGGCCCCACTGAGCCTCCCCGCGACGGCGGACGGCCAAGCCCTGTGGGCCAACCAGCGAAGCCGGTCCAACTGAAGAGCCGCCATATCGGGCTCTGATGGCATCGACGGCTTCAGTTACCGAGCCCCAGGACTGCTGGATTCGCTCGGCTTCCTGATCGGCCTGGACAAGGCGGTCCTCGGCGCTCGAATTCGTCGGATCCGAGCCGCTCGCACCCAGGTCCAGGGTCAACTGCTCATCCCCGCCCGGGTCACCCAATCCAGACAGGCTGATGCCTAGGAGTCGCACCCCTTGGTCGCGCTCCACCGAGTCCAACAGAGCGGTCGCAACTGCGCCGATGGCGAGGGTGGCGTCAATGGGCGAACTGATCGAGTGCGACCGAGTGATTGTCCGAAAATCGCCGAACCTCACCTTCAGGTTGACGGTTCGGGCCGCCAGGCCAGACTGGCGAAGCAGGGTCGCCGAGGCATCCACCATCCGGGAGAGCCGGGCTTCGAGGTCGGCCCGATCCCAGAGATCCATGGCGAAGGTCTCCTCGTGGCCGATGGATTTCGCCAACTGCTCTGGCTCAACCGGCCGGGGATCATCGCCTCTGGAAAGCTTGGCGAGGTGGGCACCCTGTGACCGTCCCAAGTAGCGCTCGAGCGCACCGTCCGGCAGTTGGGCAATGTCCCCTACCGTGACGATGCCGAAAGCATCGAGTTTGCGCCCGGTGACTGGGCCTACCCCCCAAAGGGCACGGACCGACAGCGGGTGGAGAAACTCGAGCTCCTCCTCCGGCCGCACCTCGACCACACCGGGCCCGGGCGTGATGCCGTCCCGGCTGGCCACCGGCTTGGCTGCCTTGGACGCCAGCTTGGCGATGAGTTTGCTTCGGCCCACTCCCACCGAACAAGTGAGCTTCAACTCCTCGCTCACCCGACGACGAATCTCCGTAGCGATCGT
This sequence comes from Acidimicrobiaceae bacterium, assembly GCA_003164275.1. The sequence continues at coordinate 7,690 of PLSY01000257.1, read as the reverse complement.
TCGCCCGGCACCCAAGAGCTGCTGCGAGCCCGTTACGTCCAAAAAGGCCTCGTCGATCGAAATTCCCTCGATCAGGGGTGTGATGGTCTCAAAAATGGCATGGAGCTTCTTGCTCTCTTCCACATAGCGGTGGTAGCGGCCGTCGACAAAGAGGGCCTTTGGGCACAGGCGCCGAGCAACCGCCGACGGCATCGCTGAATGGACACCGAACATCCGAGCCTCATAGGTACAGGCGGCGACCACCCCTCGGCCACCGGAACCGCCGACGATCACCGGCAGCCCCCGTAACGACGGGTTGTCCAGAACCTCCACCGAGGCAAAAAAAGAGTCCATGTCGACATGAAGGATCACCCGAGAGTTGCTGTCCGCCTTCGGGGGCCGTCCCCCACCGGACCCATGAGCTGCAAGCGAGGTCGCGTCCCTATCCACCGAGATGCAGCCTCCGGAACCCCTCGGCAAAGGGAACCCCGGCCTGCCTACCCGCATCCTCAGCGCCCAAGCGCACGGCTGTGGATGCCCACTCCACTCCGTCAGGAAATTGACTCCGATGGCAGCCAACCGCTTCGCCCTTCAAGCCCACGGTTGACGAGATGTCCACCCACACGTCTGGCGCAAGCGTTCCGGACAGCAGCACCGTCGACACCTGGTGCGCAGGACCGGCCTCGGGAAAATACAGAGGAAGGGCCGCTGCGGGGGCTACGGCGTCGAGCGCCGCCAGTCCACAGACCCTGTGATCTCGATGGTTGAAGTACCCCTGTCCGAAAAACAGTGCGGTCGGATCGGGACAGAGCACCACCTCGGGCCGGAATCGCCGGATCGACGATACCAATGACTGGCGCAGCTCCGGCAGGTCATCGAGTTCGCCGTCGGGATAGTTCAACCACTCCTGACCCGAGACGCCGATAACCGCTCCGGCATCGCTCGCCTCGATGCTCCGTCGCCGGGCCAACGCCTCCCTATCGACCGAAGGGTCAGACGATCCCTTGCCCCCATCCGTGCACAGCAGCACCCTGACATCGCATCCCCCCTTAGCCCAGGCAGCCAGCGTGCCGCCGCACGATACGTCGGGGTCGTCCGGATGTGCGTAGATTGCCAAGGCACGGGCGGGAATGTCCTCCACCAACTCAGCCATGCCCTACCTCTCAGGTTGTTTCGGAGCCGTAGTCTTCGTGAGCAGGCCGACCTCTCGCTCGAAATCGTCGACGCCCTCGAATCCTTTGTACACACTGGCAAAACGTAGGTAGGCGACGTCGTCGACAGCCCGGAGTCGCTCGAGTACTGCGATTCCAACTTGCTCAGAGGTCGGCTCCGAGCCGCCCTCACGCAGTGTGTCCTCTATCTCATGGGCCACGGTGTCGAGCTGAGACTCGGTCACCGGCCTGTTCTTCGTCGCAGAGCGAAGTCCGTCGATCAACTTCCCCCGATCAAAGGGCTGTCGGGCTCCAGACCGCTTGATCACCATCAATGGGACCTCGTCGATACGCTCGAATGTGGTGTAGCGATGACCACAGCCGATGCACTCACGCCGTCTTCGAATTGCCGCTCCCTCTTCGGCCATGCGCGAGTCGACCACTCGGTCGTCATCAGCCAAACACCACGGACACCTCACGATATGAGGCTAGTGCCCAACCTTGGCTTCTATGCCTCGGCGCAAGCATTTCGCTAGTAATGCTGGCCCGACACAGCTCGTTAGGGAAGGCTGAGTCGCTCTCCGGGGATCACCGTGTCCGAGCCCGTCTCGGCGGCGAGCCGAGCCATGAGTGGGCGTGGGTCCGAGTTGGGTGCGACCCGTTCGGCGATTGACCACAACGAGTCGCCCGGCTGAACGGTGTACGTCCCAGAAACAAGCGTTCCCGCCGAAGCGGAACCGATGGGGTGGGAGTGGCCACCGGTTCCGCCCAGCGGGAGAGCAAGTCCGATCAGCAGCAGGCCGATCACCGCCAGCAATGTCCGACGACGTCGGACGCCAACAGACGCTCGGCGCTTGGTGCCGCTCCGGAGGGCTCGGTCGGGAACGAGGCTGAGGGGGGGCTGTGACCACTGGTCGTCGTCCTCGTGCGGATCCGCTCCCACCAATTTGAGACCAGGATGCTCACCGGACAGCATCGGGTCATTGGGAGCCAGCCACAGCGCGGTCATCGTGCCACCTCGCCGGAGCTCTGATGTGTGGCCCCAACCGCTTCGTGTATCGAACCTGTGTTCGTCATGCAGGTATCTCATCACGAACATTTGTTCGTTGTCAAGAGATTTGTCGAACGGGTGTTTGCTTTCTACTCCACAGGACACTACCTTCTTCCAAACAGACGTTCGCAGGTGGCGCGCACGACGTGATGACAAGGGGATCCATGGCCCAGGTACTCAGCATCAAGCGGAAGCAGATTTTGGACTGCATCTCAGAAGCAGTTCGCGATCGGGGGTATCCGCCTTCCGTACGCGAGATCGGCGAGTCGGTAGGACTCACCTCTTCGTCGACGGTGCACGCACATTTGGCGGTCTTGCAACGGGAGGGATACCTGCGCCGGGATCCGACCAAGCCTCGGGCCATTGAGGTCTGTTACGACCCTTCGTCGAAAGTCATCATGGACGCCCGGCCCATCCGCCATGTGCCTCTCGTCGGGGACGTGGCCGCCGGCACCGGAGTCCTGGCCCAGGAGAACGTCGAGGAGCTCTATCCGCTGCCTGAGGACTTCACCGGAACCGGCACCTTGTTCATGGTCACCGTTCGAGGAGACTCGATGATTGATGCCGGCATCGTCGACGGCGACTTCGTTGTGGTCCGCCAACAGCCCGATGCCGAGCAGGGCGACATCGTGGTGGCAGGAATCCCCGACGGTGAGGCCACCGTAAAGCGCTTTTCCATCCGGGACGGCAAGGTCATCCTTACGCCGGCCAACGAGAGGCTCTCCCCCATGGAGTTCGAGCCCGACGAGGTCACCGTGTACGGAAAGGTCGTCACCGTCCTACGCCGGCTCTGACGATCTGGGGCCGGGCGATCAGCTACTCGGCGTAGAGACGTGAATGGGTGACATGTCCGGATAGCGGTCACCAGCCCCAGCCCCAACCGGAAACACTGCGTCGATAGCCTGCACGTCGGCGTCAGTCAGTTGCACGTCGAGTGCGGCGATGTTCTCTTCGAGGTAGGTACGCCGCTTCGTGCCCGGGATCGGGACCACGTCGTCACCCTGGGCGAGCACCCACGCCAACGCCAGCTGGCCTGGAGTACAGCCCTTGTCGGCGGCCATGGACCGCACCTTGTCGACCAGCTCCAGATTGTGGGCGAAATTTTCTCCCTGGAACCGGGGAAGTCCGCCACGGAAGTCACCTTCGGGGAAGTCATCGGGAGCGGTGATCTGCCCTGTCAGGAATCCTCGGCCTAGAGGGCTGTAGGCGACAATGCCGATTCCGAGCTCCCGGGCCGTGTCGACGACATCGCCTTCGATGTCGCGGCTCCAAAGGCTCCACTCGCTCTGCAGGGCTGCGATCGGGTGCACGGCTGTGGCCCGGCGCAGCGTTTCGGCGCTGGCTTCGGAGAGACCGAGGAACCGGACCTTGCCCTCGGCAACCAGCTCGGCCATGGCTCCGACCGTCTCTTCGATCGGGACATTGCCATCCGAGCGGTGCTGGTAATAGAGATCGATGTGATCGACGCCAAGACGAGCAAGCGAGGCATCGCAAGCCTGTTTCACGTAGGCGCCGTCCCCTCGGATCGACCTGACCGATGGATCGGAGCCACGAACGATGCCGAATTTGGTAGCAAGGACCACCTCGTCACGGCGACCGGCGATGGCCCGGCCGACCAGTTCCTCGTTGAGGTAGGGCCCGTACATGTCGGCGGTGTCCAAGAAGTTGACGCCCAGCTCCAGAGCCCGGTGAATGGTGGCAGTGGACTCGGCTTCGTCACCCAGCCCATAGAACTCGCTCATCCCCATGCATCCGAGTCCTTCCGCCGATACGACGAGGCCATTGGAGCCGAGCGAACGCTGTGAGGTGGTCATAGTTTGACCCTACCGGTCACCCCGTAGAAGCGTGCCGAGGACCGAGGCGGCATGCTCGAGCTCGCTAGCACCGACGTGCTCTCCCGGCGTGTGGGCCAACAGCGGGTCTCCGGGCCCGAAGTTGGCGGCGGGGATGCCGTAGGCCCAAAGGGTCGCCACATCGGTCCAGCCGAGCTTGGCCCGGGGGGGCTGGTCGGTCGCCGCCACAAGGTCGGACAACAACGTATGGCCGAGGGACGGTGGGGCACCGGCTGCTGACTCCACGAGCTCGAAGTGATCACCTGGCTCGAGATGGGCTCCGAGCAGCGATCGGATCGACCCCTCTGCTTCTTCGACCGAGCGATCGGGCGCGAATCGGTGGTTGACCAACAACGAGGCGACATCGGGAACGACGTTGCCAGTCACTCCCCCCGTCACCTCGACCACTTGAAGCTGCTCTCGATACTCACAGCCGTCGATGATCGGACGGCGACTCTGGTAGGCCCCGATCGCGGCCAGCAGCGGGGCCAGGCGGTGGATGGCGTTCCGCCCCGTCCACGGGCGGGCCGTGTGGGCTCGGCTCCCGGAGAGAGTGATGCGCACTCTGAGGGTGCCCTGGCATCCGGCCTCGACGACGCCGCTGGTCGGCTCTCCGAGGATGGCGGCGTCGGCCGCCACCAGCTCCGGCCGTTGCGCGAAGAGCGCACGCAGTCCGTTGAACTGCTGCTCGACCTCCTCGCCGACGTAAAAGCACCAGGTGGTGTCGACCACCGGCTCGGGAATAGTGCCAGCCAGGTGCAAGAAGACGGCGAGGCCGCCTTTCATGTCGGCCGAGCCCACACCGTGGAGCACGTCATCGGCGACGCGGGGCTCGTCGTTGCCGCCAACGGGCGGGACGGTGTCCAGATGGCCGGCTAAGAGTAGGCGGCTACTACGCCCGAGCTCCGTGCGGGCCACGACGTTGTCCCCGATCCTCTCGACAAGCAGCCATGGGCAGAGCCTGAGGGCAGATTCAACGGCGTCGGCCACCTGGGCCTCGTAGTGGCTGACCGAGGGGATGCCGACCAGTGCCGTGGCCAGGCCGAGTAGGCCGTCGGGCATGCCCGAGGTCAAGTAGAGACCCCGTGCTGTCGGAGGATGTCGTTGAGCTTGGCCTTGTCGTGGCGTTCCCCCTCGGTCAGTCGCTTGATGACCAGGACGCAGGGAAGGAAGAACTCGCCACCCGGGTATTCCTTACGCCGAGATGCCTGCACGGCGACACTCCAGGCGGGGACGTGGCCCCGGCTCAACTCTTTGCCCGTTTCGGCGTCGATCACCGGGATCGAGGGGTTCAATATGGTTCCCTCGCCGACTACCGAGCCCCGGCTCACCCGGGCACCCTGGGTGATCATGCACCGACTGCCGATCATCACCTCGTCCTCGATGATCACTGGCGAGGCCTGGGCCGGCTCGAGGACTCCGCCGATGCCGACGCCACCTGAAAGGTGCACGTTCTCCCCGATCTGGGCGCACGACCCGACGGTGGCCCAAGTATCCACCATGCTCCCTGCCCCCACTCGGGCGCCGATATTCACATAGCTGGGCATGCAGATGACCCCGTTGCCGAGAAACGACCCCCAACGAGCCGACGCACCCGGTACGACCCGCACCCCGGAAGCCGCATAGTTGGTCTTGAGGGGCAACTTGTCGGCGTATTCGAAGGGACCTACTTCCAAGGTCTCCATGGACCGGAGGCGGAACAGCAACAAGATGGCGTGCTTCAGCCACTGGTGAACCACCACCTCGTCACTGGCCTCGTCCACCTCGGCGACGCGAGCCTCGCCGGAGTCGAGCAGATTGATGGCCTCGGTGACCACGGCCAGCGCATCGGTGTCGCTCGGGCTCAGCTCTGCGGACCTGCTCCACAACTCTTCGATCTGGGACTGGAGATCATTCATGGCCAGACGATAGCCCTGACACACGCCGCCCCTGGATGGAAGGAACTGCTCAATGGACGGGACCGCCTCGGCTCACGAAAGAGCTGTCAGGCGGGAAGCGGTGATGACGATGCCGAGAGACGGTCGGCGACCAGCCGAAGAGCATCCATGGGCTGGACGACAGCCACTCGGACGTGTCCGGCGCCGTCGGGCCCATAGAGGTCACCCGGGCTGGTCAGCATCCCGCCCTCCAGGGCCAGGTACTCGGTCAGCGCCCAACTTCCCCCGGTGACATCCCCGGGCACGGGAACCCAGAGGTAGAAACCCCCGGCGGGCATGGGCGTGGGAAGTCCGGCATCGGCCAAGAAGGCCGCTGTGAACTCGAGGCGTTGGCGGTACCGGAGGCGTTGGGCCGCCACGTGAGCGTCGTCCCCGAAGGCGGCGACCGCGCCCGCCTGCACCGGCCCGGGGATCATGAGCCCGGCGTGACGGCGGACATCCAACAAGAAGTTCACCAGCTCCGGATCGCCGGCGAAGAAGCCGGCGCGTACACCGGCGAGGTTGGAGCGTTTGGACAACGAGTGGACGGCCACCACTCCCTCGACGCCCGTCGACAGCACGGTGCGGGGCTCGCCCTCCCAGGTGAACTCGGCGTAGCACTCGTCCGAGAACACAGGGATGCCCCTGGCCCTCCCCCACTCCGCCGTCTCCACCATGTCGGTGAGTTGTCCGGTCGGGTTAGACGGCGTGTTGGTCCACAAGATCAAGGCACGCTCGGCATCGGACTCGTCAACGGACGCTAAGTCCAGTCCGCCGCCAGGTAGTTCTCGGACAGGGACTGGTCGACAGTTCCCGAGTAGGGCACCCATGGCGTAGGTCGGATAGGAGACGGCCGGGTACAACACGGTGTCCCTGCCCGGGGTGCGCAACCGGAGGTATTGGGCCGTCGAGGCGACGAACTCCTTCGTCCCGACGCAGGCGGCGAGCTCGCTCAAGGGATCGATCGAGACACCGAAGCGTCGGCTCAGCCAGTCCGCCGCGGCCTGGCGGTAGGCCGCTGACCCCGCCGATGCCGGATAGCCGCGTGCGGTGTCAGACGTGGCCATGGCCTCGAGCACGAAGTCCGGCGGGGGGTCGTAGGGGGTACCGATGGAACAGTCCACGATCCCTCCTTCGCCGGGACCGCCGAATCGCTCGACGGCCTTACCCGACACGACACTCAGCCGGTCGTAGGGATACGGCGGCGGGGAGAACCCCTTCGCGGCGTCGGGTTGCGAGTCGTCGCTCATGAGGCCAGGAACTCGGCGAAGCGGGACTTGCCCACCTCGTCGAGGACCACTTGGATGCGGGTCGACGACTCCCCGGCCGACTCACCCACGATCTCGCCCTCCCGGTGGACGGCGGCCAAGACGTCGCCCCGGGCCCAGGGGATGTCCAACTCGACCACCCGGTCGCCCACTCGGAGCCGGTCACCCATGGCCACCAAGAGCTCGCCCATGCCCGCACCGGTTCGGGCCGACACCATGACTGAACCCTCATGGGCCGCCATCAGTCGGCGGGCTTCTTCCTCCACCTCCTCGCCGAGGGCCGCCACCGAATCCGCCTTGTTGACCACCAACAGCTCGGGAATGCCGTCGGCTCCGATCTCGGCGAGCACCGTCCGCACTGCATCCACTTGACCCTCGAAGTCGGGGGCTGAGCCGTCGACCACATGGACGATGAGCTCGGATTCGGTGACCTCTTCCAAGGTGGACCGGAACGCCTCGACCACCTGGTGGGGAAGTTTGCGCACGAACCCGA
>PLSY01000278.1 GCA_003164275.1 Acidimicrobiaceae bacterium | reverse complement strand
GCCTGGGTAGCTCAGTCGGTAGAGCAACGCACTCGTAATGCGTAGGTCAGGAGTTCGATTCTCCTCCCAGGCTCCTCGGTCAGAGGTGGTTTTTGCCCCCGACCAGCTCATGCCATCCCCTATTCATCCCATACCGTTGCGCTGGATGAGCAGTCAGCCTGCGCCCCCCCAGCCGTTTCGAAGCCATCGCCTATCCCGTCGCTCGTCTAGTTGCGTACTATCCGCAAGTCGTAACAGTCAATGCCCTCAGTGATGCGAGGGTGCCCAGGAACGATGCCGGTTACGCGTCGCAGAATCTCGTGTTGAGAATGGGGACCGCTAACGATCCCGAGCACCTGTGTTGTCCTTTCTGCACCAGCGGTGACCGCCTCGGTGGCGCTACAAATTCGGCAAATTAGCGCTTTGAGCTGCAGTGATACTGAGCGAGGACCGCCGTTCGGTGTCCTGAACTGCGGGATCACCGTCTAGAGGGTCGTTTTGGGCGCGCGCAACGAGGCATGGGGTAACTGAACGCTAAGGAAGATGGCTGTCGCCCGGTGCACAAGAGGTAGCTGACCTGAATGTTCGATCTCTTCGGTCGCTTCGACGAGACATGGATCAGCTCAATATTGAGCGCCTGTTCGAACTGTTCCTGGGCCGCTGACCTGGGGAGATGTGGCCTGAATATCTGAGTTGGAGGGGATTCCGGGCGCCGGGTAACTCAAAGCCCCGCTGGCGCCGGAAGTGATGGGACAGAGTTCAAACCCCCCACTCAGGAGTGAGGGCCCGCTCGCGCTGGCGACGGAACTGTGTGTGGCCCGTGAACCAGGAAGAGGACTGAGACTTCCATATTCTGAAGTGATTGAGTAAATGATTGATAATATCGTCAACTATGCGCTTCGGGACGTTTGTGCGACACCTACGCATCCTGGCCGCCAGGAGTCCGGCTGAGGTTGCCGATACGCCACAAGTTGCTCGGTCGGCCGCTCGCCATCGCGGGTCGCTCCAGCTTCGTCATGTGGATGCCGGCTCGTGCAACGGGTGTGAGATGGAGATCGCCTCGATCTTCTCGCCCGTCTACGACGCCGAGCGTTTCGGCATCCGCCTTGAGGCGTCACCCCGGCATTGCGACGGACTGCTCGTAACGGGACCGGTCACCCGGAACATGGTCGGCCCTCTGCGGAAGACCTACGAAGCACTTCCCGAGCCCCGTGTCGTGGTGGCGCTGGGCGACTGCGCGCGCGACTGCGGGGTATTCCGTGGCGCTTACGGAGTCGTAGGTTCCGTCGGTGATGTGCTCCCGGTGGATATGGAGATCCCTGGCTGCCCGCCCGACCCCGCCAGCATCATCCGTGCCCTGCGCAAGCTGTCCGGAACCTGATGGTCGATCTGTTTGTAGCCGCCGCGCTCGTCGGCCTGGTGGCCGCTCTGGCCGGAGCGGTGGCGCCGGAGCGGACGAGGACGCCGGTCACAGCCGGACTCACGGTGATCGCCTGCGGGCTCGCACTGGTGGCGGCAGCCCACGTCCTCGCTACCGGTGACGCCGTGAGGTTCCACACCGCCCGCCTGCTCCCCCTGTCCGGCTTCACCCTGCGCCTCGACCGGTTCGGCGCGCTGTTCGTGGCGACGTCGGCCGTCGTCGGGGCCTGTGCCATGGTCTACCGTCTCGGCTACGAGGGGCACGGGCTCTCGAGTCGGACGGCATCGTCCGTCCTCCCGGTCTTCGTTACCATGCTCCTCCTGGTACCGGCGGCCGCCGACGTGACCACCTTCCTCTTCCTGTGGGAGTTGATGGCGCTGACGTCCCTCCTGCTCGTCCTGGCCGACCACCGGTACCGGCACGACGTGCAGACGGCCGGCCAGTGGTACGCGGTGATGACCCAGGCCGGAGCGGCGGCCATCCTCGTAGGCATGGTGCTGCTTGCTACCCGGTCGCACAGCCAGTCGTTCACCGTCATCGCCCTGGCGGCGGGACACCTCAGCCCCTGGGTCCGCAGCACGGCGTTCATGCTCGTGTTGATCGGCTTCGCCTCCAAGGCCGGTGCGGTGCCACTGCACGTCTGGCTCCCCCGGGCCCACGCCGAGGCGTCCGGACCGGTGTCCGCACTGATGTCGGCATCGATGGTCAACCTCGGGATCTACGGCATCCTGCGGGTGGGCGACGGCCTGCTGCATGGGGGACCGGCGTGGTGGTGGCTGGTGGTGATGGGCGTCGGGGCGCTCTCGGCCCTCTTCGGGGCGCTGCACTCGGCCACGAGCCGCGATCTCAAGCGCCTGCTCGCCTACTCGACGACTGACAACATGGGCCTGGTCCTCGTCGGGGTGGGGGCGTCCGGACTGTTCGCCTCGACCGGCCACCCGGCGCTGGCGCTCCTCGCCCTGGTGGCCGCCCTGCTCCACGTGGTCTTCCATGCCGTGTTCAAGGGGAGCCTCTTCCTCGCCGCCGGATCTATCCAGCAGGCGACGGGGACGCGGGACCTGGACAGCCTGGGCGGGCTGTTGACGCGGATGCCGGTCACCGGGGGCATTTTCCTGATCGGCGGCCTGGGCCTGGCGGCCCTGCCCCTGGTGTGCGGTTTCGTCAGTGAGTGGCTCCTACTGCAGAGCATGTTGCACGGCCTGCCGACATCGGACGCGGCCGTCGCCGTGGCCATGCCCGTCGGCGTGGGGGTCCTGGCCCTCACAGGAGGCCTGGCGGCGTTCACGTTCGTGAAGGCCGCCGGCATTGGCCTGCTGGGCCTCCCCCGGACGGCGGCGGCGGCCTCGGCCCGGGAGGTGTCCCGGTGGATGTCGGTCGGGGGAGGGATCCTCGCCGGGCTATGCCTCCTCTTCGGTGTGGCCCCGTTCCTCGTCATCCCCGCCGTGACCGACGCGGCCCGCAGCTTGACCGGCGCCCGGGCACCGGACCCTCTCGCCCGGGGCTGGCAGCTCGACCTCTCGGGCGCCCACAGCCAGTTGGCCCCCGGACTGCTGGCAGCCGTCCTCCTCGCCGTGGTGCTCTTCCTGGCGCTGGTCCGGCGGGTGTCCGGCGGCGGAGCGGTCCGGGTAGCCGAGACCTGGGGTTGCGGGCGTGAATTCCAGACGGCGGCCATGGAGTACACGGCCACGTCGTTCGGTGAGCCGCTCACCCGCGTCTTCGAGAACGTGCTCAGCCCGTCCCGGGACGTCGACGTGAGCCATGTGGCGGAGTCGCGCTTCTACGTCGAGGCCGCCACGGTCCACACCTCGCTCGACGACGCCTTCGAGCGTCGACTCTACGACCCCGCCAACCGCGGGCTGCAGCGTTGGGGTGCGATTGCCCGGCTCGTGCCGAACGGAAGCGTGCACCGCTACCTCGCCTTCGGCATGGCGGCACTCGTCATCGTCCTGGTGGTGGTGGCGTGAGGTCCGGCTGGTCGGACGCCTCGGTGGCGGCGATCTCGCTGCTGCAGGTCATCGGGGTCGTCCTCGGCGGCCCGCTCCTCGTCGGGCTGATGCGCAAGGTGCGGTGCCGGCTCGAGGGCCGGATCGGGCCGCCGGTGCGCCAACCGCTGCTCGACCTCCGCAAGCTGGCCGGCCGTCAACGGACCCGGCCGGAACACGCCAGCTGGATATTCCCCTTTGCCCCACTGGTGGTGGTGGGCACGACCCTGGTCGTGGCCGCCATTGCCCCACTGCTGGCCACTGACCCGGCCCTCGGGTGGAGTGCCGATCTGTTCGCCGTGGTCTACCTGCTCCTGCTCGGAACCGTCGCCGTCGCCCTCGGCGCCCTCGACACGGGTACGGCGTTCGGTGGCATGGGGGCGAGTCGGGCACTCACCATCGGAGCGGTGGCCGAGCCGGCCCTGCTGGTGTCGATCCTGGCGCTTTCGGTTCCGGCGCACTCGTCGAACCTGCCCACGATCATCACCACGTCGCTCGCCCACCCCCTCCTGCTGGTCACCCCGCAACGCCTGCTCGCCCTGGCGGCGTTCGTCATCGTGATCGTCGCCGAGAGCGGTCGGCTGCCGGTCGACAACCCGCACACCCATCTCGAGCTCACGATGATCCACGAAGCCATGGTCCTCGAGTACTCGGGCTCCGACCTGGCCCTCGTCAAGCTGGGCGAGTCCATGCGCCTGGCCGTGCTCCTGGCCCTCTTCGCCGACCTCTTCGTGCCCTGGGGCATCGCCACCCGACCGGGACCCGCGCACCTGGCCGTCGCCCTGGTGGCTCTGGTGGCGAAGGTCGCGGTGCTCGGTGTCACGCTCGCCGCTCTCGAGGTGGCCGTGGCCAAGCTCCGCCTGTTCCGGGTCCCCGAGCTGATGGCCGGCGCCTTCGTGCTGTCCGTGCTGGCCGTGGTATCCGCCCTGGTGCTGGCGTGACCACCGACGCCGCCCTCACCCTGGCCGCAGGCGCCGTACTGGTGTGCGCGGTGATGGTGCTGTGGATGACCTCGGTACACGCCGCGGTCCGGATCGTGGCCGTCCAGGGCATCGCCCTCGGTTCGGTGGCCCTGCTCCTCGGTGTGCGCCAGGATGACGCCGGCCTGATCGCCACCGCCGTGGTCGTGGTGCTGGTGAAGGGCGTGGTGATCCCGGTGCTCCTCGGGCGGGCCGGCGGCGGGGGTGTGCTCGACCGCGAGACCCGGCCGCTGATGAACGTCCCGGCCGGACTCGTCGCCTCCGCTGTGCTGATCCTGGTCGCCTTCCTCGCCACCCGTGGCATCGGCCGCTTCGTGGGCACTCGCGCCGGAGCCCTGGTGCCAGTGGGGGTGGCGACGCTCCTGGTGGGCTTCCTGGTGCTGGTGACCCGTCGGCGTCCGGTCCTCCAGATCGTGGGGCTGTTGATGGTCGACAACGGGATCGCCCTGGTGGCCTTCCTGTCCACCGCCGGCGTGCCCTTCCTCATCGAACTCGGCGTGTCCCTCGATGTCCTGCTCGGCGTGATCGTGCTCATGGTGCTCACCCGCCGGCTCCGGTCGGAGTTCGGCAACGTCGACCTCGACGAGCTGCAGGACCTGCACGACTGATGATGCTCGTCCTGCTGCTCGTGCTGCCGCTGCTCGGAGGGGCCATCGTCGCCGCCGCTCCCCGGCACCCGGTGGCCCAGTGGACGGCGGTGGCCTCCAACGGGGCGACCCTGGCGCTCGGGGTGGCCGTGGCCGTTCGGGTCGTCGCATCCGGGCCGCTGATCGGGGCGTGGGGGGTGCTCCGGGCCGACGCCCTCAGCGCGTTCATGGTCCTGGTCATCGGCGTGGTCGCCCTCCTCACCTCGTGGCTCGGCATCCGCACCCTGGTCTTCGAGCGGAGGGACGGTCGCTCCACCCAGGGCCGGGCCACGGGCTACGGGGTGCTCGTCCAGGTCTTCGTCGCCACCATGCTCCTCGCCGTACTGGCCGCCAACCTCGGCGTGCTGTGGGTGGCGATCGAGGCCACGACCGTCGTGACGACCTTCCTCGTGGGCCACCGCCGAACCAAGGGCGCCCTGGAGGCGTCCTGGAAGTACCTGGTGATCTGCTCGGTCGGCATCGCCCTGGCCTTCCTCGGCACCGTGCTCGTCTACCTGGCCGCGCTCCACGCCGGCGGGCACTCGGCCGGCGCGCTCGACTGGACATCCCTCATGGCCCGCGCCCACGGGCTCGACCCCTCGGTCATGCGCCTTGCCTTCGCCCTGCTGGTGCTCGGCTACGGCACGAAGGTCGGGCTCGCCCCCATGCACAGCTGGCTACCGGACGCTCACAGCCAGGCCCCGGCTCCGGTGTCGGCCCTGATGTCGGGTGTGCTCCTGACCGTCGCCTTCTACGCCATCCTCCGGTTCAAGGCCGTGGTGGACCTGGCCGTCGGTCCGGCGTTCCCGCGGACCCTCCTGGTCATCGTGGGGCTCCTGTCGCTGGCCGTCGCGGCGTCGCTCCTGATCGCCCAGCGCGACTACAAGCGCATGCTGGCCTACTCCAGCATCGAGCACATGGGACTGATCGCCCTCGGGGCCGCGGCCGGCATCCGGCTGGCCATCGCTGCCGTCCTGCTGCAGGTCCTCGGGCACGGCCTGACCAAGACGGTGCTGTTCCTCACCTCGGGCGAGATCCTGGCCGCCGAGGGAACCAGTGAGATCGATGGCGTCCGGACCCTCCTGGCGCGGCGCCCGGTCCTCGGAGGTGTCTTCGGCATCGGTCTGGTGGCCCTGCTCGGCCTGCCCCCCTTCAGCCTGTTCAGCAGCGAGCTCCTGATGACCCGAGCCGAGTTCCAGGTGGGTCTCGGGTGGGTGGCCGTGGCCGCTGTCGGCCTCACGGTGGTCATCTTCGTGGCCGTCGTCGGCCACGCCCGACATATGTTGCTCGGGGGCACGGCCACCGAGCCCCCGGCACCCCGCCCGCCGGGCTGGGTCACCGCCCCGCTGGTGGGCGGCCTGGCCACCTGCGCCTTCATCGGGGTCGCCGCCTGGCCGCTGGATGGGCTCCTCCAGGCTGCAGCCAAGGTGGTGGCGACGTGACGCCCCTCGACGTGCCGGAGCCGGTTACCGTGCCCGGGCTCGCACCCTGCGGGCTGCACCGCTCCGCGGCCCGCGTCGAACCGTCGGAGCTGGTGGAGGTGGCCTCGGCCCTGCTGGCTGACGGGATGCGCCTCGCCCTTGTGTCCGGACACGACGACGGGACGGCAATGCGCGTCGTCTACCTCTTCACCTCGGGGCCACCCGATCGGCGGATCGAACTGCACGTCCCCGTGGACCGGACCCGCCCCGAGCTGCCCACGCTCGCCGGAACCTCGTTTCCCGCCAGCAGGTTCGAACGCGAGCTCCAGGATCTGTTCGGGATCGAGCCTCTGGACCATCCCCAGCCCCGGCGCCTGGTCCTGCACCAGCACTGGCCCGTCGGGTGGCATCCGATGCGCTCCGACGCGGGACCGCCCCCGGCGATGGTCGACGAAGCCGGTCCGTACCCGTTCGTCCCCGTCGAGGGAACCGGTGTTTACGAGATCCCGGTCGGTCCCGTGCACGCCGGACTGATCGAGCCCGGGCACTTCCGGTTCTGGGTGGTGGGGGAGACGATCCTCCGGATGAAGGCACGGCTGTGGTTCGTCCACAAAGGCATCGAGCGTCTGTTCGAGGGGAAGACGATCGCCGATGGACTGGCCATCGCCGAGCGGATCTCGGGGGACACCGCCGTCGGGCACGGCATTGCCTACTGTCAGGCTGTCGAGGATGCGCTGGGGGTCGAGCTGCCTCCCGAGGCACAGATCTTGCGTGCCGTCCTCCTCGAGATGGAGCGCATCTACAACCACGTCGCCGACATCGGGGCACTCTGCAACGACGTCGGATTCGGCCTCGCCAACGCGTGGGCCCTCTCGCTCCGCGAGCATCTGCTGCAGTTGAACCACGACGTGACCGGCCACCGCCTCCTACGCGGAGGAACAGCCGTCGGGGGAGCGACCGTCAGGCGGTTGCCTTCCCGCTCCGAACTGGAGGAGATCGCCGGGCAGTTCGACGACCTCGCCCAGCTGGCCGACTCGAATGCATTCGTGATGGAGCGGTTCTCGGGCACGGCGACGCTCGACCGGTCACATGCTCGGGACCTGGGTCTGGTTGGAGTGGCTGCCCGGGCATCGGGCGTGACCTTCGACGCCCGCACGGCGCACCCGTTCGTCGAACTCGGAGGCCTCTTCACGCCGGTGACGCACGACGCGGGCGACGTCATGGCACGCTACCGGGTCCGGGTCGACGAGGTGCGGGCCGCGCTCCACCTCCTGGGCGAGCTGATCGGCCGGTCCGGTCCGGGCCGGTCGACGGCAGCGAACGGCGGTAGGCCGGTTGCGGACCGGTCCCATGGGGGAGTGGGCGTCGTCGAAGGATGGCGCGGTGTGGTGGTCCACCGTATCGAGCTGGGCGCCGATGGGACCCTGGCCCGGGTCAAGGTGGTCGACCCGTCCTTCCTCAACTGGCCCGGCCTTCCGGTGTCCTTGGCCGACACGATCGTCCCGGACTTCCCGCTTGCCAACAAGAGCTTCAATCTCTCCTATGCGGGAAACGACCTCTGATGTCAGACCACGCCATGCCGGATACGCCGTCTCTTACGGAGCTGACCGACGCAAGCGAACGGATCGACCGCAGATCCACCCCTCCACGATCGCTCCGACAACCGTGGACGCTTACCATTCCCGGCCGAAGGGAAGAGGAGACACGTCAGTGACGACACCCATCCATCAGGTCAAGGCCGAGTTCTTCAAGACACTCAGTCACCCTGCCCGCATCCGAGTCCTCGAGCTCCTCCGCGAGGGTGAGAGACCGGTGAGTGAGCTGATCCTGGAGACGGGACTCGAAGCCTCGCACCTCTCCCAACAACTCGGGATCATGCGTCGGGCGAACCTGATTCAGGCGCGCAAGGTGGGATCCAGTGTCCTGTACGCCGTGAGCGATCCGCAGATCTTCGATCTGTTGGAGATCGCGAAGCGCATCATCCGGAACTCGTTGACGGAAACCCAGGAACTGCTTGAACAGATCTAGTGCTGTGACCGCCAACCTTCGCCCCGTTCGGAGCTGAGCCGGCGGTTCCTCGATCAGGCCGTCGAAGCGTCTCGATCGAGCGACTCCCCGAGGTCCTCGGGGCGGGCCACAGCCGGCCAGGGACCCGGCCGGCCACGATGGTGGTCCATCGTGACTCGTCGTGGGTCACGCCGGGTCCGACCGGGCAGATGCCGGCCGGCTCGACGGTGCATGATCTCCAACCCCGATGGGTCGAAGGGCTCTCCACCTCGAGTTCCTCTCGAGGCGATGTTGACCGCACCCACCACGTCCCGGTGGGCGACCAGTCCGCAGGCGACACAGGAGAACTTCCGTCCCTTGGGCTTGGCCACTGCGGCCCGACAGTTCGGACAGGTGGAGCTCGTCCCCGCTCATTGACCACTCACTATCTGAGGCGCCGTTTTCATTCGTGGTGCAGATCCGAAGGGCGCGGGCCGATAGACAACGGCATCGGACGTCGAGACGTCACCGCCACTAAGTCGCTCCACACGTCCGGGATCCCATCCAAACGGCAGCGCCAGTGATAATTTCAGCGCTTCTTCCTGCGAGTGACCGCTCAGCTGTCGGCTGGCGACTATGCGCTTACTGCCAACTATCAGGGGGACGGCAACTACCAAAGCTCCGTATCCGCTGCACAAAGCCTCAAGATCGATAGCCAGGGGTATTGGTTGGCTGGCGCCGATGGAGAAGTCTTTCCATTGGGGACGGCTCTGCCGCTCGGTTCGACTGAAGGCATACTGAACGCACCGATCGTTGGGATCGCCGCCACCCCTAACGGTGGTGGGTATTGGGAGGTCGCCAAGGACGGCGGTATCTTCTCCTTCGGCAACGCCCATTTCTACGGCTCGATGGGAGGGAGCCATCTCAACCAGCCCATCGTTGGCATCGCCTCTACGCCCGACGGCGGTGGCTATTGGGAGGTCGCCCGCGACGCGGGTGTCTTCACATTTGGGGATGCTCAGTTCTACGGATCAATGGGCAACGAGCATCTCAACCAACCGATCGTGGGAATCGCCACCGATCCCGCGACGGGTGGCTACTGGATGGTTGCGGGTGACGGGGGCATCTTCTCTTTCAACGCTCCGTTCCTTGGTTCCGCAGGCGGGATTCATCTCAACGCGCCAGTTGTCGGTATGGCCGCTACGCCCGGTGGTGGTGGGTACTGGAAAGTTGGTGCCGACGGTGGATTGTTCACCCAAGGCAATGCACCGTTTCTCGGCTCAATGGGGGGGCAACGGCTGAACAGCCCAGTGGTTGCGATCCAAGCGACAGCCAGTGGGGCCGGGTACCGCATGGTTGCCTCTGATGGTGGACTCTTTACCTTCGGCGACGCCGAGTTTGACGGTTCGACGGGTGGTCAGCCGTTGGGGGCGCCGGTCGCAGGAATCGCTGGGTAGTCACTATCCGGACTTTGCCGCTCACACATGGACTGGCGAGGTCACATTGGAAAGCTCGCCATGCGTGTCGGATAAGCAATCTGTTCACCGCGCGTTAGACCGGAACGCTATTGGCGATCCCGACGGACCTCGTCCGGTCAGCCGCCATCGAGGGAGATGAGGTCGCCCGTCAGGTAGGACGAGGCGTCACTGGCCAGGAACAGTGCAGTGCCGACGATCTCCCCTGCTGAGGCGATCCGGCCGAGGGCGACGTGACCAGCCATCTGCGCCTGAAGTTCCGGCGAAGGGAGCGACGCGTGGAGGCTGTCCGTGTGGAAGGTACCGCACACGATGGCGTTGACGCGGATGCCTCGCGGGCCGAGTTCGTCGGCAGACGCCTTAGTCAGCGCGTTCAGTCCGGCCTTGGCGGTGGCGTAGACCACGGTGAACGCGGTGGGATACAGGGACGCCTTGGAGCTGATGTTGATGATCGAGCTGCCGGCCGCCATGTGCTCGGCGGCCAGTCCAGTGAGCCGGAGCGGGCCCTTCAGGTTCACGCCAATCGTCTTGTCGAAGAGTTCGCTGGTGACCTCCCGCAGCGACGGGGGCACCGGGGCGATACCGGCGTTGTTGACCAGGACGTCGATACGGCCGAATTCGGCGACGGTGGCATCGACCAGGGCGGCACAGTCGTCCCAGTCGGCTACGTGGCAGCGCACGGCGAGCGCCCGACGGCCGCGGGTGCGGATCTCGGCAGCCACCTCCTCGCATGGCTCGAGCTTCCGGCTGGCAACGACCACGTCGGCACCGGCCTCGGCGAACCCGAGGGCCATGGCCCGGCCAAGGCCCTTGCTGCCTCCGGTGACGACCACGACCTTGTCGGTAGCGTCCAGGCTCGGGATGGTCATCGGTCCACCGGTCCTCTCATCGGGTACCTCGGGTCATGGGATCTCTCGGGTCACCGTGTCCTTCGAGCCGGCACGCTCGGCGTCGGCATCACTCGTGATGCCCTCGAGGGTGTAGCGAATGTGGATGTCGAAAAGCGTGTCGGCCTCAGCGGCGTCGATGCCTCCCGGGTCGCCACCCGGACGGGACCGTCGTCGGGCCCGGCGAGGTGGCTCGGCACCGGACTCCGCCGCACCGAAGCCGACGGTGGCCCACATGAGGATGCGGCACGCCTGCACAGCGGCGTCGGCGGACATCCCATCGGCGCGCATGGCCTCGACCAGCGGACGCGACGCCTCGACGTAGGCGTCGCGTCCTGGAGTCAGGATGAGCCGGCTGTCGCGGGCCCGCCCTAGGCGGGACCGGAGCTCGCGGGTCCAGCGCACCGCATGCCCGTCCCAGGACTCGTCTTCCGCATTGGGCGGCGCCAGGTCGACGAGCAGCCGGTCGGCGATGGCGTCGACCAGCGCCTCCTTGTTGCCAATCCGGCTGCAGAGGGGGACTGGGGACACACCCAGTCGGGCCGACACGCTCCGCATGCTGACCGCGTCGAGTCCGGACTCCTCGAAGATCTCGACCGCGGCGGTCACGATCTCGTCAGGTCGAAGTCGGGTGCCTTGGTCATCGGGTCATCGGATAAGCACGAGCTTCCCGACCACACCCCGGTCAGCCATGGTCTGGGCGGCCGTGGCCAGATCGTCGAAGGGGATCGCCGCGGTGACCGCGTTGCGGAGCCGCCCGTCGGCAACCAGGCCAGCCAGGCTGGCGTGGATCTCTTCGAGCTCGGCTCGGCTGTAGCCGCCGGCGAACACGCCGACGAGGGAGGAGTTGGTCATCACCAGCTGAATGGTGGCCAGGCTCGGCCACTCCCCGCTGGCGAACCCCACGGACAGCAGGCGCCCGTTGCGGGCCAGCGCGCCGGCGGCCTCCTCGGCGAGCGACCCACCGACCGGGTCGTAGATCAGGTCGACGCCACGCCCCCCGGTCAGCTCGCGCAGTGTCGGGGCGACAGGTCCGTCCCGGTGGTTGATCGTGGCCTCGGCCCCGAGCGAGCGGCAGAAGGCCGCCCGCTCCTCGTCGCTCACCACCGCAATGACCCGGGCCCCGAGGGCGCGGCCGAGCTGCACGGCGGCAGCCCCGCTCCCCCCGGCGCCCCCCAGCACCGCCAGCCAGTCGCCGGGGGCGATCCGGCCCCGGTCCACCAGCCCGATCCACCCGGTCATGTTCGGGATCCAGAACCCGGCCGCCTCGGCGTCGTCCAGGCCGGGGGGAACGGCAAAGGTGGACTCCGCCAGCACCAGGCACTCGTCGGCGAACGAGCCGCTCCCCTCGTAGAAGGTGGTCACGCCCATGACCGACTGGCCGAGCTCCAGGTCGACCCCGGCGCCCACCGCGGTGACGGTGCCGGTCGCCTCCTGGCCCGGGGTGAACGGCAGCGGGGGCGTCAGCGGGTAGGTGCCCCGGCACATGAGCACATCCGGGAGGCCGATGCCCGCCGCCGTCACCCGGATCCGCGCCTGCCCCGGACCGGGCTCCGGCAGGTCGACCTCGACCCGGTGGAGGACGTCGGCCGGCTCGCCGGCGCCGGTCACCTGCCAGGCTTGCATCCGTTGGGTCATGTCGCATCTCCTCGGTCGATGATGGTGGCGGCGCTGGCCGGCAGCAGGTCGACCCGGCTGCCGAAGAACTCGTGGATTGGCTTGTCCGACAGGCCTCGCGGCAACGTGGCGGAACTGCCCTCCGGTGCCGCCGCCCACGCTTCGGGAATCGAGCGAAGGACCGGGCATCCGTCGATCCGCTCCCTGGCGTAGAACGGTGCCCCGAAGTCGTCCAGGTCGATGCAGCCGACGACGGGTCGGCGATGGGACCGGGATGTCCATGATGACGTCCTGGATGCGGAACTCGCGCAGCAGGTCGTGGGCGGTGGCCGAGCTGGCACGGGCCGGTGCCCGGCGCAGCACTCACCCGTCGGCCCCGCGGTCGACCGCGAAGATCCCGCACGAGCCGCCCCCGACCATGGGCGTGATCCGCACAGGCGCGCGGTGCCTGAAGGTGCCATCGATGAATTCGCCCATCCAGGCGAGGAGTTCCTCGAACTCCGGCTCCGCTTCGAAGTCCCACGCCATGAGCTACCCCGGGTCTTTACTGGATAACGGTGTAATCTCCACGTGATAGTAGTACGGGACGAGGAGCGGAGGCACCGATGGAGCTCATCGAAGGATCGGTCGGCGTCATCACCGGCGGCGCGAGCGGCATCGGTGCCGCGCTCGGTCACGCCTTCGCCGACGCCGGGTGCTCGGTCGTGCTGGCCGACGTCGAAGCCGACGCCCTCGACGCCGTGGCAGCCACGATCGAGGGCGAGGTACTCACGGTCGTCACCGACGTGAGCGCAGCCACTGACCTGGAACACCTGGCCGAGGCCGCGTTCGACCGGTTCGGTGCGGTGCACGTGGTCTGCAACAACGCCGGGGTGTCGACGTTCAACCCGCTCGCCGCCCAGACACTGGACGACTGGCACTGGGTGCTGGGGGTCAATCTGTGGGG
This sequence comes from Acidimicrobiaceae bacterium, assembly GCA_003164275.1. Next base: position 11,204 of record PLSY01000278.1, on the reverse strand, counting down.
CGTGATCCACGGTGTCCAGGCATTCCTGCCCAGATTGATCGCCCAGGGGCAGCCCGCGCATATCGTCAACACGTCCTCACTGGCCGGCCTGGCGAGCGGCCTGCCCGACCTCGGTCCGTACAACGTCAGCAAAGTCGGCGTCGTGGCCCTCAGCGAGACGCTGCGCATGGAACTGGCCATGGCCGGCTCACCGGTCGGGGTCAGCGTGCTGTGCCCGGGCACCACCCCCACGGGGATCCTGGACAGCGAGCGCAATCGGCCGGCCGCATTCGGCACCGAGACACGGGTGCCCGATGGCGACATGATGCGCGACGCCGTGCGGTCGGGGTTCGACGGGCCGGGTGCCCGCACCGCCGCCGAGGTGGCCGCCGACGTGCTCGAGGCTGTCCGGGGTGACCGGTTCTGGATCATCACCAGTGGGGAGATGCGGGACCTGGTCTCGTCACGGTTCCACGAGATCGACGACGCGACACCCCAAGGCTGACGAGAGGCTGACGGGGTCCAGCACGACTGGCTATTTCTTCCGAAGGGGAGCGAGAAGGGATGCGAGCGGCCGACCGGCGTCCTTCGGTTGGCGAAGACGATCTCGCCTTCGTTCAGGACGACGCCTGACATCTCACAGCCCTGTGGGAAATGTCTCGGGCGGCTCACCGCGGTCCCAAAGTGCCGTGCGCTCGAGGGGCTCGAGGGCTCTTGTGCGATCCATGTGGATGACGGCATCGAACTGCTGGGCCAGCTGGGCCTCGAAGTAGTGACTCTGGAGCTCGGTCTCCGGTCGGTAGATCACGCCGATCGCCCGCTCGAGCCGAGGTTGGCTCAACACGTCGTGAACGGGAAGCTCGGCAGTCGACACCCAGAACTGGGGAAGACCGGCAGCGTGTAGCAAGGCCTCGTGGCTGTCGGGATGGGCGGGCCGGACCCGCTTCCGCTCGGCCGGAGCACCCCAATCGGGGGCGGCGGTCACCCAGCCGTCGAAGGTGGTGAATCCGATCAACGCGGCATCCCCCCCCATACCGCTGGCGTGCCAGCTGACCGACGTTGAGCTCGCCCCGAAGGCCCATAGCCGTGGCACGAGCATCTCCCACGTGGGAGTTGTGCTCCCACACGACCACCTTGGTGTTGTTCGATTGGCGGTCGAGATGATCAATCAACGCGTCGAGGGTACCGGCCATGTGCTGGTCACGAAGGTTCCACGAGGAGACCTCGGCCCGGTACATCTGGTGGTAGTACTCCTCGGCGTCGCGGACCAGCCGGGCGTTCTGCTCGGCGTAGAACTGCTCGTCTTCGGCCACCCAGCCATCCCGTCGGAGGTACACGTCCGCCCGACGCCGCAACTCCACGAGCTGGGCCACGACTTCGTTCTCGCATGGGGAGGCCCCCTGGTAGACGACGGCGTGCCCGTAGGCCTGACCCTCGACACCGACATGGTCGAAGCACGAGTAACGCCGTCGTGCCATTTTGGCCTCCGCTGGGTCGACCTCATCGAGATAGCCAATGACTGCCTCGATCGAGGTGCGCAGGCTGTAGAGGTCGAGCCCGTAGAAGCGGGCTTTCGCCGCAGGATGGGCCTGAGCCTCGTTACGGGCCCGGAGCCACTGGACGAAGCCCAGCACATCCCGGTTTCGCCACATCCAGGTGGGAACGCGCCGGAAGCCCCCAAGAACGGTATCTGCGTCCGCGTCAGATGACATGCCCGTGACATACCGGTTCACCCTGTAGGCGTCAGGCCAATCCCCCTCAACGGCGACGACCGAAAAGCCGAGTTCGTCTATCAGGCGCCGGGTGATTCGGGCGCGCTCTCGATAGAACTCGTGGGTGCCATGGGATGCCTCGCCTATCAAGACAAAGCGCCGGTCGCCGATGAGGGTGAGCAGCGAGTCGTAGTCCTCGGCCGAGCCGGTGACCGGCGACGAAGCATCCCGTAGTTGGCGCGCCGACTGGTCGACCAGTGAACTTGTGTCCATGAACCCACCATGAATGGACGGGCGGAGGCGGACTAGGCCATGAGGTCCCTCTTACGCGCTCGAGGGAGCCCGAACAAGGGTTGATATCGACACAGCCCCCGAGGAGGGGCCGCAGGCAGGAGTAGCGGGACGGCGATCTCCCAGGATCCTGCCTCTCTTCGAAACCCGGATGGGGCTGAAACGAACGAAGGGGACGATGACCAGTCCACAGGCAGGCATGCTGGAAGCAATGGACCTTCGGCCCTGGTGTGGCACGGAGAGTTGCCCGACGATGAGGTGCATCGACAGGGCTACAAGGACGTTGGCAATGATATCGGACTCATCGCAGGAGCTCTCACCAGGATCTACGCGTCCGTGACCAGGCAGGCCGCTTCTCCGCCAAGGAGCGAAAAGGGCACGTCAGTCGCGCCTCCATCCCCTCCGGCATGGAGGCATCTACTCTGGCCGATTGCGTTTGTGATGGTGGCAGTCCTTTTCTTCGTCCTTCCTGCCACGCAGAGCGCAAAGCAAGTCACACTCAACTATTCGCAGTTCTTGAACGACGTTTCGGCCCACAAGGTCAAGACGGTCACCATTGAGACCAGCGGTAGTGCCAGCGGCACGCTCAGCGATGCCAGCGACTACACAACCGCCATTCCTCCACAGGCGGGACAGTCGCTTCTAGACCAGCTGAAAAAGGACGGTGTTCAGATCACCGCAGAGACCACCGGAACCTCGTTCGGCGCCCAACTGCTCACTTGGCTGATTCTCCTGCTCCCCATTCTCTTCATCGGCTGGCTGTGGTGGCGCCTCTCCAAGGGGGCTTCTGGACGGCTTCAAGGGACGCTCGGGGTCGGGCGCTCCAAGGCCAAGGTGTTCGACGAGGAACGACCGAAGGCAAACTTTGGTGACGTGGCCGGTTATGAAGGCCCGAAACTCGAGATCCGTGAGGTTGTCGATTTCCTGCAGCACCCCGAGCGCTATGCGCGAGCCGGTGCCAAGCCGCCCCGAGGCATCCTGATGATCGGGCCTCCCGGCACAGGAAAGACGCTGCTAGCCCGCGCAGTGGCGGGGGAGGCCGAAGTCCCGTTCTTCTCGGTGACAGGCTCCAGCTTCGTCGAGATGTTCGTCGGCGTCGGGGCGGCTCGTGTCCGGGATCTCTTCGAGGAGGCGCGCAAGCGTGCGCCGGCAATCATCTTCGTCGACGAGATCGACGCCATCGGCCAGCGTCGCGGAGGTGCGGGCGCCATCGTGGCGAACGACGAGCGAGAGCAGACACTCAACCAGTTGCTGGCAGAGATGGATGGCTTCGACCCGGCAACCGGGATTGTCGTGCTTGCCGCCACCAACAGGCCCGAAGTCCTCGATCCCGCACTCCTCCGTCCTGGCCGGTTCGACCGCCAGGTCACCATCCCTCTGCCGACTCTCCTTGAACGTCTGGCCATCCTTCAGGTTCATAGCCAAGAAAAGCGATTCGATGCCACCGTGAACCTCGAGGTCGTGGCCCGGGGAACGCCCGGCTTCTCGGGCGCGGACTTGGCCAACCTCGTCAATGAGGCAGCGATCGTCGCCGTGCGGGCGGACCGCGAGGTGGTCGAGGCTTCGGACTTCGAGGAGGCCCGCGACCGGATCATCCTGGGGCGCCGCGAGAGTTCCAACGTGCTGTTGCCCGAGGAGAAGCATGCCGTCGCCGTTCACGAGGCTGGTCATGCCCTGGTTGCCGCCTACTCGGATAAGGCGGATCCGATTGCCAAGGTCACAATTCTCCCGGCAGGGCAGACGCTCGGTGTTACCGAGCAGCTCCCCCTGGTCGAGCAACACCTCTACGGGGAGGATTACCTCACTGACACATTGGCGGTATTTCTCGGAGGTCGGGCCGGTGAGCTTGTCGTGCTCGGCCAAGGGTCGACAGGTGCCGCCAACGATCTGGCCAAGGCCACAGACCTCGCCACCAAGATGGTGAGGGAATTCGGACTCTCGCCAGCCGTCGGACCCATCGGCTATCCGTCGGGTGGCTCAGTCTTCCTCGACGGCGCAGGCGGTGGATTCTCGAGTCGCCCCTTCGCCGAGCAGACTCAAGCATTGATTGATGCCGAGGTCTCCCGTCTACTGAGTGAGGCCGAGGATCGAGCGGTTGCTGTGCTCAAGCAGCATCGGAATGTGCTCGACAAGTTGGTGGATCTGCTCGTCGCCCAGGAGATCGTCGATGGATCGGAGGTCTATGCGCTGGCGGGGAGGAGCGAGCCGGTGGGCAGTGCAGGGGTGACAATGGCGCCTGGTCGTTCGGTCTCAGTGGCCGATAACTCGACGTCGAAGACAGACACGAACAGTCAGACACCGACGAGAACCTCGCCGGCTCGCTGACGATCCGCCGAACGCCTCGGGGATGGGTCGAGCGAGAATCATGTGTGTCGGGCGGGATGAACGTCCAACAGGGCGCCCAGGCCGTGCCCAGCTGAGAAACCTCAGACCGCCATCCCTGAGGGTGAACACCGATGCCCTGTCCTATGAAACTCACTATGGACCACGCGGTTAGCTGCCGTTTGGCACCTTCCCGATCACCCATCTCGATGGCCGGAACGTTCCATGCCGTTTGATGTCATCCAGTTTGTCCCCTTCGGACGAACTGATAACGCGGAAGTCTGCCGCCGCCGTCGTGACGAGCCGCCGATCAATGCGTCGGGTCAATCATCACGACGAACTGCATAGGTGTTGTGGTGCGTGAAGCGCGGAACCTCTCGGCGAACACGCAAGTACCGTCCCGGTTCCACTGAGGGGTACCCCAGACGGCACGCAAACGCGATGTCGATGTAATCGGGAATCGACAAGGTCCTCTTGAGCTCCTCTTCGACCTGTTGGCTGCTGAAGACGCTCATGATCTGCATCCCGATCCCCAACGCCTCGGCCGTAAGCCACATGTTCTGCATGACGCATCCCAGGCTCATAATGCCCAAGAAGTCGCCTTCTGATGCCGGAGCCCGCATGCGCGTGTCGTAGACAACGATCATCACTACCGGGCATGAGCGCATGGAAGCGTCCAGAAACCCGTGTTCGACGTCGGCCGCTTCTTGGGCCTCGCCGTTCAGGGATTGCCAGGAGGGCGGGAACATCGTCGCCATGAGCCCGGTGCCCTTTCGGATCAGGTCTTCCTCGCTGAAGGACAGTTGCGCGTAATTCTCTCGGATGAAGTCCTCGGACGTGCCCCCGCGCACTCGACCGATCGAATTGAGCGTTGCCTCGTCGTCGACGACGATGACCTCGAAGTTTTGCATGTTGTGTGCTGTGGGCGCCCAACTGGCCGCCTCGAGGATGGCGTTGAGATCGCCTTCGGGTGGGTGGTGCTCCGAATCGAATGTGACGCGCTCCGAATGCCGGCGACGGATCACCTCGCGTAGCTGTGTGAACTCACCGATGTCTCTCGATTCAGTCATGTCTTCCCTCTCCTATTGTGCAATCGCTGGTGGCGGACGATGTAATTGTCGGCTGCGGGGGTCGTGCGTTGGACGGCACGGAGGTGGGCCGCAGGGGTCATCGCCATTTTGCAGTCGACGGGCACGTTCTCCTGTCCCATGGCTGCCGGGTCAGCCGGGTTCGGTAAGGGAGCGCCGGCTGCAAATCATTCAGGCCCGCGTCCCCGGATTCCGCTTTCGCCATCGGAACGATGAAGCTTTGGTAGATGACGGACTTGACCAACCAAGAGGTGACGCTCACCACCAGAAACCTAGTGCCGACGATGGCGAGACGGAATCGGTGAGCGGGAGGGATCAGGTTGGCAATGGCGCCTGTGGCAAGGTTCGTTCCGGCGATGCAGGCGATCGAGTCGGATCGGTACAAGGCGACCTGACGACCGACACGGGAGCGCGTCGCCACGAGCGTCGAAGGGCCCCGAACCTGGATTCACCGGTGGCGTGAAGGATTCACGCTGTACCCAGGTGGACCCGTTTGGGACGTCGTCGAGGTGAGATGATCAAGTGACCAAAGCCTCTGTTGAGCGCTGACGGAGTGCGTAACGCTGGCAGCATGGCATCCGGCTCCGTACGATCGACCTTGGAAGTCCCCAGAGGAGAGGTCGGATGAATCGGCGGATGTGTTGTTCGCCGCGAGGGTGCAACACTCGCCTCAAGCCAGAGTGCCACCAAGTCGGTGGTCGTTCGTGAGCGTGATCGCTGCCGAGCGCAGTCGAGCGTCGGCTGGGAACGCGTCCCCAGCTGTGGAGGTCCAGGATCTCACCAAACGCTACGGTGACCTGGCTGCGGTCGACGGGATCGACTTCACGGTCGCTCAGGGCGAGATCTTTGCTTTTCTCGGGCCGAACGGTGCTGGGAAGTCCACCACCATCAAGATGCTCTGCACCCTGGCCCATCCGACCTCGGGCCGGGCAACGGTGGCCGGATTCGACGTGGCCACACAGGCCAAGTCCGTCCGGCGGCACATCGGGCTCGTGTTCCAAGAACAGACGCTCGATGACCAGCTCACCGCCGAGGAGAATCTTCGGTTCCATGCTGTCCTTTACGGGGTCCCCCATGAACAGGTCGACAGTCGCATCGCCAGGGTATTGGAGCTGGTGGCGCTCTCGAGCCGTCGCAAAGATCTCGTGTCGACCTATTCAGGGGGGATGGCCAGGCGCCTGGAAATCGCTCGGGGCATGCTCCACACCCCCAAGGTGCTCTTCCTCGACGAACCCACAGTCGGTCTGGACCCGCAGACCCGGGCCCTCATCTGGGACGACATCCAGCGTCTTCGGATGGAGGAGGGCGTGACCATCTTTTTGACCACGCACTATATGGACGAGGCCGAGTACGCCGAGCGGATCGCCATCATCGACCATGGCTCGATCATCGCTCTCGACACCCCCGATGTCCTCAAGGCGTCGGTCGGAACCGACACGGTGGAGGTGGAGACGGCCGACGACGAGGTCGCTCTGGAATCGCTCAAGTTGGCTGGCTACAAGGTCGAGCGCACGGAGGGTGGACTGACGGCCTTCGTGGCCGATGAAGAAGCAGCGGTCGGGCCGATCGTGGCGGCCGCGGGAGTGCCGGTGCGCACCGTGCGGGCCCACCGACCGACGCTCGATGATGTGTTTCTGCACTTCACCGGGCGCGAGATCCGAGAGCAGCATGGCGAGGCCGTCTCCATGTTCGCCCGGGCCCACGGCGCTCGAAGGGGCTGATAGAGGACCATGACCACCGAAACGATCACGAGTGCAGTTACCCAGGGGGCGGTCCCTGAGACCCGGGTCTCCGACGAGGTCCGCGTCGTCGGCATGGTGTGGGAACGCGAGCTCATCCGCTACGTACGGACCCGTACCCGGATCGTGAGTGGGCTGATCCAGCCAATCCTGTTCCTGTTCGTGCTCGGTTACGGGATGAGCGGACTGGTAGGGACGACCGGAGGGTTCAACTTTCGCCAGTTCGTCTATCCCGGTGTTGTGGCCATGAGCGTCGTCATGACGGCGATGTTCTCGGCCCTCTCGATCGTCTGGGACCGTGAGTTCGGCTTCTTGCGTGAGATGCTGGTCGCCCCGGTGAGCCGTACGTCCCTGGTGCTCGGCAAAACGATCGGTGGCGCCACGGTCGCCACCGCCCAAGGAACCATCATGCTCGTTTTGGCCCCGCTGGTGGGGATCCGTCTCACCCCGGTTCTGGTCGTCCAGATGATCGGCCTCGAGCTGCTGATGGCGGTGGCGATGACCACCTTCGGCGTCTTCGTGGCCAGCCGGATCCAGAAGATGGAGTCCTTCCAGGTGGTCATGCAGATGCTGCTTATGCCGATGCTATTTCTGTCCGGGGCGCTTTTCCCTCTCAATGGCCTGCCGGGCTGGCTGACGGTGATCACCCGCCTCAACCCGCTCACCTACGCGGTCGCACCCTTCCGCCAGGTCGTCTTCTCCGCCCAGAACATGTCTGCGGCAGCGCGAGCCCGCTTTCCGACCAACGTCACGCTCTTCGGCTACTCATTGCCGATCTGGATGGAGCTGGCCATCGTGGTGGTCTTCGCCGTGGTCTTCTTCGTGCTGGCGTTCCGGGGCCTCTCTCGCACCGAGTAGGCCCACGTCCAAAGGAGCAACCGATGTCTCACCACGCCGACCATGTGGGCAACGCGGTCCCCTCGGGAGAGTTCCGGCTCCAGAGGTTGGGGTGCGGGCGATCGGACGGGCCGAGGTCGGTCCACGAACCCAGCTCCATGGCCGATCGTCGGAGTCACTGATGGAGATCGACGGCAGCGTCTGTATCGTCACCGGAGCATCCTCGGGCATCGGAGCCGCCACCGCTCGGCTCCTGAGTGGGTTAGGCGCCCAGGTCGTGCTCGCCGCCCGTCGAACGGAGCGCCTCGAGACGCTCGCCCGGGAGCTTCCGGGTTCGCTCACCATCACCACCGACGTCACCAGCGCGGAACAGATCGAGCGCCTGGTGGCCCGCACCGTCGACACCTATGGCAGGGTCGACGTCCTCGTCAACAACGCCGGCCAAGGCCTGCATGTCCCTCTCGAGGAGCTGGACCCGGTCGACCTTCGCGCCGTGTTCGAGCTAAATGTGGTGGCACCCCTGGTGGGAATGCAGGCCGTCGTCCCGCTTATGCGATCGGGGTCCGGTGGGTCGATCGTCAACGTGAGCTCGGCGACGTCTCTCCGCGTCTTTTCCGGGCTCGGTGGCTACTCCGCCACCAAGGCCGCGCTCAACATGCTCTCTCAGGTTGCCGGGCTCGAGTTCGCCTCGGCCGGGATCGGGGTCTCGGTCGTCTACCCGTCGGTCACCGCCACCGAGTTCCACCAACGGCTGCGGGCCGGGCACTTGGTAACGGGGGGTCGCTCGATCACCCCCGACCCGCCCGAACTGGTTGGCCGGGCCATCGCTATGGCTATCCGCACAGGGGAGCCGCACGTCCTCGTCGCCGACCCGCCGAAACCGATCGAGCCCGGGGACAGCGATGGTTGGGGCCTTCTGCTTGCCCGTCAAGCCCCCCGTCCAGCCCTTCCTTCGGCCCAGGCCGCCTCTGAGTCCAAGGCGAAGGCGAGCCGCGAGACCGGACAGCAAGGATCGAGATGATCCTTGTCACCGCGGCGAGCGGACGGACCGGCCGGAGCGTGGTCAATGCCTTGGGCCGGGTCGGGCACGAGGTCAGAGCCTTCGACATCGTCGGCGACGTCGAGCAGCTGGTCTGCGAGGGAGGAGCAGCAGAAGCTGTCGTCGGCGACCTGCTCAGCACCGATGACCTGCACTGGGCGTTCGAGGGGGTCGACTCGGTGATCCACATTGGACCTCCCATGCACCCGTGGGAGGCCGAGATGGGTCACGCCGTCGTGAGCGCAGCACGCGTGGCCGGCGTCGAGCACTTTGTGCAGTTCTCGGTCGCCCACCCCCAGCTCGAGCCGCTCCTGAACCACCAGGCCAAACTGGCGGTGGAGCGCCAGGTCCTGCTGTCACGCCTGCCGTTCACAATCCTCCAGCCCATGCACTACATGCAGAACATCGACGTCGGTCGCGTGGTCGCAGAGGGTGTGCTGTACCAGCCCTATTCGCTCGACGCCCGCTTGGCCCATGTGGACTTGGAGGATGTTGCCCAGGTTGCCACATTGGTGGTGGGCAACCCCGATCACTACTACTCCACCTACGAGCTGTGCGGCCGGGACTTCCGCAACGCCTTGGAGTTGGCCCAGATCATCGCAGCCGAGTCCGGCCAGGTGGTCGCGGCAAGCCAGCGGGCGCTGATTGGTCCAGCCGACGCCCACGGCGGGCCCACCGAAGAAGAGGACCACCGCCACGACGCCATGATCCGGCTCTTCGACCACTACGGGCGCTACGGCATCACCGGCAATCCCAACGTGCTGGGCTGGCTCCTCGGACGCCGGCCGACGAGCTTCGCCGAGTACGTCCGACGGAGCCTGGACTCCCCCTGATGGTGGTCCCTTATGAGGCCGCCGGCGCGGAGGCCGGACGGATCGAAGCCCGCTCGCCGGCAGCAATCGATGCCGGACGCCCGACGGGCTCAGTGAGTGCTCCCGTTGCCCCATGCCAAAACTTCCGCCTAGGGGTCTTTCGAGCTGATTTCTGGTTGATCAGGGGCATAACCGATAGGATCCGAGCCACAACAGGTCCTAGGGGGTCCGCTCCACAATGATTGTGCTGATCATCGTCATCGTCGTCGTGGTGCTATTGGTACTCGGCCTGTGGGCCGCCTTTAACGGCCTTGTCAAGAAGCGCAACCGCACCCAAGAGGCGTGGTCTGAGATCGACGTCGAGCTCAAGCGGCGCCACGACCTCATCCCCAACCTGGTGTCAACGGTGCAGGGCTATGCCGCCCACGAGCAGGGGACCTTCGAGGCGGTCACCCAGGCCCGGGCCAACGCCGTCACCGCGGGGGCGACGGGTGACCCCGGTCAAATCGCCCCCGCTGAGAATGCTCTGTCGGGGGCGCTTCGCTCGCTGTTCGCGGTCGCTGAGAACTACCCACAGCTACGGGCGGTCGAGAGCTTTCTCCAACTACAAGAGACGTTGACGGCCACCGAAGACAAGATTGAGTACGCACGTCGCTACTACAACACCAGTGCCCGGGACTACAACATCGGGCTACAGACGTTTCCGCGCAACCTGATCGCCGGCCCCTTCGGCTTCAAGGCGGTGGCGTTCTTCGCTACCGACGAGGAAGATCGCGCCGTACCTCAGGTGAAGTTCTCCGGACCTGGGCCTGATGCGACCAGCCCCACTCCTTCGGGACCCCCACTAGCTGGTGACTCTGGGGGACTTCCACCCGCCGCCGGCTCCGAGGGACCACCTTCAGCCAGTTGACCCGATCGGCTCAACTGCATGTTTGGTCAAACCGATTGGCCCGAGACGATCTTCTCGAGCGCAGCGATCCGCTCCTCGATTGGAGGGTGGGTGTCGTAGAGGCGGTGATACCAGGCCTCATGGTGCTGCAACGGGTCGTCGATGCACATCGCCGCGGTGGCGTGGTTCATCTTCTNNTCTTCTTGAATGGCTTGTCGTTCTGTTGCAACTTCTTGAGTGCGCTCAACAACCCTGCTGGGTTGCGGGTGAGTTCGACGCCGCTCACGTCGGCCAACGATTCACGACGACGCGAGAGGGCGAGGCGGATGAGCGGTCCAAAGATGAACCCGACTATCGCGAGCAGCAGGCCCGCGACAAAGATCACGATAACTATCTGACCACCATTGCGTCCGCGGCCCCGTCCCATGCTCGCGAAGAAAGCGCCACGCCAGAGCATGCTCGCCAACAGCGCCGCCATGCCGATCATCGGCGAAAT
>PLSY01000300.1:4368-10558 GCA_003164275.1 Acidimicrobiaceae bacterium | reverse complement strand
GTTCGAGTCCCATCGCCTCCACCGAGTTGTGAGAATTACAACGTTTTACCTGGTAGATGGGCACTTTCGCTATCCGTTCGCTAATCGACGCAAACGTCGACGTTCGAACCCCCGTCTGAGCAGGGAGAACCTCTGACTTTGGTCAGCCGCTCGGTTATCCGGTTCAGGCTTTCTTGATTCAACGAGCTCCATAGGCGTCCATAAACGCTGCGGAGGCCTTCCGGGCCACTGGGATTAGGTCGTGTGTCGACGCGTAGTCGTCATCACCGGTGAACATGGCCTTGTTGACCGGGATCCAGAACAACATCCCGACGAAGTGCTCCGCTGCTGCATTCGCGTTGTCAACTACGAGTACGCGGCGATCCACAAGTGCTTGGAAGCTGCTGGCAAGTGCTGCGAGGACTCGTTCGAAGCCCGTCTGATACCAGGCCGTCGAGATCTCGGGAAAGCGATCCGCGGAAGAGATCACCAAGCGCCGGAGTCGCAAGACTCGTGGCTGCATCAACGCCATGAGAAACGTCTCGGCCAGTTGCTCCAGATCCCTGGAGAGATCCACCGTTGCCGGCAACTGCTCAGCGATGACACCAATGAGCGCACTCATATCGTCAGTCGTCGCCAGCACGATGTCGGCGAACAGATGCTGCTTGTCCGTGAAGTGCTTGTAGACAGTCTGTTTGGAGACTCCGGCTTTCGCTGCGATCTCTTCCATCGTCGTGCCTTCGTACCCCTTGGCGAGGAATGTGTCGATGGCCGCTTCGCGGATCTCGCGGTGGCGCCTGTCCGAGTTGCGCTCTGTCGGCTCCGGGGTGCTCATTCCTGCCACCTCATTTAGAGTACTAGACGGATCAGTTCCAAGGGAGTACTATACGGTCTAGTTCCGATACGACACGACCGCAGGAGGTCAACCATGAAGCTAGAGCCATACCTGTTCTTTCCGGGCAACACAGAAGATGCCGTCAGCTTCTACCAGTCCATCCTCGGTGGTGAGCTGGCGATCACCCGGCGCGGCGACGTGGACCCAACGGCATCCGAAAGTGAGAAGCACCTCGTCATCAACGCATCGTTGGACACCGGGTCGTTCACGCTGCGAGCCAGCGACCGCACCGATACATCCAACGAGGTCCAGACCAGAGTCGAACTGTCCATCATCGGGCCCGACGAGGACGTGCTCCGCCGGATCTTCGATGAGCTGAGTGCTGGAGGAGCCGTCAAGGCGCCGCTCGAGAAGATGTTCTGGGGCGACACCTTCGGCGCGCTAATCGACAAGTTCGGTATCGGCTGGCAGGTCAACATTTCTGCCAGTTGAAGAGGTTCAGCATCATCGATCACAGAGCAACCTCCGCCCGACCCCAAGGAAGGGAAAATCTTGACTGACCAGACTGCACCGTGGCCGAAGCAAGGACCAGCGTCGTACTTTCCATCGATCGACATAATGCACGGTCGCTCAATCGCCAAGTGGCAGAAGATCATCGGCGAATGTGGACTCGAGAAGCACATGGCGATCGTCGGCCGCCTCAAGTCCGAGTACGAGATGGTTCACGGGCACGCCAACGCCCTCGTCGGATGGACCCTCGTAGGAAACACTGCCGCTCCGTAGGGTCTTTCGAAGACTAATGAGCCGGCTGGATCGGCTCATCGGAAGACTGGCCACAGAGCCGGCGGCGATGGGGTTCGAACGTAGTCCCATCACGTCTGGAGCCGGGCTGTCGACACGCTGCTCCATGCTGGAAATGCCGGAAAATGCGGACTTGTGTCTCGCATTATCCCAGGTCAGAAACCCCAACAGGGGTTCGAGTCCCATCGCCTCCACCACCCCGTTGTCGGGATCACATCGTCTCCCGGACCCACGCCTGGGCCCCAGCCTGCACGGCGTCCCACGGGCTCCCGAGCGGCGGGGTGTAGGCCAGGTCGAGGTCGCTCATGGCGTCGACCGTCATCCCGTTGAAGATGGCGGCAGCGGCGATGTCGATCCGCTTGGCCACCTCGGCATTGCGGTGACCGAAGAGCTGGACGCCGAGGAGCCGGCCCGTCGTGCGGTCACCGGTGTAGCGCATCCGGATCCGTTGGCTGCCCGGGTAGTACGCCTTGTGGTCGTCGGCCTCGCATTCGACGGTCACCGGATCGAAGCCGGCGACCTGCGCCTCGTGGTCACGCACCCCGGTACGTGACGCCACCATGTCGAAGATCTTGACCACCTGGGTGCCCAGGCTCCCGGCGTAGTCCCGGCTCCCACCGATGGCGTTCTCGCCCGCCACCCGGCCCTGCTTGTGGGCGGTGGTGCCGAGCGGCAGGTACGTGAGGCCCATCAGCCGGTGATGGGTCACGACGCAGTCGCCGGCGGCAAAGACGCCTTCGAGGTTGGTGCGCATCCGCCGGTCGACCACGATCGCCCCGCCGACCCCGAGTTCGGCACCGGCCGAGGCGGCGAGTTCGGTGTCCGGCCGGACGCCGACGACGACCAGGACCAGATCCGCATAGGTGGTCAACATCACGTTGCTGCCGTCGACCGCGTCGACCTGGAGACGGCCTGGCGACCCGACCGGTGCAGTGGCGATGCGCGTCACCGTGGTGGAGGTGCGGGCGTCGACGCCGTGTTCGGTCAGCGTCGCGTGCACCAGTGCCCCGAGGCTCGGGTCCACCGTCGGGAGTACTTCGGGGAGCTGCTCGAACTGGGTCACCGCAAGACCGCGGGCCCGGAGTCCCTCGGCCATCTCCAGACCGATGTAGCCGGCCCCGACGATCACGGCACTCGCAGGCTCGGCCTCCTCCAGAGTTCGCATGAGCGCGAAGGTGTCCCCCATCGAGTGCAGCAGGTGCACGCCGTCCTCCACACCCAGCGCGCCCCGACCGACCAGACCGTCGATGGGCGGTCGGGCCGGGACCGCCCCGGTCCCCACCACGAGTTGGTCGTATGCGAGACGATCCTCCTCGCCGGACCCGTCCACGACGGCGAGTCCGTGGCCATCCACGTCGATGGCGGTCACCCGGGTGTCGAGGCGCACCTGCATGCCGGTGGCAGCAAGCTCCTCGAGCGTGCGGTGGGCGAGGTTGCGCCAGTGGGTCACCTCGCCCGACACGTAGTACGGGATGCCACAGATCGAGAAGTTCGGATAGGCGTCGGCCACGACCACCGTGACCTCGGTCGACGGGTCGAGCTCCCGAGCGCGCAGTGCGGCGCTGATGCCGGCGTCACTGCCGCCGATGGCTACGAGGTGCACGGTGTGGCCTTTCGAGAGGAGACGTTCAGATCGGTCACTGCGTCTCGGGATCCGTCTCGGCCCGCAGGTGGGGCTCGATGATGTCGGCCGCTCCGGCCCTGGTCATGCCGGGATACAGACCCCGCACCAGTCCGAAGGCGAGCACCCCACCCACGATCTGGGCGGAGACGAAGTTCGGGACCGAGGACGGGGCGATGCCGGCGAACGTGTCGGAGAACATGCGCCCGACGGTGATGGCCGGGTTGGCGAAGCTGGTGGAGCTGGTGAAGAAGTACGCCGCCCCGATGTAGGCCCCGACTGCGGCCGGTGCCAGGTGGGAGCGCCCGGAGCGGGCCAGAGCGAAGATCACCAGGATGAGGCCGATCGTGGCCACCACTTCGGATAGCCAGTGCGGTCCCGAGGCCCGCTGCTTGGTGGAGATCGAGATCGCCGCCTGGGAGAACATCACGTTCGCCAGCACCGCTCCGGCGACGCACCCGATCGTCTGGAACGGGAGATAGGCGGCGGCATCCCGCCACGACAGGCCGCCGAAGCCGGCATCGACGAAGGACACCACCGGGTTGAAGTGGGCACCCGAGATCGGACCGAACATGAGGATGATGGCGAACAGGCCCGCCGCGGTGGCTGCGGCATTCTCGAAGAGTTGGAGGCCCACGTTGCCCGGGGACAGTGTCTGGGCTGCGATTCCCGAGCCGATGACGATGGCGGCGAGCAGGGCGCTGCCGAGGAATTCGGCCAGCAGCCGTCGCCACAAGACGGTGTCCCGCACGTGGTCTCCCCATGTCCTCTTCGTTGCTCCGCTACGCCGCGAGTACTTCGCTCAGCAGCAGGTCGGAGCCTGGGACGAACCGGAACCCACGGATACGGGGGTGACCTGGATGGCCTCAGGGATGCAACAGCTGGCGTCGCCGGAGACACCCGACTCGGCCGGGGCATCGGCCAGCACGGTGTAGACCTCCCAGGGCGCTCCGTCGGGGTCGTTCACCCAGACCTTGTCCTGCACGGCGAAGCAGCAGGTCGTCTGGTCCTGGACCTCGGTCCCGAGCCCCTCGTCGTTGAGCCGAACCGTGGCTGCCGCCACCTCGTCGGTGGTCTCCACTTCGACTCCGAGGTGATTCAAGGCACCGACGATCCCCTGGCCCCGAGCGTCCTCGGTCTCCATCAGGACGAGCTTGAGCGGCGGGTCGGCGATGGCGAAGTTGGCATAGCCGGGACGGCGCTTGGCCGGCTCCGCACCGAACAGCTTCGAGTAGAAGGCGACGGCCTTGTCGAGGTCGGAGACGTTGAGGGCGAGCTGGACTCTGGACATGATGAGGACCTCCGCTAGAATCGACGTTGATCGATGCATTGACTATGGATGATGTATCGACATCTGTCAATAGGAGACCACCATGGGCAAGTCCGCCACCACCCTCCAGGTGACCCCGTCCACTTCGTGTTGCGGGTCGGTGCTGGCCGCCCCGTTGGGTGTGGACGATGCCGACGAGCTGGCCCATGGATTCAGCGCGCTGGCCGATCCGGTCCGGCTCCGGGTCCTCAGCATCCTGGCCGCCGCACCGGGTGGCGAGGTGTGCGTGTGTGACTTCGTCGAGCCGCTCGGAAGGAGCCAACCCACGGTCTCCCACCACCTCAAGATCCTGAGCGAGGCCGGACTCGTCCATGGCGACCGCCGGGGCAAGTGGGTCTGGTACTCGCTCAACCGTGCCCGGCTGGCCGAACTGCAGTCCACGATCAGCGCCTGATCGGGCCACGGCCTCGACCGTGTCCGAAGCCGTCACCGCCCCCGTTCACCCCAGCACGATCGCCCGGGGGGCGGGGGCGGATCGGGACCATCCGATGCGCGAGCGGCCGACCGGTGCGCGGTGCGGGTGAAGTGACCTAAGGTGCTCAGTACGTGGCCTTTCCGTCGCGTTGTCGACCCGTGCACGGTCGGCCCCAACCGTCGCTCCGGAACCCGGTGACCTTGCTCCACACCTGGAGTCGTCCATGGAACCCGATCGATCATCACTCCGTCCGCTTGCCGGCACCCTCCTCGATGCGGCAGGCCGTGCCCAGGAACGGTTCGCGCCGACCCCACCCCGGCCACCGCCGGCCCTCCCGTCGCTGGTCGACGACGCGGATGGCCTCATCCGGGCCCTGTTCGCCTGCGGATTCACCAGTGCCGCCGTCCAGGGCCGGTATGACGTGGGCAACGAACTGTCGGAACAGCTGCAGGCGCTGATCGGCTACCTGGACGGGGCGATCCGCGGGATCCGTCATGCGCTCAACGAGCACGAAGCGGCCTGACCAACGGGATCCGGTGCTGGTCGGCGTGCTCTACCGGAGTACCTCGGTCCCGGAGGTCCCGTCCACGAAGGCGAAGCGCCTGGCCGTTGTCGGGGCGATCGGCATCCTGGTACTGGCACTCGTGTGCGCAATCATCTCGTGAGCGACGGCGCACCCGCATCCGGCGTCGCCGGAGCCGTCGAAGTGCCATTCGGCACTAGGCACCCGTTGCGTTGGCCCATACCCTCGAACCTGGAGACCGAGACGCCCGACCATGGGCGCAGAACGGTCTCACGGGTCGCATGATGCTGCTCGGCACACCGAGTGCAGGAGGTCCGCCATGAAGGCACTTGTCTACAAGGGTCCCGGAATCAAGGCGTGGGAGGAGGTCGCCGATCCGAAGATCCAGGAGTCCACGGACGTGATCGTCCAGATGGTCGCCACCACGATCTGCGGAACGGACCTGCACATCCTCAAAGGTGACGTCCCCGAGGTGGCGGTCGGACGGATCCTCGGTCATGAAGGCATCGGGGTGATCACCGAGATCGGCGACGGCGTGGACCGCCTATCGGTCGGCGACCGGGTCATCCTGTCGTGCGTGAGTTCCTGCGGGCGGTGCTCGTACTGTCGCAAGGGGCTGTACAGCCACTGTCTGGCATCCGAGGGGATGGCCGGGATCGGCTGGATCTTCGGGTACATGATCGACG
>PLSY01000300.1:632-4344 GCA_003164275.1 Acidimicrobiaceae bacterium | reverse complement strand
GTGGCGGTGATCGGTTCCGGCCCGGTCGGGCTCTCCGCCGTCATGACCTCGCGCCTCTACGGTCCGTCCAAGGTCATCGCCATCGACCTGGACGACGCCCGGCTGGTCCGGGCCAAAGAGTTCGGCGCCACCGAAACGGTCAACTCAGGGGATCCGGACTGGAAGGAGCAGGTTCTGGCCCTGACGGACGGACTCGGGGTCGATGTCGCGATCGAGGCCGTCGGCATGCCCGAGACGTTCACGATGGCGACGGTCATCGTGCGGCCCGGCGGCAACGTCGCCAACATCGGCGTGCACGGCAAGTCGGTGGACCTTGCCCTCAACGAGCTGTGGATCAAGAACATCGACATCTCGATGGGTCTCGTCAACACCAATACGCTGGCAATGCTCCTCTCCCTCGTCGCCGAGCACAAGCTACCGGCCGACAAGTTCGTCACCCACGAATTCTCCTTCGATCAGATGCTCGAGGCCTACGACGTCTTCGGTCATGCGGCGGACCACGACGCGCTGAAGGTGCTGATCCACTGAACCCGGGCGCCTGCGAGGCCGACTGACCTGACACCCCTGGGTCCGCAGAGGAGTCCGACTGTCGGCTGAGGACTCAGTCCGGTTCCAGCGGCCATTCGAACGGGCACGTGCACAGGACAACCATGAAGCCACCCAACTGCGTCGTTCACGGCATGGGCAGTGAGCTACCCACTGGCACTTCCTTCGGAACGGCAATCTCGGCAGTCCCACCCCCACACTCCCGGCAAGGACAAGATCCTCGCCGCCGAAGGTGGGGAATCAAAGCCGTCGACCTGATGTGCCGCTCCGAACCGACCTCTCGATCCGTCTTCGTGGACCGAGGGATGCCGTCGGTCCCGAGGAGGGCACGGGAACTGGTGTCGTCGAAGGCCTCGGCCAACATCGCACGGCCGCATGCAGTCCGACTCCGCTTTGCGAGACCACTCCGTGAGCTCTAGCGAGGCTCTACTGGCTGGTTCGTCGGGCACCGGGGAGACCCGCCTCAGCGTTGTCGTGTCGTTCGTCGTAAACGTCGTCGAGATGGTGGCGCTCGGGATTGCAGCCTGGGTGACGAGTTCTGTCGCATTGCGGGCCCAAACTGCGGCCAACGCAGCCGACGTGGCGGTGCAGGTTTTTCTTCTAATTGGGGTGGTCAGCAGTGTGCGGGCCGCCGACCAGGACCATCCGCTGGGCTACGGGCGAGAGCGCTTCTTCTGGTCGCTGTTCGCCGCACTCGGAATCTTCGTTGGAGGAGGGGGAATTGCCATTGCCGAGGCCGTGCAGTCGGCGATGCATCCCTCACAGGTCCACTCCTTCGGAGTCGGTTACGTGGTGTTGGCAGCCACTTTGGTTCTGGACCTGGTGGCGCTGGGGGTCGCACTCCGACCCTTGCGCAGCCAGGCCACGCAGCGAGGCGTGCCACTGCGCAGTCTCCTGCGACGGAGCACCGATCCCGCAGCCACGACCGTCGTCGCCGCCGGAGCCTGCGCTGTCGTTGGCGCCTGCCTCGCCGCAGCTGGGCTAGCGGCGACGCAGGCAACAGGAAGTGCGCTGCCTGACACGGTGACGAGTGCGTTGATCGGGGTGCTGCTCATCTCGGCCTCCATCCTTCTACTGCACACCAATCGCGAGTTGCTTACTGGCCGTGGCGTACCGCTGTCCATGCAACGTGAGATGCTCCGGATCGTCGCCATGCAGCCCGGGGTCCTAGACGTCCCGGATCTGTTCGCCATCGTCGTTGGACCATCGAGCGTGATTGTCAACGGTGATGTCACGTTTGCCGATGAGCTCGCAGTATCGGACGTCGAACAGGCGATCACGCTCTGTGGGGCGGCACTTCGAGAGCGGTGGTCCTCGATTGAGTATGTGTACCTCACGCCGGTTTCCGAGGCCAGACCTCGACGGTCAAGACGAATGCAGACCCCCCATGCGAAGCCGGCCTGACGGTCACGAGCAACGAGCTGAAGCCACCCACTTGCAAAACCACGCTCGCCTGACCGAGTGGAAGGGGAATTGCGCACCGCGATCACGGCGACGACGACCGCATGGGCAGAATCGGCACTACAACGACCGAGAACTCGTTGTCGTGCATGAGATGCCCAGGTCGGCAAACTCGACACCATATTCGAGAGAGCGCCGAACAGAGTTCGGTTGTCCCTAAGACTTGGCTTTGCTCAGTGTCGATCCCTCGGCTGACTCATTCGCATTGAGGTGAAACTCCCTAGACGCGTCAGGCTGCGCCAGAGTTGCTCTTCAAGGTGCGGGCCCAAACAATCGGCCCAAGCCAAACTGGAGGCGTTCCACAGCTCTCGCAGCCAAATGCCGGTCGCACGTCCGATAGGACGAGGTAGCCGAAATTGAGCAACTCCTGAAATGGGCGGAGTCCCCAGATGTCAATGCTCAGACTCCGAGCGAGCCACTGCGTCCGAGGTAGCCGCCGAAGTACCTCAGCGCATGCCTCTCCCCCAGTCTTCATTGACCCGTCAGGCATCAGCAGGTGGATCGTCTCGTAGGCATCCCAGATATCGAGACTCTCATTGAGTGACCGAAGTTCTGCTGGATCATCACCGATCGGACGTTCGATGAATTTGGCTGCGCTGGATGGGGTGGCGGCCATCTTGGCTACCCACTTCGCGACAAGATGACACACGCCGCACTCGTCATTGAAGAGGAGGATCGGACTGGCTCTCTCTGCCTCCGTCTTGGGAGTCACCTCACCTCTCAAAGGGCTGAGTCACTGCGACCAGCAATGTAGACAAGGTTGGGCTCGGTCCCTCGACTCGCCCCACTTCTTGACCGCCCAAAAACATGACAAGGGTCGGGGTGCCGTCGATGTCATACCTGGTGGCCAGTTCCTGTTCGACCGGGACATTGACTCTGAAGATCGTCTCCGCGGGCCTCATCGTCTTCGCGGCCTGTTGGAGGACCGGTTCGAGCGCCCGACAGTGTGAGCAGCCGTGGGACATGAACTCAGCCACTACCGGACCCTCGGCATTCAATACCTGCTCTTCAAAAGTGGAGCTGGTGGCTGTACGGATCCGGTCGATCGACCTGGGACTTGGCCCACTGTTCGTTTGGATATTCATAGGTCATCTCTCTGCCAGCTGCGGACGTCGCTGCCATCGATCTTGCCGACGATCACTGGTGCTGGGTCGAGGTGTTCTTCATTCCGTTGGACGGCGCGCACGGATGCCTCCCCGTGGCGAACCTCATGTGGGCTTGGGGGCGCCGTTGGAGGCAACGTGGGCCTGCGGGGGTGGAGAGACCCCGGCGACCGCAGTGGCCTCCCGGGTCAGGAATGCGCCGAGTTCCTGGATGGTGCTCATGAGAGGTGCGGGGAAGACGACCGTCGTGTTCTTGTCGACACCGATCTCGACGAGCGTCTGGAGGTTCCGCAGCTGGAGCGCTAGGGGATGCGCCATCATCGTGTCGGAGGCGTCCCCCAACGCGGCGGCCGCCAGGGCCTCCCCTTCGGCCTCGATGATCTTGGCCCGCTTCTCCCGTTCGGCTTCGGCCTGACGCGCCATAGCCCGCTTCATCGACTCGGGGAGCTGGATGTCCTTCAATTCGACCAACGTCACGAGCACGCCCCAATCCTGGGTCTGGATATCGAGGATCTCTCGTATGTTGACGTTGATTCGGTCGGTCTCCGACAATGTCTCGTCGAGGCTGTGCTGACCCACCACCTTGCGCAGCGTGGTCTGCG
>PLSY01000300.1:0-606 GCA_003164275.1 Acidimicrobiaceae bacterium | reverse complement strand
TGCCCTGGGACTGGATCGGCATCGTTACGATCCGGAGGGACACGGTGTGCAGGACGTCGACGAAGGGGACGATGAGCACCAGCCCGGGCTCCTTGACGCTTCGCACCTTGCCCAGGCGAAACAGGACGCCCTTTTCGAACTGTTCGACGATGCGGACGGNNGACCACGACAGCTCCTCAGGTTGGCAACACGACGACTGCGCAACCGGGGTTCGGGGCGACGCTTACGGGCACCCGGTTATCACGGGGCCGACCACTTGAACCACAACGAGATCGCGGCGGCCTCAACTGACCGTACACCCTTCGCCACTCTTGCCCCATACAGCTGTTGCCGCTCTGACATGAAAAGGGATGACGATCAACCGAATATCTGGTTGATCGGGAGCAGATTGCGCCGTACTGCAGTTGGCCACTGCACCATCCGACTACGGCCCAGTCATGGCAGCGTGGTTGCTCCTCTGACAACAAGCCGAGTGGTGATGACGACCACAAACGGCCACAGCGCTTGCGTACCTGCTGCGGTTCGTTCTGCCAGACCTCGATGATCTCCATGGAGCTCGGCGACAAACCACAGGACCAGCCCGGCCATCAGCTCGTCGACGGCCCT
>PLSY01000037.1 GCA_003164275.1 Acidimicrobiaceae bacterium | reverse complement strand
CCCACTTGCCCCACGGGTGCATGCCTGCACCAAGTACGGCGACGCGCTTGTCTTCAGGCATTGGTCTGCTCCTCTCCGCTGGAGGTGGATCCAGAAGTCGGACGCCACTTCCACACCAGGTACNNGTCGTCCTCGTAGAGGGTGTCGAGGGTGAGCTCGACTTCGGTGCCGACGCTCAGGTCTTCGATGCCCACTCCGGGCATCACCTGGCCCATGACCACCATCTTCTCGGCGGCCAGCTCGACGGCGGCAATGGCGAAGGGGACGAACGGATCGGCTGCGCGATAGGGCTCCGGCGGCTGATAGCCGGCATTGGTGTAGGACCAGATCTTGCCGCTACGGCTCAGCTCGGTCTCTTCGAATTCCCGGCCCTGGCACTCGGGGTTGCGGCAGAAGTAGGTTTCCTTCGGAAAGGCGAATGTCCCACAGGTGGTGCATTTGCTGCCGAGGAGGGCGGGGGCCGACTCATCGAGGGTGAACCATCCCTCGATGGCGGGCAGGCGGGTTTTGACCGGAGGCATGCAGGGATTCTAACGCTCCGTCAGATTCTGGTTTCTCCGGCGAGCGTCCGGCCCACCGAAGCCCGGAGGCCGGGCATTTCCCCGTCGGTTAAGGTGTGACGCTGTTTCAACGCGCTTGGCCTCGCGTGGCACAATGCCCCGGGGTCCTCGCGAGTTCCGCAGCATTGACCAAGCGCTCGTAGCTCAACGGATTAGANNTACGGATCAGAAGGTTGCAGGTTCGAATCCTGCCGAGCGCACCACGCGAAAGTCCTGGTGAGGGGCTTACACCGGCCGAAGCGGGTGGCCGTTTGACCTCGCCATCCCTATAAGATTCCCTACAGCTGTAGGGATGAACGACCGTTATAGGGATATGACGGTCTTGTTGGAACGGACGAAGCGGGGCACCGGCTCGATTCGCGAGCGGACCCCTGGCGTTTGGGAGATCCGAGTGGTCGTCGGCTTCGACCCGGTTCACGTTCGTAGCGTCCAGCGCTCCTTCACGGTCCATGGGGACAAGGTGACCGCTGAGCTACGAAGGCGGGAACTGGTCGACGACTTCGGCATCAGCCGCGTTGTCTTCGCATCGGAGGCATCCCGACTATCGGTTGGCGAACTGTTGGAGCGATTCTTCGCTGCTCCCCACCTTTGGAAGCCCGCCACCATTTCATCGCACAGCTACGTCATTCGTTCCCTGGTTGGGGATTCGCTCACCCTGCGCCACCTGATTGCTTTGACGCCCGGCGATGTGCGGGCGGCGATCTGCCGATGGCAGGCGGCGGGCCTATCCGTGTCGACGGTGTCGGCTCGTTGGTTGGTCCTCCGATCCGCACTGTCCTGGGCGGTGAGTGAGGGTGTCCTGCGATCGAATCCGTTGGCCGGCATGCGCGGCCCCTCCCGACCCCAACCGCGTCGGCACCACACCCTCAGCGAGGTCCGACAGATCCTTCGTTTGGCAGAGGGCAATGTAGAGACGGCGACAATCGCGCTCGCGGCTGACCTGAAATCGCCTGGGCTGCGGCGCCTGCTCTTCAGCGCCGAGCAGGGGCTCCTTCTTGTGCGTCTGGCCGCTGACTCCGGGGCCAGGCGGGGCGAACTGGCGGTGCTCAGATTCGGAGATCTCGATGGCCGCGTCCTCACCATCGAGCGCGGTCTGTCTCGGGGTGTACTCGGTTCCACCAAGTCCAGCCGGACCCGCCGATTGACACTCGGATCGACCACCGCATCGCTCGTCCAGACCCATTATTCGGTGTGGGTCGAGCGAGGTCCGTTTCCGGAGTCCGACTGGTTGTTTGCCCCCAACCCGACGAGGGCGACCTTCATGACGGCCGATGCCTTGTCGCACAAATTCCGTCGCCTCAGCATCTCTGCTGGTGTCTCGAATCCGGCCTTGCACCGTCTCCATGGCGTGGCCACTTATCTGGTCGGTGAGGGCAAAGTTCTCAAGGCGCAGGCTCGTCTTGGCCACCGCGACCCTTCAACGACGCTCCGGCTCTATTCGCACGCCACGACACTCGATGACATGGACATTGGTGATGAAATCGACTCGGTGCTGAACAAGGCGTAGTAGCCAGAGTTGTCCAACTTGGACAAGCACTCGCTGGCTCCGATTGGACGTGACCCGGTTGACGCCCCTTGGCGGGAAATCTCACCGGACGGGTCTTGCGGGGAACCCTTCCGTGGGCAGGTGGTGGGACCTGCGGCGTTCCCGAAAGAGGTTCGGCATACGGGACAGACTTGTCAAGCTAGTTCCCCATCGCTCAACGTTTGGTCGTTGCAGCTGATCCGGCACGTGCCTCGGCGAACCATCATTCTTCGCAGCGGCGCCAGCAGGTGTGGTTGCGTTGCGGATCTGGTGGGGCGCTCTGAACGTCCGATTCGGCATCTTGCCACCTGGCGCGCGAGAGTTTCGAACATGGTGAGAGCGGATCGCGTCCAGAATGCCGATATCGCTCGCAAGGTCATGTCGGCCGAAGAAGCGGCAGCCCTCATTCCCCATGGATCGACGATCGGAATGAGCGGCTTCACCGGCTCGGGATACCCGAAGGTGGTTCCGGCTGCATTGGCTCGTCGAATCACGGAGGCGAATGCGAGGGGTGATCAGTTCACCGTGAGCGTCTGGACCGGGGCCTCGACGGGTCCGGAACTCGATGGAGTGCTTGCCTCGGTCGACGGCATCGAGCTCCGCATGCCCTACCAGTCCGATCCGATAAGCCGCGCCAAGATCAATGCCGGCGAGATGGAGTACGTCGATGTGCACCTCTCCCACGTTGCCCAGATGGTCTGGGAGGGATTCTTTGGCCATTTGGACATCGCGCTGGTCGAAGTGGCAGGCATCACGCCAGAGGGAGAGCTGATCCCCTCGTCGTCGGTTGGCAACAACAAGACCTGGCTCGATCTGGCCGACCGCGTGATTCTCGAAGTCAACTCTTGGCAGCCGGTCGAGCTCGACGGGATGCACGACATCTATTACGGCACGGCCTTGCCTCCGCACCGGAAGCCGATACCGATCCTTCATCCATCTGATCGGATCGGTGTGCCCACCTTCAAGTGCGCGCCGGACAAGATCGTGGCTGTGGTCCCTACGGATCATCCCGACCGCAATGTGCAGTTCAAGACCGCTGACAGCGCCTCTGGTCGAATCGCCGGCCACATCGTGGAGTTCTTTGGCCGTGAGGTGAAGTTGGGTCGGCTCCCTCCCGGCTTACTGCCTTTGCAGTCCGGCGTCGGGAACATTGCCAACGCGGTACTCGCAGAGTTGGACGAGGGTCCCTTCCGACCCCTGACGGCGTACACCGAGGTGATCCAGGACGGCATGCTGCAGATGCTGCGATCAGGAACGCTCGCATCGGCATCGGCAACGGCCTTCTCCCTGAGCGAGAGCTACTTGGAGGACTTGCACGCCAATATCGGCTTCTATCGAGACCGCATCGTTCTCCGCCCGCAGGAGATCAGCAACCACCCAGAGGTCGTCCGTCGACTCGGCTGCCTGGCTATGAACGGGATGATCGAGGCCGACATCTATGGCAACGTGAATTCCACCCACATCATGGGCTCCCGTATCGAGAACGGGATCGGTGGATCGGGGGATTTCGCTCGCAACGCGTACATCTCGCTCTTCGTTACCTCGTCCACGGCCAAGGATGGGACCATTTCGCGCATCGTTCCCATGGTCAGCCACGTCNNACGTCGATCACACCGAGCACGACGTTCAGGTCATCGTCACTGAACAGGGTGTGGCCGACTTGCGGGGCCTTTCACCCCGCCGCCGTGCCCGGCAGATCATCGACAATTGTGCGCACCCGGACTATCGAGCGGCATTGCAGGACTACTTCGAGCGAGCGCAGGCCGGTGCACCCGGACTCCAGACCCCTCACCTACTCGATGAGGCGTTCTCGTGGCATACGCGTTACCTGCAAACCGGCAGAATGTGACGGTGATGATGGTGAGTGCCGTTGTGGGTCAACTGCGGTAAGGGCTCTCAGCGGGTGGCATCAATCGGCAATTGCGCGCTTGGCGAAGTGACCTCATGGCTTCTCTGGCCAGCCCTTCTCGACTTCCGCCTGCATCTCTCGCCGGACCTTCAGATCGGACTTCCGGAGTTCGTAGGCATT
>PLSY01000010.1 GCA_003164275.1 Acidimicrobiaceae bacterium | reverse complement strand
CTCTCAAAGGTTGACAGGCGCCGTTGAGTTGCGGCCTGAGTACCATGCGACAAACTCAACACGAGGAGCATGGACACGTGCGATCGAAGGCTGCCCCCGGCGGGCGACCACGGCAGGTCGGGGTGTTCCCTCAAGTTCTCCTCGGGGCGCGGCGGATTCTCAGCAGAACAACACTAAAGTTGTGTGGCGCTGCAGACGATGCTTGAATCAAGCGCGGAGAACGGATATCTGCCCCCTGGCGAACACCCAGCGACCCTGGACGAGATCGAAGAGCGGTTCGCCACGAACATCCGGCGGAGGGAGATCATGGTTGGATTGCGACTGGTTGTTGATCAGATGCTCCAGCGTGGGGTCCAGACGATCTGGGTTGACGGCGGCTTCGTGACCGACAAACCCCGACCCAAAGACGTTGATGTTGTCTATGTCCCACCCCCTGGAGCCGACACGTCAACCTGGGGCTCGATCGCATCCAACAACCGACAGGTCACCAAGGACCTCTACAAGGTCGACTTGTGGACCCATCCTTCGCCGCAGGGAGTGGGCAGAGTGCCGATCAAAGATTGGTTTCAGTTAGACAGAAGTGACGTGCCAAAGGGAATCATCGCTCTCACAGTTGAGGAAGACACCGAATGATCCGAAGCAGTCAGCAGTTGGCGATTACGAAGCGCAAGCGTGACGAAGCTCGAGCGCTCGCGGCCGAATGCGATTCCGACGAGTCCAATGTCTACGACGAGTTTGCGGCGGAGTTGGATGTTGAAATCCGGGAGTACGAAGCCATAAACGCGGGATACTCAAAGTCGTTCGAAGTGAAAGAGGCCGACGATATTGGGGAATGTCTAGTCAAAGCTCGAATTGCACGACATTGGACGCAAGCACAGTTGGCGGACGCCTTGGGAATCGCTGAGCAGCAGGTCCAGCGATACGAATCGGACGACTACCAACGTATGTCTCTTTGGCGGGTCTCTGAAGTCTTTGATGCCCTTGGGTATCGGATCCGTGGCTGCGTCGAGCCATCGCAAGAAGAAGCCGGCGGAATCACTGTCGATCCATCATCGATGATGGCGCGCTATCAATCGAGTCCGGAAAGTGGAACGAACAGTGCTCGATCGAAGACGCTGGTGGTTGGAACCACATGAAGATTTCCACATTCTTCATATCTGAAGGAATAGCTCAGGACGCCAGCGGTGCTTACTCGGCTATACGAGTTGGACAGAATCTGGTGTTCACAATGTCTGTACCTACAGCATCAAAGCGGGCGATCTTTTTAAACCTTGTCGAAGAGGATGATGAATTGGTTGAGGGGACGCAGATCATCGTTAGCTTCGAAATCAAAGCTCCAAGTGGCGAAGTGATTGCAGGCAACGTCATCGGAATCCCGATCGTGGCAAAGCCAATTGCCAGCCTCCCTGCGGAGATCCCGGTTCCCGCGGAGTTTGTACTACCTCTCGCGGATTTCGGCGAGTACACGGTGTCCGCGTCGGTGGCACTTCCCGATGGAGCACAACTTCATAGCTCGCTTCCACTTCATGTTCTGAAGCCGCCCACTGGACCGCCCAACGGGCCAGCCCCAGAGATCACCGGGTCCGACTGACTCTTCCGGATCACCGCGCTGGGATCCCTGTTCTTCGCCGAGCAGGCTGGAGATGGCTATTCGGAGAAGCCGCGAGACGCCGGCTCGGTGATCGATATCTGGCACAGCGCTGTGCCGCCTGCTCACTCCAGCAATCAGTCCAGATCACTCCATCCGAGCGGTCGGGCGGCAAAACGAGATCGGCTCCCGAGTGCGCCAGGGCGTGCTGGTTGTCGGAAGCCCCGTACGAACACCTAGTGGTCCGTCGCTGATATACATGAAGTAGATAGAATGCGAGCATGAGATCCGTGCTTGCCGCCCCGCCGCTTGACGTCTCCGAGGAACAGCGACTTGAGCTCGAGCGCATCGCCCGGTCTTCGTCGATGCCCCATCGCTCGGTTGTCCAGGCGAAGGCCTTACTCCTGTCGGCTGACGGTGTCGCGATCTACGAGGTGGCTCGGCAGCTGAACGTGGCGTCGAACTCGGTGCGGTCGTGGCGTCGCCGTTTTGTGACTAACGGTGTCGAAGGAGTTGGCCGCATCGCCAAGGGTCGAGGGCGCAGTTCATGGCTTCCCGCGGGAACCGTCGCTGAGGTCGTGCGGGTCACCTTGGAGGAGTCCCCCGATGACGGGTCGACGCACTGGAGCACCCGCACCCTCGGCGTGAAGATGGGTGTCGGCAAGGACACCGTGGCACGCATCTGGCGGGATCACAATCTCAAGCCCTGGAAGACAGAGGGCTTCAAGATCTCGAACGATCCTGACTTCGAGGCCAAGCTCGTCGATGTTGTCGGGCTCTACCTCAACCCTCCCGAGCGGGCGGTGGTCTTCAGCTTCGACGAGAAGACCCAGGTCCAGGCGTTGGACCGCACCCAGCCATCCCTTCCCATGAAGGCAGGCCGAGCAGGGACCATGACGCACGACTACAAGCGCCACGGCACAACGGACCTTTTCGCCGCGATGAACGTCGGGACTGGCGAGGTCCTCTACGACACGAGGAGTTCGCACAAGGCCGCCGACGTGCTGGCCTTCTTCAAGTTGATCGACCTGCACGTCGACAGGACCCTCGACATCCACGTC
>PLSY01000138.1 GCA_003164275.1 Acidimicrobiaceae bacterium | reverse complement strand
GACGACCAGAACGCCCAGATGCAGATCGACGCCCTGACGGCAGCCGGATGCGTGAAGGTCTTCACCGACACCGCTTCTGGATCGCTGGCCAACCGACCCGAGTTGGACAGGATGATCGACCAGCTTCGTCCCGACGATGTTGTCGTCGTGTGGAGGCTGGATCGTCTGGGCCGCTCGCTGAAGAACCTGATCGCCCTTACCGAAGACCTGGCAGCGAAAGAGGTCGGCTTCCGGTCGTTGACGGAAGGCATCGACACGACCAGCACGGGCGGGAAGCTGGTCTTTCACATCTTTGCGGCCCTCGCTGAGTTTGAGCGGGACTTGATCCGGGAGCGCACGATGGCAGGGCTGGAAGCCGCACGGGCACGGGGCCGAGTGGGTGGCCGTCCCCCGACGATGACCCCGGAGAAGATCGCGGTAGCGCGCCAGATGTACGACTCCAAGGAGCACACCGTGGAGGCCATCGCCAAAACCCTCGGGGTGTCCAGGAAGACGATCTACCGGCACTTGGGTCCGCAACCCGTTGCTTCCTAGGCGGAGGACAAAGAACCAGCACAATCCTCAGATTGAATGGGATGTGTACGTACCGGCGAGTTCTTTCCGCATCAAACTGTGCGCATCCTCGGCGATCTGCCAAAGGTTCTCGGCAGCCTTTCTCATCCTCTTGTCCGATTCGGCGAACTCTGCTTCTGAACCAGGAAGGTCGGGACTCTTCATCGTTTCCCAATACCCGCGGTCAGCCATGGCGATCCTGAGGTAGTTGACCTTCTCGTTCAGTTGATCAAGTATCCCCACGACCTCACGGCTGGCGAGCAGGCTGGCAATGGCTTCGGCTTCAAGGTCGATAGCTGGAATCACTGGTTCGGGTTGCGGGGGATCGGTTTCGTAGGCCCTCTTCTTCCATTCAGCGAATCTTCCCCACCCTGTGATGTAAATCTGGATGGTGACGTAGGCATCGCGTAGTCGCTGCTGCTGACGCTCCTCCGCCGAGAGGGCCTTCTCATGCTCACGATCCAACAGTCGTTCAGCGGCGTCATGATCGCGCTGCTTCTTTCCTTCGGCTTCTGCGGCCTTGACGGTACGCCGAGTTACCCGGAAGGTGACGAGGGAAGCCAACGCTGCCGATGTGAGAGTTCCTCCAACGGTGATCAGCGCAACCCATTCTGTTTCGGTGACCGCCATGGCCGTGATGCTAGCGATGATGAAGCCGTTCCCAGAAGCGAAGTCGAAGGCTGCATCAGACGGTCACAACCCCGAACAGCCTGGTGGTGCTAGGAGCGTCCCCGAGTGTCCTGTAGGCCCCGAAGTAGGTCGCCGAGGTCTACGCCTAGCGCCAGGGCCAGCCGGGCCATCATGTCCAGCGACGGATTCCTCCGCCCGGCTTCCAGACTGGCGATGTACGTTCGGTTGATCGACGCGTTCGACGCCAGGGACTCCTGGGAAAGTCCCATGCGATGCCGGTGGTCACGGACGCGGTCGCCGAACTCAATCTGCCTGGCGCTCTTGGCCTTGTCGGTCCCGCCCACACGGCAAGTCCACTCGCCGGTCTATTCCGGGTCACCCGAATCCGGGTAACATTTTGCATCCGACAGGCGCGAAGTGCACGGTCTGGCAACGAAAGAGCAGGAGCACCGTGGAGTTGTCCATCAAGAACTTGCGGGTGATCACGGAGCACACTCGGCCCGATCAGCTACCTGTGGCCGACGCAGCCCTCTTGGCAGACCAGGTTGGACAGTGTGCCCCGTACATCACTTCGTGGGCGGAGCAGGAAGAGTTCTGGGAAATCGTGTCGGTCAAGGAGTTCGCCCAGCAAATGGCCGCGGCGGTTGCCGACCAAGTGGGTGGTGATGAANNACCACGTCCAGGGATTCCTGGGCGTGGACGACCTGATCGGGAAGAACCAGGACAAGACGATCCCGTTGAAGATGCTCGGGCAACTCTTCCAGGCAGCGAGCGGTGGACTGTTGATCGCGGCAGCCGCCCTTGCCGCGGAGCCAACACTGAGTGTCCAGGCCAGCGCCTATTCCGCCGGATTGACGGCCATCGCCACTGCATCCAAGACGATGCGTACCGAACTGGCCGGGAAGTTGCCAGGGTTCAACTGCTGACATGCCCGTGACCCCCGAAGCCACTGAATACGTGGACCGACTGGTCCAGCACATCAAGGAAGTGGAAGCAGGACTGATCCCCGCCGACTCCCCTGTGGACTTCATCCGGTCCGACTGGCAACCCGACGAGAACGGCAAGCCTGGCTGGTTCGGCCCCGATTGGAAGCCCGACGAACGTCCATCGACTCGCCGATGGACGACGAGCGGCAATAGCGCACCCGTCCGGTGACCCCGATGAGCCAGGCGGAAGTCCCGGAAGTCTCGTATCTCTCTGACGTAGACGGCGATCTGTACATGTTCGCCGACAGCCGTTACCCCGACCGCTTCGACTGGCTCGTCACCGACTATGACGCGAATGGAAGCGTTCGTGGGGTCAACCAGCGGGCTGTACCGGGCGACACATTCACGGGAGCGATGAGGCGCGGGGACATCGAAGATGCCTGTTGGGCGGTCAGCCATCAGGGCCGAATCGAAGTCAACGTGCCCGGTACTGACATACCGCTGATCGTCCGAGAGCACCCGACGGACGGAGGTTCGTGGGGAGACACCAGGTGATGAAGTCAGTGACACCTTCAATCGGCACTTCACCTCACGTCGGGAACTGAGGCGCTGCTACCGTCGAAGTCCATGCCTGACGCTCGCGGCACCTCCATTCGTTTGTTCCTCGCTGACGGCACGCCCGACGGCATCTGGGTCGTTGAGAAGTCGAACTGGACGGGCGTGGCGCTGATGGCTCCGCGTACTCGCTACTCGGCGCTCCGCAGCCGGGACGAGCTTGCCAATCCCGGCGTTTACGTGCTGACTGGTCCACCAGAGGGTGGAGCCAAGCAGGCCCGCATCTACATCGGCGAGACAGACGTTCTCCGAGACAGGCTGGACAGTCATCAAAAGAATAAGGACTTCTGGACCAAAGTCATCGTCTTCACAGCCAAAGACAACAATCTGAACAAGGCCCACGTCCGGTACCTGGAATCCCGGCTGATTTCGATTGCCAGGAGTGCCAACCGGGCAGAGCTTGATAACGGAACCACCTCCGCTGAGCCGACCCTCTCCGAGGCGGATCGCGCCGACATGGAGTCGTTCCTTGCCGACATGCTGCTGATCTACCCGGTGCTAGGCGTCAGTGCCTTTGAGAAACCCGACGAGGCGAGTCCGGGAGCGATGGCCCCCGAACGGCTCTACCTCAAAGGCAAGGACACCAAGGCGGAGGGCCTGGAAACCTCGGAAGGCTTCCTCGTTTTCAAGGGGGCGCTGGCCCGCTCTGCTGCCGTACCCTCAATCCACGCTTACGGCCTTGACCTGCGCGACAGCCTGACTGCGGCCGGAGTGTTCGTCCCCGAGGGTGAGCACCTTCGGCTCACCGAAGACCATCTGTTCAACTCGCCCTCCACAGCCGCGATGGTGCTTCAAGGCCGGACATCGAATGGGCGCATCGAATGGAAGAACGAAGCGGGCACGTCGCTGAAGGAGTTGCAGGAGCAAGCGTTGGATCAGAGCTAGACCTCGGCACACTGAGCGTCCAA
>PLSY01000068.1 GCA_003164275.1 Acidimicrobiaceae bacterium | reverse complement strand
ACGAGGCCCACAACTTTCTCAACGCTGGGTCTTCCCGGACTCAACGGATCCGGGGCAGTGAAGCCGACCACATCATGCTCTTCACCGCCACTCCCATCAGTCGAGGGGCGTCGGACCTATTGAACCTGGTCGGGCTGCTGGGGCCGGACAACTTCGACGATGACACTCTTGACGTCCTGAAGCGATTGGAGCGGCGTCCGGGGCTGGGAGGGGCGCTCTCAAGCGATGAGGTGGCAGCTCTCCGCAAGGAGATCCAGCGCTTCACGGTGCGGCGCACCAAGACTCAGATCAACGAGATGGTGGAACGCCAACCCGATGCCTACGTGCACCCGGTGACTGGGCAAGTGTGTCGCTACCCGCAGCACGACGCGAAGATCTATGAGACGGGGGAGACCCCAGAGGACGAGGCGATTGCGGACCAGATTCGCCCCATCGCTGACATGTTCTTGGGGATTGCTCAGCTGGAGCGGCATCTGGCTGTTCCGATGGGACTCCAGCGTCTGTACTCCGACGAGGAGTGGCTGCGCTTCCGTCTCCGGTCGGCCAGAGGGCTTGCACGCCATCACGTCCTCGAAGCACTCCGGTCTTCCCGAGCGGCAGTTGTCGAGCATCTGGTCGGAACGGCCACTGCCGCAGCCCAGTTCGGTATCGACCCGCGCTTCAAGGCGACGGACACCGGCGATGTCCTCGCCAAGCTCGACCGTCTCGCGCAGGCGGGACCACCGAAGGTAGATCTGAGTTGCGAGCTCGAACCGTGGCTGATTGAGCCTGAGCTTTGGGTTGCAGCCTGCGAGGAAGAGTCGGCCCGCTACGATGCGATCGGTCGTGCGGTAGCCGCGCTGTCACCGGCCCGAGAAGCGGCCAAGGCTGCGCTCCTGGCCAGGCTGTGCACAAATCACGATCGAGTTTTGGCCTTTGACCGGCACCCCATCACGCTGTCCGTGCTCGAAGCGATGCTGGTCGACGCCGACGTGGATGGAACGGAAGTTCTGGTGGCCACGAGCGACGCTTCCCAACGCAAGAAGGTGATCCGCCTCTTTGCTCCCGAGGTCGAGGGGCGGGCCATTGCGCTTTGCTCGGACGCGATGAACGAGGGTTTGAACCTCCAGGGTGCCTCCTGCATCGTCCACTTGGATCTACCGACGACGTTGCGCGTCGCCGAGCAGCGGGTGGGGAGGGTCGATCGCATGGACAGTCGCCACTCCACCATCGAAGCCTGGTGGCCAAAGGACGGCCACGCGTTTGCCACCAGGGCCTATGAGACGCTCGTCCGACGAGCGCGGGAGAGCGAGGACCTGCTTGGCTCCAACCTCCGCCTGCCCGACTTCACTGCGGCCGTGGAGGACACGAGCGTTGTCTCCGTGAAGGCGCAGATCGCGGAGCTGGATACGGCCGATCCAAGGCCTTGGGATGGGATTCAAGACGCCCTCGACCCAGTCCGCCAGATGATCTATGGCTCCGATCCGCTGGTTACGAGAGACACCTACGACCACTACCGGGACAGTCGGAACCGTGTGGTCGCAAGGGTGACCCCCCTCCGATCACAGCGGCCATGGGCATTCCTCTCGGTGGCAGCCATTGCCCACGGTGCACCGCGCTGGATACTCATCGACCCCGAACTGTCGAACCAGTGCGTGACCGATCTCAGCGACATTGCGACACGACTCCGTGATCTCCTAGCCGACGATCCACCCAAATGCGCACTCGATGAGGCTGCTGTGACATCGCTGAATCGATTCCTCGACGCAGCAACGGCGGCGGAGCAGCAACTACTTCCTCGACGAATGCTCCGAGCACTCGAGCAGATGTCAGTGGTGGTCCAGGCCTGGGCCAATCAAGAGAGGCGCGATCGCAGGGAGACCCGCGCTGCCGACTGGCTCGTCCTCGAACAGCTGGCATCGCCAACTGTGCCTGCGGTCGATCCCTACCTTGTGGCGGAGCGCTGGCTGGAGCTCATCGCACCCGTGTTCGAAGCGCACAGGGCGGAGACCCGCAAGTCCCGGTACATCCTGTTGCGGGACATCCAGCCTCGGCTGATTGCAAACCCCATTCCGTACGACGTGGTGGTATCGGCATTCTTGGACCTGCCAGTGGCGACGCCCCTCGACCAGCGAGTGTCGGCATGCATCATTGGAGTTCCCGATAGTGGCTGAATGCTCCTTAGGCTCGTTGCACAGGTCCACCCACCCCGCTGCGAGGGTGTGGGTGGTCGCCGTGACCAGTCCTGACACAGTGGCTACGCCCATTGGCTCTCGGCCCTCGAGCTGAGGCTGGCCCAGAAGTTGTGGAGTCGTGAAGCCCGATTCAATCAGGATCCTTCGGGCCATCGGCCTTCTTGATCTCGTAGCCCAGAATGGCCGCAAGCTTGTCAAGTGCTTCCAACGTTGTGGCAAACCACTCACGTCCCTCGTACCTCCCCGACGTGCGAGCATGGCCAAACTCAACAAGTGTCGAGTGGAATAGAGCCTCCGCTTCCTGGACGTTTCCCGATGGGGGGACATACACCCGAAAGAGGACGTAGTCCTCGGGAAGTCCTGTTTGGCGGACCTGCTCTACGATTCGTCCGTCGGCGGATCGCACTGTCTTCCCAATTTTGAACCAATACCGGTCGGGGTCGACCTTCTGCGGTACGCGTTGGAAGGTAGGGAGCGACCAAACGTAGATGCCGGCCAGATCTCCGATCGAAGCTTCAAGCTTCTGTGACTTGTCTTCAAGGTCGGCAACTTCCTGAGCCTGTGCATCCTCGTCGAATGTCAAAGCATCCAGAGCTTCAACTAGTCCATTGAGGTATTGAACTGCGTCGGTGGAGAGCGAGGGAGTCCTCAGCAAACTGCGAGTTCGGCTGGCACACTGCCTGGCGACCGATGGTGCTGTCGGGAGTGATGCTTCACGAATGGCTGTCAACGAACGCCGAATACTCCACACGGCACCTTCGTTTGCCGCCCCACCAAGCTCAACGATCTCTCTGTTGTTTTGTGCTCCTTCCTTTAGGAGCCGAAAAACTTCACCGAGCTGACCCGTGTTGGCATCCAATGCAGCGTCGATCTCGGCCAGGACGG
>PLSY01000098.1:519-2700 GCA_003164275.1 Acidimicrobiaceae bacterium | reverse complement strand
GGCGGGACCGGGTGGGTCGAGCACCACCGTCGTTCGGCGGCCCTCCGCCACCCAGGCCTCCGGCCACGTCAGTTGGCGGGGCACACCCAGACCAGGCGCCAGTAGGGCTCGTTCGCTTGCGTCGCCCTCGGGGTGGGTCGGATCGGTGGTGTCCGTGGCCACGACGAATCGCTCCGCCACCGATTGGGCCGTTGCGTCCGCCTGTGATTTCAACGGCACTGATCGCAACGGCATGGCCGTTCCCGACTTCGACCGTGCAGTGGCCACGTGAGCGTTCGGGCTGGTCGTTGGTCCGACCCGGGAGACCGAGGGGCTGGGAGGGGTGGAATGGGGGAGAGAGGCATCGACCACGCCGAAGACCACCAGCCCAATCGAGAGCGCGATCCCAAGTCGTGACCAGGTCACACGCGGCGCCTTCCCGACAGTCACCGGTGGCCCCCCAGAGCCTGGT
This sequence comes from Acidimicrobiaceae bacterium, assembly GCA_003164275.1. The sequence goes on along the minus strand of PLSY01000098.1, from coordinate 2,249 downwards.
TGCTGTCGCGCCGCATGGCCTGATTGCTGTCGCACATGGCGATGTCCCGGGGCGACAGGATGGTCTGGACGATGGCGCCGTGCTCACCGACCCGCCACAACGCCCGTCCCCGGGGGAGCCGGGGCACGAGCTGGGTCTCCGATTCGGTCCAGTCCATGACGTCCCGGGAGGCCCGGGCCTCTCCCCCGGACAGGTTGAAGGTCACCTTGGTCTCGGCTTCGGTGACGAACCCCTGGGCCCGTTTGGCCGTGGCGGTCCCGTCGTCGGCCTGGGAGGCCAGGTCGGATATCCGCTGGACGATGGTGACGAACTGGACGCCATAGCCACGGGAGAGCTTCTGAGTCTCCTCCCCCCAGGCCACGAAGCCTGCGTCACGGATGGCCTTCCAGCACTCGTCGACGACGATGATCCGTTGGCGGTCCTTCCTCGCCACCACTTGGGCCAACCACGCCCCGGCACAGACCAGGATGGATGAGAAGGCCGGCGACTGGAGCACGGCGGACAGATCGACGACGATCCCCGGACCGGACCAGTCGACCGTGGCCGTCGACTCCCCGTCGAACATCCCGGCCAGATCCCCTTCGACCAGGCGGTGGAGCCCTCGGGCCACCGAACGGGCGTCGGTGGCCAGGCTGACGGCGTCCGTGCGGAGCTCGGTGGCCATGCCTTGGGTCGGCTCCATCAGCAGGTCCATCACGTGGCGAAGTGTTGGTCCAGGAAGTGTTGGTGCAGACGGTGTCGGTCCGTCACGCAGCGTTCTACGACCGGTAGCCCGTCGCTCCAGCTTCATCAAGGCGGCAGTAACGACTGAGCGCTCGTCGCTGGTGACCGGGCGACCGGTAGCCGACTCGGCCAGGGCGATGACCACCCCGATGCGACGACCCCGGACATCATCAGATGCTGTGCCGACGGGTGATGGGTCCATGGCCACGGCGTCGGGCCCGGCCTCGAGCGGATTGAGCCGTACCGGTCCGCCCGGGCGCAGAGCCAGGACCGAGAGCTGGTCCCGCTCGGCCAGGTCCAGGTATTCGCCCTTCGGGTCGAGGATGGCCATCCACTTGCCGGCCATGGCCTGGCGGTGGAGGTAGGCCTTTACGAAGGCGGACTTGCCGTAGCCCTTGTTCCCCGACACCAACATGCACGGGGAGAGAAGTGTCTCGGTCTCGTAGAGGCAGAACGGGTCGTAACAGAACATGCCCTGGCCGAGGACCTCCTGGCCGATGATCGGCCCGACCAACGGCAGCCCGGCCTGGCACTGAAAGGGGTAGGCGGAGGCCGAGTGCCTGGTGGTGACCGACATCGGTGGGAGTCGCAACATCAGAGCAGCCCCCTCGAGAACTGCAGACGACAGAGAGGCAGGGTGGCGGCCCACCCCTCGTGACCCCGTGCGTGCAGTTCCCGGAGGTCGAGGTGACACTCGGTGGCCTTGCGCTCGGCGTGGCGCCAAGCCCGGGCGGCTGTGTCCTCTGCAGGAGAGGACACCATGACCAGGCCGGCGATCCGGTGCTGACGGAACCCCCGGGTCAGCTCCCGTTCGCGGGAGCGGGCCTCGTCGACCCGGCGTTCCTCCTCCTCGGTAGTGATGATCCCCTTCTCGTCCCGCTTGCGCTGGGCCATCCCTCCGGTGGTCCGAGCATCGCGGACCTCGGCGAAGGCCTGCTCGGTGGAGACGGCCTCCAGGTGCATGGACACCGTCCGGACCGATCCCGGCACGGCGGTGGCGAGCAGCG
>PLSY01000098.1:0-493 GCA_003164275.1 Acidimicrobiaceae bacterium | reverse complement strand
ATCGACCCTTCGCCCCAGAGGGCCAAGCGCTCGGCCGTCGTCGGATCGGCCCACTGGCGCAGGACGGCAGCCGCTCCCCGGCGGGAGAGGACTCTCGGCCGGAGACCGATCGCCACCAGGTGCTCGCAGAGCTGAGCCAGTTCAGCGACGGCCTCGGACAATGCATCAGCCCCGCTGGTCTCGGTCTCCACCTGGGCGCCGAGGTAGATGTCGTGGTGGATGGCAGCGGTGCCGATGGACGCGTGCAGCGACTGATAGTCGTCCCACTCCTCGGTCGACACCTGGTCCATCGCCACGGCCGACCAGTCCGACTGCACGGTCGAGGGCTGAGGGGTGGCCCGTTCGACCCACTGCAGACGCCGCAGGCCTGGGCCCTCGGCCGCCATGGACTTCAGCACCTCGCCCCACTGGCTGATCTGTGCCGCCTGCTCGTCAGGGCCGGAGAATACGAAGCGGTCGCCTCCCGTCACCGAGACCACCGCGGTGAGCAGCC